>NZ_CP035913.1:6002155-6302693 GCF_004209755.1 Pseudoduganella lutea | reverse complement strand
GAGCGCATCAGCATGCTGCCGACGAACCGTCCCACCATCATGCCGCCCCACAGCAGGAACAGGTAGTGCGACGCGCGCTCGTGTGTGAGGTTGCCGATGTCCGGCTGCGACACGAAGTTGATGAACAGGTTGGCCACGCCGATCTCGGCGATCAGATAGATGAAGATGGCCGGAATGCCGAACACGAGGTTGCGGTGTTTCCACAGCGAGTGCGCGCCGCGCTCCTCTTTCGACACGCGGCGCGACGTCATCGCCGGCAGTGGGTAGCGGGCGATGATCACGGCCAGCAGCACGAGCACGGCTGCCACGATCAGATAAGGCAGTTGCACGGCTTGCGCGTCCGCCAGGCGCTCGGCCTGGGTCAGCACCTGGCCCGCCTCGGCCGTGCCGCTCGTGGAGCGGCCCAGGATCAGGTAGCCGCCGAACAACGGTGCGAACATGGTTCCCAGCGAATTGAACGCCTGCACCAGGTTCAGGCGCGACGATGCCGTCTGCGGCGGCCCCACCACCGCCACGTAGGGATTGGCCGCCACCTGCAGCAGCGTGATGCCGCAGGCGATGACGAACAGGGCGACCAGCGTCACGGCATACGACGGCAACCGCGCGGCCGGGATCATGCCCAGTGCACCGGCGGCCATGATGCACAGGCCGACGACCATCGCCTTCTTGTAGCCGACCCGCTCGATCAGGCGCGCCGATGGAATCGAGGCGACGAAATAGGCGATGAACCAGACGGATTCGATCAGCGTCGTCTGCGTATAGCTGAGTTCGAACACACTGCGCAGGTGCGGCAGCAGCGTGTTGTTGATGACGGTGATGAAACCCCAGATGAAGAACAGGCTCGCCAGGAGCGAGAGCGCCGACTTGTAGCTGGCAGGCGATTGCGCCTGTCCATCCAGCGTCGCGCCTGCGGAAGTGATTGGCCCGGCCACGGAGAATCCTTTGTCGGAAGATAAAGGGCGTATCGTAGGCGCCATGTTGCCGGATGACCAATTCCATTAATGATCGCCGGTATATCGATTCATGATATCTCGCCCGACCGGCAGGACGCCGTCTGTGCGGGGGCGCTCCACCACGACCAAGTGTTGCGCTCCCGTCAATACCGCGCGGCACAGCCATGCCGACAGGAGTATGCTCTTCTAGCATGGCGCTAGCCTGTGCCGCGCGCGCCTTTCGACCCGGACTCGACATGTCTTTCAGGTTCGCCAGCTTGCGCCCGCCCCCGCTGGCCGCCTTGCGCCCCTACCTGGTGTTCATTCTGCTGTGGCCAATTGCCGGGCTGTTGATCGCCGGCGCGTCGTGGCTCTTCCTGCTCAGCAGCTTTACCCGCGACCGGGTCGCGGCCGAGCGCCAGGTGCTGGCCACCACGCTGAAGATCGCCCAGGATGGCGCAACGCAGACCCGCGCCAATCTCGGCATGATCGACCAGGTGCTGACGATCATCCGCGTGCAATGGCAGGCGCTGGACGGCGTGGTGAAGCTCGAGCAGTTCGGCAAGATGGCCGACCCCACCGGCGCGCCATTGCGCATCAGCCTGTTCGACAGCGATGCGCGCCTGCTCATGACCAACGCCAATGGCGTGTGGTCCGCCGGCGACCTGGCGCGGGTGGCCCAACTGCCCTTCTTCACCTCCCAGCAGTTGCGCGCGGCCGACGACATGTTCATCGGCATGCCCCTTGCGAATGACACGCGGTCGGGCTATACCGTGCGCTTCTCGCGCAAGCTGCTCGATGGCGACGGCGAGTTTGCCGGCGTTGCCGTCGTGACGATCGATCCAGAACACCTGATCGCCGAATACGACGACAGCCGGCTGGGCGACCATGGCTTCCTGGCCGCCGTGGGCAGCGACGGCACGGTGCGCGCGTTCAAGCTGGGCGAGGCGTTCCGTCGCATCCAGCTGCTGCCGCCGCCGCTGCAGCGGGCACTGACGAGCAGCAGCGGCAGCGCCTTCATCCGCGGCACCGAATTCGGCGATGGCGTCGGCCGCTATGTCGGATGGCAGGCGGTCGAAGGCGTCCCGCTGATGGTGCTGGCCGGGGCCGACCAGGACCATGCGCTGGCGGTGGTGCGGGAACGCGAAATCGCATCGCGCCAGACAGCCGTCGGCGCCACGATCGCGCTGCTGATCTTCGTATTGGTGGGCATGGGGCTGTCGGGCCGGCTGGCCCTGCAGCGCTACCGGCTGACGGTGGCCCAGGATGCCTACCGCAAGGCCACCGAAGCCAGCACGGAGGGCTTTTTCATCACCGCCCCGGTGTATGGCACCGATGGCACGGTCGTCGATTACGTGACGGTCGACTGCAATGAACAGGGCGCGGCGCTGTCGCGCCACACGCGCGAAGAGCTGATCGGCAGGCGCGTCTCCACGCTCACGGGAACCATCCCGGTGGAACCGGCCATCGCGCTGCTGGGCCAGGCGATGGCGCAGGGCAGCGCCGAAGGCGATATCGAGTCCACCGTCCGCGGCCGGCAAACCTGCGTGCGCATCAAGGTGCGGCGCTCCGGCGACGTGCTGGCCGTCACGCTGCGCGACGTGACGCTGGAGCGCGCCCACCTGTCGAACCTGGAACGCAAGAATTTCGAGGATGCGCTGACCGGCCTGCCGAACCGCGCCTGGGTGGGCAAGTGCCTGCCGGACGGGGTAACGCGGGCCATGGCAGGCAACAGACTGCTGGCGGTGCTGTTCATCGACCTCGATGGCTTCAAGGCCGTCAACGACACGTTCGGCCACGCGGCGGGCGACGAGCTGCTGCAGATCGTCGCCCGCCGGCTGAAGGTCGCCGTGCGCCCGGGCGATCACGTGGCGCGCCTGGGGGGCGACGAGTTCATCGTCATCCTTGAAAACCTGAACGGTACGGGCGAGGCGGCGCAGGTGGCGGGCCGCGTGCTGCAGGCGTTCCACGCGGGCGTGGCGATCGGCGCCGGCACCGCCAGCGTGGGTGCGTCGATCGGCATCAGCATGTGCCCTGGCGATGCGCACGATGTCGACACGCTGCTGCGCCATGCCGATATCGCCATGTACGAAGTGAAAACGCGCGGCAAGAACGGTTACCAGTTCTTCGATCCGGCGTTCTATGGCGCGATGCGCCAGCGCAAGCAACGCGAACGCGAGCTGCAGGCCGCCATCGCCGGCAACCAGTTCGTGATGCACTACCAGGTGCGCGTCAGCGCCGCCACGCAGCGGGTGGCCAGCCTGGAGGCGCTGGTGCGGTGGAATCACCCGACCGCCGGGATGCTCTACCCGGACGAATTCATCCCGCTGGCCGAGGAAACCGGCATGATCGTGCCGCTGGGCGAACTGGTGGTGGATACCGTGTGCGCGCAGATCGCGGCCTGGACGCGTGACGGCTGCGCGGCCGTGCCAGTATCGATCAACGTCTCCAGCCGCCAGTTCAACGAGCGCGACATGCATGCGCTGTTCCTGCAATCGCTGGAACGGCATGGCATTCCCGCCGACCGGGTGGAAATCGAACTGACGGAGTCGACGATGATCCGCGACCCGGTGCGCACGTCCGAACACCTGCAGGCCATGCACGCGCTGGGAATCCGGCTGCTGGTCGACGATTTCGGTACCGGGTACTCGTCGCTGTCGATGCTGCAGCAGCTCGATTTCGACCTGCTGAAAGTGGATAAATCGTTCACCAGGCGCCTCGGCGGCGACGGCCAGGGCGAAGTGCTGTTCACGGCCATCATCACGATGGCCCACGCGCTGGGCATGAAGGTGGTGGCCGAAGGCGTGGAGCGGCCGGAGCAGGCGGCCCTGCTGGCGCAGCTGCAGTGCGACGAGCTGCAGGGCTACTACATCGCCTCCCCGCTCGACGCGGTCGGCGTGCAGGGCGAGATCCGGCGGCGCCAGGCCGCGTGACGCGGCTAGGAAGCTTGCGCCTCGCCGTCGGTACCGGTCAACGCGCCCAGCCGTTCCAGCTCCTCGTCGGTGAACCCTGCCAGCCGGCGCGCCTCCAGGTTGAATGGCCCTTTCAGAACCGGTGCCCGGTAGCGCACGACGAATGCGTCATACGTCGCATAGGGTTCGAGGCCCTGCCGCTCGCACAGCCAGCGGTACCAGCGGTTGCCGATTTCCACATGCCCCACCTCGTCGCGCAGGATGATGTCGAGAATATGGGCGGCGGCCATGTCGCCGGCCTGCGCCACCTTGGCGCGCAGCGGCGGCACGGCATCCAGGCCGCGCGCCTCCAGCGTGCGCGGCACGAGCGCCATGCGGGCCGTCACGTCGCCGCGGGTGCGATCGACCATTTCCCACAGGCTGTCATGGCCGGCGAAATCGCCGTACGCGTGACCGAGCGTGGCCAGGTGCCCGGCCAGCAGGCGGTAATGCGTGGCTTCCTCGCTTGCCACGCGCAGCCAGTCCGCGTAGTACTGCGCCGGCATGCCGGCAAAGCGCCACAGGGCATCCAGCGCCAGGTTGACGGCATTGAATTCGATATGCGCCAGCGCATGAACGAGCATGGCCCGCCCTTCCGGCGTGGCCATCGAACGGCGGCCGACCTGCCGTGGCGGCACCAGTTCGGGCCGTGCCGGGCGGCCCGGAATCGCCGGCGAGTCGGCCAGCGCCGCACTGGGGTCGAGCGTGCAGGCGCCGGACGCATAGGCGGCGGCCATGCGCGCCACCTCGTCCGTTTTCGACACGGGGTCGGTGTCGAGCAGGCAGCGTTGCGCCCAGGCGCGCAGTTCGGGCATTGTGACGGACGTCGAAGACACCGGCGATCCGGGTGATGCGGACGAAGGGGAATACGTGGACGATGCGGGCGATGCCATCGGGGCCTCTTGCGATGCAAAAGGCCGCAGTGTAGCAAACGCCCCCTACTCTAGCGCAGGCCGTTCAGGCGCAGCACCACGCCGGTATTGCCGCGCGTGCCGCCGTCCGCATTGCCCAGCACGTAGATTTCACCGCCGGCATCCTGCGCCATCCCCAGGACCGGGAAGCCGAGCGGATCGCGCTGCGGCGCCAGCAGCCGCTCCACCGTATTGCGCACGCCCAGCGTCAGCAGCTTGCCGGTGCCATCGCTGCCGATGAAATCGGCAAACACATACTGCCCCCGCAGCGACGGGATCGACATGCCGGAATAGACAAAGCCGCCGATGACCGCCACCCGCAGCGGCGGCTGTCCGGGGCCATCCGCATGGTCGTATTCGGCCACGGGATCGACCATCCCCGCAGGTGCGCCGGGGCTTGCCTGGTACGCGAAGCCCGGGCTGGTGCCGTTGGCGTCGAACAGGAAGCTGCCTTCCTTGACGCGCCAGCCATAATTGCCGCCGGAGACGATGATGTTGACTTCCTCGATCGCGCGCTGGCCCACGTCGCCGGCCCACAGCCGGCCCTCGCCATCGAACGCCATCCGGAACGGGTTGCGCAAGCCGTAGGCAAAGATTTCATCGGCGCCCTCGCGGCCCACGAACGGATTGTCGGCGGGGATGCCGTAGGCGCCATTGGCCGCATTGCTGCCCAGCGGATCGATGCGCAGGATCTTGCCCAGCACATTGCCCGGCGCCAGGCTCTGGGCATTGCCTTCGGGCGCGTGGCCGGGCCCCTGGTCGTCCCCGGCGCCGCCATCGCCCAGCGAGATGTACAGCATGCGGTCCGGCCCGAACGCCAGCGCGCCGCCATTGTGGTTGCCCTGCGGTTTGTCGATGCGCATCAGCACGCGCGCGCTGGCCGGATCGACGGACGGATTGGCGCTGCCGGGATTCGTTACGCGCCATCCGGAGATCACGCTGTGGTTGACGGGTGCCACGCCGGCCGGCTGTGTCGAGAAGTCGGCCGGCGCCGTTACCGGCTCGGATGTGAACAGGTAGAAGCGGCCATTGCTCGCATAATCGGGGTGGAACGCCAGGCCCAGCAAGCCCCGTTCATCGCTTTCATTGAGGGGCACGAGCCGGCTGGCGACATCGAAGAAGAGCTGTGCCTGCCCTTTTTGGGCAGGGCCCCGCACCGCGGCCTTCCAGATCTTGCCCACCTGGTCGACGATGTACAGGTGGTCCGGTTCGCCCGGTGCCACGGCGCCCGCCACCGGCGCCGTCAGGTTCGTCAGCAGCGGGCGCAGCGTGATGCCGACGGCGCTGGCGGGCAGCGTGCCGGGGATCGGGTCCGCGAGCGGGATGTTCTGGGCCTGGGCCGGGGCGCCGGCGACGGATGCGGCGATGGTGACGATGGCAGTGATTGCGGTAATGGCGGCGGCAAGGGCCTGGCGGGCCGGGGCGCGGCGGGGCGAAACGTGCGGCGTGCGAATCGAAGTGCGGATCATGGCGGTCTCCGTCGTTGAACTGCAGTAAAGGAAGTGATGCCGGAAAATCATGCGCCACTACTGGTTGTACGACAAGTGTGCTCTGCTAACGCTCGCTGCGCCTGGCGTTTTTTTGCACTGTTTGCGCAGCTCAACATTGCCCTTTGCATAGTTCAGTTTCCCAAAGCCTGGTCGCCAGCTGTCCTGGCCGGCCGTTGCGGCGCCGCGACCGTCCTCGTTGGCAGCCTGAACCGGCATTGACTTCTCGTCGTGTTGCGCGATACTAAGCAGATCGCATGCTTCTCGGAACGCAGGAGGTGCTTCAATGGGTGGTCCACAACTTCCGACCCCGCCGGGTCCACCAGGAATCGTCAAGCGGGCACAGGCGGCCCTGGACCCGCTGACGCAACCCTTGTCTCCCGCCGAGATGTGGCGCCAGCTGGTGCAGAACCTGCGCGGCTTCGGTGCTTCGCCCAGCGGCGATGCGGACCGGCACCGGTCGAAACCCGCGACCCTGCCCCCAGGCGCACTCGATCCTGGCGCCCGGGGCGCGCCCGTGGGCAAGGGATGGGAAACCTACGGCGCACTCCAGGTGATCGACGAGAACGGCCGCAGGGTGGCGTTGGCGGCCGAGCCCTATGACGGCGCGGGCCTCGACGGGCATGCCGAGGCACGCTCGATCCGGGCGCTGGAAGCCCACGGTCCGGCCCGGATCGAGAACGGGCGGCTGGTGGTCGTGGTCGACCAGGAGATTTGCCCGTCCTGCCGTGCCAGGCTCATCGCATATGCCGAGCGCAAGGGCATCACGAGGATTGAGGCCCATTTGCCGGTGCGCGACAGCATGAGCCAGGCGGGGAAGACGGTCACGCCAAGACGGCCAGCCGCAGTGCCACACAGGCAGGGCGGCCGCAGATTACCTTGCGCGCTGCCGAGCCGATCCTCGTGCGCAGGATCGGGGGACCGCCCAACCCTGGCACGGTTCGCGGACGCACAGCCGTGAGGGGCGCGCTGGCTGGCATCGTCACGGGCGCGATCGCCGGTATCCTCGAAGCGCAATTCCGGGAGCAAATGCTGAGCAGCCTCGAGCACCTGCCACAGCCCGTGGCCGACAAGCGCGGCGTTGAGCAATACTTGAAGGACCCGAACGTGAAGGCGGCCATGCGAACACTCGATCTGCTCGACCGGGATCTTGCACCGTTCGTCTACGACCTCAAGCAGCACAACATTGTCATCCGCACGCATGTGTCCGGCGAGTTCATGCTGCTCGGCCCCACGACGATGGGACCGGAGGAACGCCTGGCCTTTTCTTCCGGGCTGGTCGACGAGCTCGTCGCCTACGAAACCGATCTGATCACCATCCAGGAAAATCTTGACGCGGCGCTCGCGCGCGAACCAAAGGCGCTTGTCGCCGCGAAGTCGGCGCAGGAATTGTTTGCGCTTGTCGACACGCGGCTGGTCGAGGAGCTTCTTTTCCGCAATGGTTTCGCCGTGGAAGACATTGCCGGCATCCGCGGCAGCCTGCAATCGTTCCAGTCACGCGTACGGTCCGCGTTTGCGCAAGTAAGGGCGGCAAAGGCGGATATCGACGCCATCGTGGCCGATGCTGGCACCACGCTCTTCTTCGCCAGGCGGCTATATGGGGATATCCTCGCCGAAATGGTGCGCGCGCGTATGCAGGAACGATTCATCGAGCCATAGCCAAGCCGTGCCGCGATCGTCAGCAGGTGCTGGCTGGCGCCTGGCCGCCCTGTCGAACCGGTCGATCCGGCAGGGCGGCGCAGTGCGCCCGCGTTGCCAAACATGGGCGGCTCCTCGGCACGCCGTAAAAAAGCCACCCCGCAGGGTGGCTTCGTCAAACGGTGTGACCGGTATCCGGTCAGCGGTCGTTCTTGTGGCTCTGGCGGCCTGCGGCGGCGTGCTGTTCCGGCGTGCCGCCCTGCGTGCCGCGGCTGCCCTGCTTGCCTTGACTATCGGACTGGCTGTTGCCGCGGTTGCCCGACTGGCTGTTGCCCTGGTTGCCGGACTGGCTGTTGCCGCGATTGCCCGACTGGCTGTTGCCGCCGGAGCTGCTCTGGCGGTTGCCGTCGTTCTTGTGGCTCATCGAGCCGGCGCGGCGTGCTTCTTCCGACGTGAATTCGTGGGCATTGCCCGACGCGTGGGCGGCGCGGCCACCTTCCGATGCGATCTCGCGCTGGCGCTGCGGATCCATCGACGCGAAGCCGCGGTTGCTGGTGCCGCCGTTGCCGGACTGGCTGATGCCGTTATTGCCCGACTGGCGGTTGCCCGACTGGCTGTTGCCGTTCTGGGTGTGCTGGTTGTTGCCTTGAGGATTGTTGTTGTTCGAACGATTGGCTGCCATGATGATCTCCTTAAAATGTAAGTTGAACACTACACATCCTTTATGCGATCTGGTGATGCCAAGTCGCTTGAAGGAGCCGCCATGGTAGGCCGCGTGCGATGGTTTTTTTATAAGCCCTGCCCCTACAGGCGCGTAGGAATTCGCGCTACAGGCGGGTCGGAAGGTTCACGCAGCGCTGGCAACAGGTGATGCACAGCATGCCTGGCGCGGCGTTCTGTCGTGCGGCACCACGGTCGCCAGTTCATTCGCAATTGCCTGGACGCTGGTCCAGCCGATGTTTCCAATGTTCAGACTGTGTAGTCGATGCTGCTCATGTGGTCCTTGCCCATGCGGTCGCCGTAGACAGGATAGCGCGACAGCGTTGTTTCGATTTCCTGGACATCGGCAGCGGTCAATTGCAAGCGCCGGGCTCCCAGGTTGTCGAGCAGATGCGCCTCGCTACGGGTACCTGGCGGACTGGTCTGTATCGATGTCTGGATACCATCTTTACTATCCAAGCCGGCGCCAGCCAACGACCGCATTTTCCTTGATGGTCGAAGCACTGAAGCTGCGCAACCAAGGTACAAGTCCAATCAAACAGGTCTAGCGCATGAACACGCTGAAGTACCCCCCATGCATAAAAGTCGGCACAGGACCGCAGCGATGTCGACAGCGTCGCCCGGTAGCCAGGATGGCGGCAGTAATCGCCAACGGACTTACGACGGGGTCCAGGCACTTCTTCCGAAAGGGAGTGGTTGCTGTAAACGTTCGTCTTTGACGCACCGTAGAGTTGTCATGTTGCGATCAGGACAGTTATTCCGCTCTCGCATGGCTGCTATCCGAACTTGAAATTGGCCTTATATCTGCGTATTCCGTACGATGCATTCATCCAAAGAACATCGCAAGGAAACGCCATGAACGCCACGATCGCCGACACCATCACCGAAAACACCGCCGGCTCCGCTCTCAGCCGGGCAGTGCGCCGCCTCGCCGCATTCCTGCGCAACGCCATCAAGCAATATGGCGCGCCCTACCTGAACGGTCCGCTGCCGCCCCTGTAATCCATGGCGAGTAACGCCCACGAAGAAGCCAGGCTCGCCTGGCTTCTTTTCTTTCCGGAAAATAAGCGCGCATCAGAGAAATAAGCAAAACGCATATTTACGTAAAGAAATTATGATGACGACCCTCTCCAGTTATTCGATCTACTTATTGCCGGCATGGGAAATCAAAATTGGATCTATATCTCCAGCGCGCGTAAAATTCAATCATCGCAGAACGCAAACGAATACAGGAGTTGACCATGACCACGACCACCGCACCGCGCTTTGAAGCCGCCACCGAAACCTCGACCTTTGCCCGCCTGGTTTCCTCGTTCCTCGCCGAACTGCGCCGCGCCATCGAACTGGCTGGCGCGCCGTACGTGAACGGCCCGCTGCCGCCGCTGTAATTTCCAGCGACCGCAAATGAAAAGCCTCCGCTTGCGGAGGCTTTTGTTTTATTGGCGCGCCGTCGCTCCGCGCGCCGTCAGTGCGCGTGCCGTCAGTGCGCGTGCCGCGGCGCCCGGATGCGCACCGCCGGTGCGGGAAACTGTTTTGCCTCGACGGCGAAGCGGTCGCCGTCGCGGCGGTTGTCCGGCGCCGACAGCACGCGCGCGATCACGTTGCTGGGTACGCCCTGCGCGGCCATGTACACCCAGGCATTCGCCGCGCCGCGCTGGGAATCGACGACCAGGCCCTGGCGCACGACGGCTTCCAGGTCGCTGTTCTTCCTTGGCTGGCGCTTCATTGTTCCACCTGCCGGGCTTGCGTTTCCAATGCGGGCAACACCGCATTGCCGGTACTCCAGCGCTCCAGTGCCTGGGCCAGCCGCGCCACGGCGACCTGCTCGCCCCCGTATTCCTCGACCTTGATGTTCTCGATCCGCGATTGCAAGTCGCGCAGCTTGCGCACGGCATCGGAATCGACGCTGTCCACGCGTGACGCCTGCTCCAGCAGCACTTCGGTGATCAATCCCAGCTGCTTGCCATACGACGCCACTTCCTCGAATGCGCGCCGCTCGATGCGCGCGTGGCCCGCGCCCGGGTGGATCAGGTTCGAAAACCAGGCGATGTCGGGATCGATGGCCTGGGAGACGGCGCCGCTGAACGGAAAGTGGAACTGCGGAGCCAGGTGCATATACAGGAATGGAATCATCTGCGAGCCTTTTCTGGTTGTTGAACTACGCAAGTGGCGGCGGCAGGCGGCGGCGACCGGGATACCCGGTTACCCGACAGTCGCCGGACGCGGCGGCGCTGGTAGCGCTCGCCGCGGAATCCAACATGGTAGCGTGTGGCAGATGGAAAATTGTCATCGATTGTAACCAAAGCTTTCAGCGCAACGACCAACTCTTCAGTTACGTACCGGTTCGGCGGTCGGCATGCGCGGCGGTACCGTGCCGTTGAGCCAATAGTCGCCGATCATTTTTTCACGGAAGATGGCCGGGTTGTGCGATGCCGCCGTGCGGGCATTGCGCCAGTGCCGGTCGAGCCGGCGCGCCTCGCTGGTGGCCGATGCGCCCCCCACGTCGAACAGCAGCGTGCTGGCCTGCAGCACCAGGTCGATCACCACCTGCTGCGCCTGGAACGCCTCGATCTCGACGGCGGCATACAGCGCATCGTCCGCCGCGCCGGCGCGGGCGCGCTGCGCCGTGTCCTCCAGTGTCCGCGCGACCGTGCCGACGATGCTGTTGGCCGCATACGACAGGCTGGCCAGCCGGCCGACGACACGCTGCACGAGCGGATCGTGGCGCGGGCTCGATTCGCCGGGCACGTCGAACGCCCGGGTCTTGGCCTGCACGAAGCCGATCGCCTCGCGCACGCCAGCCTGCGCGGCACCGGCCATGCTGGTCAGCAGCACCAGTTGCAAAAATGCCTTGTTGTACGATGCGGGCACCGTGCCATCGAAGCGGCGCACCACGTGCTCGTCGCGCAGCCGCACGTTCTCGAACACGGTGGTGCCGCTGCCCGTCATGCGCTGGCCAAAGCCATCCCAGTCGTCGAGCCGGGTCACGCCCGGCAGCGTGGCAGGAAAGGCGATGCTGGCCAGCTGCTCACCATCCCTCGCCGTTGCCACGATCCAGTCGGCATAGATCGTGCCGGTGCTGTAGAACTTCTTGCCGTTCAGGAGCCAGCCGTCGCCATCGCGGGTGATCGACGTGCCGATCGTCGTGCTGGCGGACTGCTCGGCCATCGCATAGCCGATCAGCGCCCCGTCGACGACTTTCGGGAACCAGAATTCGCGCGTCGCCTCGTCCTCATGGTTCAGGCGACTCTCCAGGAAGGAGAAGTGGCCGCGCAGCAGGTGCGAGACATTCGAGTCGGCAGTGGCCAGGTCCAGCAGCAGCGCGAAGAATTGCGGCAGCGTGGCGCCCAGGCCACCGTAGTGGCGCGGGATGCGCACCGCGCCGAAACCCGCCTCGCGCAGCCACCGGACTTCCTCGAACGGCAGGCGGCGCTCCTGTTCGCGTTCGACGGCGCCCCGCGCGATGCGGTCGAAGACCGGCTGGAAGCGCGCACGCAACTGCTCGTCGGTCAGGGCGGGCAAGTCCGGCTCGTGGCGCGCGGAGGGATACGCCGCGGCGTGCAGCGATGCGTGGATGTCGCTCATCAGGAAACTCCGTTCAGCGGAAAGCGTACTGGATGCCTGCGTACACGCCGAAGCCTTCGCCCGGTGCGGAGCGGCGCTGGTCGGTACCGGCGTCGTTGTAGGCCGGCGCCACGCTGGACACGTAATGCTTGTTGGCCAGGTTACGCAAGTCGACGAACACCTTCCAGCCGGCGCGCGGGTGGTCATAGCCGAAACTGGCGTTGACGATGCCGTAGCCATGCGTACGGAACGAGTTCGCGTAATCGACGTCGATCGGCGATGCCGCCTGCACCGACACGCCGCCGTAGAACCCGCCCGGATGCTCGTACTGCAGTTCGCCCTGGTAGTAGCGTTTCGGGATGCCGGGCAGCGTATTGCGCCCGAAGCGCCGATCGTTGCGGAAGTAGAAATCGTTCAGCGTGAACGACTGTCGCGCCGACAGCCTGCCGGCGGCGCCGCCATCCCACAACTGCGACTCCAGCCCGGCCTCGATGCCCTGGTGGACAGTCGGCGTGGCGTTCGACTCGGCCGTGATGCCCGCCGACGTGGCCGACGCCGGGATCACCTCCACGGACAGCAGTTCGTTCTTCACCAGCGCCCGATAGACGGACAGGCTCCAGTTCGAATCGAAAGCCCTGCCCCGCGTGCCGATTTCCACCGTGTTGGCCTTCTGGTCCTTCAGGTCGAGGCCGCGCCGCGACAGCCCGGTGGCGGGACCCGATGTAAATGTGGGAGGAATCGTCAGGAACGCCCACGTGTTCGGCGGCTCGACCGAGCGGCTGACGTTGCCGAACACGACGATGTCGTTGTCGAACGTGTAGCGCAGGCCGGCGCGTGGCGCCAGCGCCGTCGTGCTGCGTCTGTAAGGTTCGTTGGTGACCGGATAGACCACTTCCGTGTAGCGCTTCGTCTTGACGGCGGAGACGCCTGTCGTCACCCACAGCCTGGGCGCCACTTCGAGGTCGTTGCCGGCATGGAGCACGTGGTCTTCGCCATCGTATTCGGCGCGGCGGATCAGTGTGCCAACGGGCAGGTTCGCCGTGGCGGCGGCCGGTATGCGTACGCGCGTGTCGAGCCAGCCGTGGTTCAGGTGATTCGTCGACAGTGCGCCCACCTTGGTTTCGCTGCGCTTGCCGAACAGCGTGTCGCGGCGTGCGTACTGCAAGGAATACGACGCGTCCGAAAAGCCCCAGCTGCCCACGTTGACGGCCAACTGCTGGTCGATCGGGTAATCGTGCACGACGAGGCCCACTTCCAGCGACGAGGCCTCGTCGATCGTCCACGTGGTCTTGTTGGCGAGCCAGCGGGAGCCGGGCTGGTTGCGGTGCGCGTTCTGCGCCACCGCGACCGGGTTGGCCTGGCGCGGGTCCTGTTCTACCTGCGCGACGGTGAGCGCGCCGGGCTGGTAATTGTCGGTCTTGCGGTAGCGGAAGTAGAAGCGTGTGTCCAGCTTCGGGCTGAACTTGTAGCCGAGGTTGCCGATGAAGCCGCGCGATTCCCCCTGCGACAGCTGCTGGTAGCCATCGCGCTCCGACGCGATGCCGGCCACGTAGTAGTCCAAGTTGCCGATCACCTGGCCGGAACTGACGGCCACCTTCTTGTAGCCATAGCTGCCACCCTCGATGCGCACTTCGAACGGCGCGGCATCCCGGCCCGTGCGCGTGACGTAATTGATGGCGCCGCCCAGCATCAGTGCGCCCGCGTCGAAGGCGTTGGCGCCGCGCAGGATCTCCGTGCGCGACAGCCCGAGCGGTTCGAACAGTTCATAGGGCGTGCCGCCGGGCCCCGTGACGGGCAAGCCGTCGAACAGGAACAGTGTGCCGGAACGGAAGAAATTGGTGCCGCGGTTGATGGCAGAGCCGCGGATCGAGATCTTGATGCCGTCGGTCCCGCCGGCTGCCTGCGCATACACGCCCGGCTGGAACGCCAGCACGTCCTCGTTGGTGAACACGCGGCCCTTCTCGACCTGCTCCTGGCTGACGACACTGACGCCGCCCGGCACCTCGTCGAGCCGCAGCCGGGCGCGGTCGGCGCCATTCAGCGCCTTGCCGGCAACGTGCACGGTGCCGGCCATCGTGATGGTGGACCCGGCATCGGTGGCGACACCAGCGGCGGCGGCCGATCCGGCCACCTCGGCCTGGTCCGCGGCGACAACGGCCAGGGCGGGTGCCGCCTCGATAGCGGCAACGGCGGCGGCGACGGACGCGGCCTGCGCGACGTTGGCGCACAGCATAAGGGCGGCGGCCGCGCTGGCGGTCAGGGCGATGCGATGGCGGTTGGAGGGGGTTGTCCTGCTAGAGCTGGATTCTGCCTGGTACACGTGCTGTTCTCTCTTTCGACTGTGCGATGGATAGTGGTTGGATCAGCCGGAAGGTACCGAACGGTACTCCATTGCACAAACAATCAAAAATGGAATCGATATGACGACAGACGATATAAGGATCGGTGCCATGCCCCGTCGAAGCAAAGCAGGGAAAACACGTTTTCGATATCCATATTCGGAACGGTTCGTTGTCAAATCCGCATGGATAACTATCATGGCGATGTGATAGTGACGTGGGAGCGACCAACAAATGAATTTCCAGCAGCTGCGCTTCGTGCGCGAAGCCGTGCGCAACAACCTGAACCTGACCGAGGTGGCGGCGGTGCTGTACACGTCGCAGTCGGGGTCAGCAAGCAGATCAAGGATCTCGAGGATGAACTGGGCATCGAACTGTTCGTCCGCTCCGGCAAGCGCCTCACATCGCTCACGCGCGCCGGCGACGGCGCCGTGCAGATCGTCGGCCGCATCCTGCAGGAGACGGAAAACCTGCGGCGCTACGCCAGCCAGTATGCGGGCGTGGACAGCGGCCGCCTCGTGATCGCGGCCACGCACACGCAGGCACGCTACACGCTGCCGAAAGTGGTGGAGGAATTCAACCGGGCGTACCCGAAGGTCACGCTGGAACTGCACCAGGGCACGCCGCGCCAGATCGCCACGATGGTCAGCGAGGGCGACGCGGACATCGGCATCTCCACCGAAGCCCTGGACGGGGCGCCGGCCGTGCAGGCTTACCCGTGCTTCACGTGGAGCCACCGCGTGGTGGTGCCGGCCGGCCACCCGCTGCTGGCGCGCGCGCCCGTCACGCTGGCCGACATCGCCGCGTTTCCGCTCGTGACGTACAACGAGCACTTCACGGGCCGCAAGTGCGTCGATGCCGCATTCAGCCAGGCAGGCCTGGTGCCGGACTTCCGCCTGACGGCCATGGATGCCGACGTGATCAAGACCTATGTGCGGCGCGGGCTGGGCGTGGGCATCGTTGCGGAAATGGCGCTCGAGGACATCGACCAGTCCGGCCTGCAGGAACTGGCGACGGATGGCCAGCTGTTCGGCACCTGCACGACGATGCTGGGCGTGCGCGACGGCGTGTTCCTGCCCAGCTTCGCCTACCGCTTCATCGAGATGTTCGCGCCGGGGCTGAAGGTGGCGCCGCAGTAGGGGGAACGGGGCGGTTGGGGAAACCGGTCGTCGGTTGGGAGAACCGGTGTCCGACACCTTTTTCTGGATGAGGCGCCCAGAAAATAGTGTCTGACACCAGAGGTATCACGCGCCCCCTGCGCGCTGGTGTCGGACATTTTTTCCGGGCGCTCTTTCCGGAAAATGTGTCGGACACCGGTGTTCGCCCGAAGCAGTCGGCACGCCGGTAGCCACGCTTCTCAGCCTGGGGCGTTGGGCACCAGATCGTCAAACGAAGCACTGCTGCTCCGATGCAGCGCCGCATACATCCCACTGCGCGCCAGCAGTTGCCGGTGATTGCCCTGTTCGGCGATGCGGCCGCCATTCAGCACCACGATCAGGTCCGCATCGCGGATCGTTGCGAGCCGGTGGGCGATGATGATCGTCGTGCGGCCCTGGCGCAGCACGTTCAGCGCGCGCTGGATTTCCAGCTCCGTGAAGCTGTCGATGTTCGCCGTGGCTTCGTCGAGGATCAGGATCTTCGGCGACGCCAGCAGCGCCCGCGCAAAGCTGAGCAACTGCCGCTGCCCGGTCGACAGGTTGCGCCCGCGCTGGCCCAGCTGCGTGTCGTACCCCTGCGGCAGCGCGGTGATGAAACCGTGCGCGTGCACGGCCTTGCACGCCTCGATCACCTGCGCGCGCGTGGCGCCGGCCAGGCCATAGGCCACGTTGTCGGCCACGCTGCCGCTGAAGAGGAACGGTTCCTGCAGGACCATGCCCACCTGGCGCCCGAGCGAATCGAGCGTGAGCTCGCGCACATCGCGCCCACCCACCTTCACGCTGCCCTGCCATGTGTCGTAGAAGCGGTGCACGAGCGCGGCGATGCTGGTCTTGCCCGATCCAGTGGGCCCCACCAGCGCCACCGTCTGGTATGGCGCGATAGCGAGATTCAAGCCATGCAGGACGGGCTGCCCCGGACGGTAGCCGAACGTCACGTCCTCGAACACCACGGAGGGCGGCGCATCCTTCCATGCCACCGCACCAGGGCGGTCGTCCAGTGTGACGGGCACTTCCAGCACTTCGATGATGCGCTGGCCGGATGCCATCGCCCGCTGCATCACCGTGTACTGCATGGCCAGCGTGCGGATCGGGTCGAAGCAGCGCTGCACGCAGAAGATGAACGCGACGATGACGCCGACGTCCAGCGTGCCCGCCAGCACGGCCCGGCCACCGGCCACGACGACGACCGCCATCGCCAGCCCGGTCAGCAGGTCGACGGCCGGCATCATCACCTGCGATACCAGCGACGATGCCGTCTGCGCGTCGAGGTTTTCCCGCGCCTTGGCCTCGTAGCGCCGGTAGTTCACGCTTTCGCGCCGGTTCTCCTGCACGGTGCGGATGCCGTTGATGTTTTCCGCCAGCGCCGCGTTGACGCTCGACGATGCTTCGCGCGAGCGGGCAAAGATTCGCTTCGCCCAGGGCAGCCAGGCGTGGCGCAGGATCAGCAGCGCCGGCACCACGCCCAGCGTCAGCAGCCCGAGCTCGAAGTCCATCGTCAGCAGCAGGATGACCAGGCCGACGAGCAGGAACAGGTCGCCCAGCGCCGTGACCGAGGTTTCCATGAACTCCTGCAAGGCATTGACGTCACCCTGCAGCCGCGCCATCAGCCGGCCGACGTGGGTCTGGTCGAGGATCGACAGCGACACCCGCTGCAGGTGCGCGAACATCGCCCGGCGCAGGTCGAAGATCACGGTCTGCGCGAGCCGTGCCGCCAGCCATTCCTGGAAGAAGGTCAGCAGCGCATTGAGTACGACGAGCAGCGCGAAGACGGCCAGCACCGTGTCGAACGCAAACGCCGAGTCACCGAGCGCGCTGTCGACCGCGTGCCGCACGGCGACGGGAATCGCCACCTGCACGAGCGTGTACAGCAGCACCAGCACTACAACCACGGCCAGCATGCCGCGGTGGCCGCGCGTGAACTGCCACAGCCGCGCCGTCACGCTGCGGTCGAAGCGGGCGAACACTTCGTCGCCCTGCTCCCGGGCGAGCGTGCCTGGGTCAGCGCTCATGTGCCCACCCTCGCCAGCGGCTCTTCCACTGCATGGTGGTCGTCACCCCTGTACTTCTCGTCATACTCTTGTCTGTGCTCATATTCCTTATCCTGTGCCGCGCGATGTTGCAATGCCCACAGCGCGGCATACCGGCCGCCGGCGGCAAGCAATGCCGCGTGGTCGCCCCGCTCCACGATCGCGCCGGCGTCGAGCACGATGATGTGGTCGGCATGGCGCAGCGCACCCAGGCGGTGCGCGATGATGACGGTTGCCGCGTCGCGGCAGGCATCCTGCAATGCCGCGCGGACCTTGCCCTCGGTAACGGGATCGATGGCGGCCGTTGAGTCGTCCAGCACGATGACGGCCGGATCGCCCACCAGCGCCCGGGCGATCGTCAGCCGCTGCCGCTGCCCGCCGGAGAGTGCCGCGCCCCGCTCGCCCACGCGGGTGCCGTAGCCCTGCGGCAGGTGCGCCACGTGGTCATGGATCTGCGCGATGCGGGCGGCGGCCGTCACCTCCTCTATCGCCGCGTCGGGCACTGCGTAGGCCACGTTGTCGTGGACCGACGTATCGAACAGGAAATTCTCCTGCTGGACCAGCGCTACCTCGCGGCGCAGCGAGGCCAGCGTCACGTCCCGCACGTCCTGCCCGCCAAGCGTGATGCGGCCGCTGCCGGCATCGTAGAAGCGCGAGACCAAATGCGCGATCGTCGACTTGCCGCTGCCCGGAACCCCGACGATGCCGAGCACCCGGCCCGGCTGCACGTCGAACGTGATCCCGCGCAGCACCTCGCGGCCGCCCTCCACGTAGCGGAAGCCGACGTTCTCGAAGCGCAGGGCTTTTGGACCTGGTTGCAGCTCGACCGCACCGGGGCGGTCGGCGATGTCCGGTACCGCGTCCAGCACCTCGAACAGGCGGGCGCCGGAACCGGTGGCGCGGGCGCTGGAATTGACCACCATGCCGACCTGGCGCAGCGGCTGCTGCAGGATGGTGATGAAGGCGAGGAATTCCGTCAGCGCACCCACCGTCAGCTCCCCTGCCGCCACGCGCCGGCCGCCCACCCACAGCACCAACGCCATCGATACGTAGTAGAAGAACGTCATCAGCCCGATCGATCCCATCCGCTCGGTGATGCGCATGTTCGACAGGCGCAAGGCGCGCAGCGAAATCTCGTCGAACCGCGCCAGTTCCGCCAGCTTCGAATGGAAGGCGCGCACCACGCGCACGCCCTGCAGGTTTTCCTCCATGCGCAGGGTCAGCTCGGCCATCATCTTTTGCAGTCGCTGCCAGCTGGCCCGCAGCCGGACCGCCGCGCCGATGGCGATGCACAGCACGAAGGGCACGAACGACAAGGCCAGCAGGCCCAGGCCCGGGTCCACGCCCAGCAGGCGCCACGAGCCGACGCCCAGCAACAGCGCCAGCGTGATGGCGCGCAGGATGCCGAATTCAAAGAAGGCGCGCACGCCTTCCAGGTCCAGCATGCCGCGCGCGACCAGTTCACCCGTGTGGATGCGGTCGTGGTAGCTGAACGGCAGTTGCTGCAGCTTGTCGTAGAACGCCATGCGCAGGTCATAGGCCACGCGCTGCGACAGCGTTTCGCCGCAATAGCCCTGTAATCCCGTCAGCGTGCCACGGATCGCGCAGGCCGCCACGATCAGCACGGCCGTGACGGCGAGCGCCTGCTCCGCGCCCGCCAGCGCCGCCCCCGTGTCGTCGACGAGATGCCCGGCCTGGTCGACGGCCCGGCCCAGCAGCCGGGGCATCACGAGGTTGAAGATCGCCGCGCCGAGCGCGCACGCCACCGCCGCCACGCAGCGCCAGGGGTGGCGCAGCGCCAGTCGGGCTAGGCGGCCCAGCACGCGGGGCATCGCGTGCAGGTCGACGTGTTCGGAAAACTGCGGTGGAGCCGGGCTATCGGAAGCCGGCGCCGTCATGCCCGGGGCACCCGGCCAGTCACTGGGTAGGCCGGGTCGGTGTAGCCGGGCGTGCTCGGGTGGCCGGGCGGCACCAGCCGGTCGAACAGCGCCTCGTCTTCCGCCGTGAAGCGGTAGGCCAGCGCGGCGCGGTAGTTGCGCCATTGCTCCAGCGTGCGCGGTCCACCGATGACGGACGACACGTGCCGGTTGTTCAGCACCCACGCGAACGCGAATTCGGCGGTGGAGATGCCGCGTGCCCGCGCTTCCTCGCCGATGGCCTCGGCCAGCGCCAGCGACTCGGGGCGCCACTCCGTCTGCAGGGCGCGTGGATCGTTGCGGGCGATCCGGCTGCCCGCCTCCGGCGCCGCGCCGGGACGGTACTTGCCGGTCAGGACGCCGCGCGCCAGCGGGCTGTAGGGCACCACGCCAAGGCCGAAGTGTGCCGCGGCCGGCAGGTGCTCGACTTCCGGCATGCGGTTCGCGGCATTGTAGTAAGGCTGCGTGACGACCGGGCCGGCGATGCCCAGCTGGCGCGCCAGGTGCGCCACCTCGGCGATCTGCCAGGCCTGGAAGTTCGACAGGCCGTAGTAGCGGATCTTGCCTTGCGCCAGCAGGTCGCCCAGCGCCCGCAGCGTTTCTTCCAGCGGTGTCGACGGATCGGGGCGGTGCAAATAATAGATGTCGATATGGTCCGTGCCGAGGCGCGCCAGGCTCTGTTCGGCCGCGTGCAGCACGCGGCGGCGCGACAGGCCCGATTCGTTCGGCCAGTCGCCCGTCTTGTTGCCGACCTTCGTCGCCAGCACCCACTTGTCGCGCCGCGCGGCGATCGCCCGGCCCACCACGCGTTCCGATTCGCCGCCGTTGTAGACGTCGGCCGTGTCGATGAAATTGATGCCGTGTTCATGCGCGTCGTCGATGATGGCGCGCGCGTCGGTCTCGTTGGTCACGCCGCCGAACATCATCGTGCCGAGGCACAGTGGCGAAACACGCAGGCCGCTGCGGCCGAGAAGCTGGTAGTTGCTCATTGTTGTCCTTTTGTTTTGCTTATTGTCGTCTTCAAGCCTTCGCCAGCCACACGTTGGCGAAGTTGTTGCGGGTCGGGTACGGAAGTTCATCCGCGTTCTTCAGCCGCCTGTTATACACCGAGAAGAAATACACTTCGAGCAGCGGCAGTACCGGCAATTCGACCTGCACGATCTGCTGGACGCGCTTGTAGTTCACCTTGCGCAGCGCGGGATCGGCGCCGGAGCGGGTCGGTTCGAGCAGCGCATCGACTTCCTTGTTGCTGTAGCCGGACACCTTGCTCCACGGGACGCCGCGGCGGTCGCCGCGCTGGCCGAAGCGCACGTCCAGGCTGGCCTGCGGGTCGCGCGACCAGCCGCCCCACGTGCTGATGACCTGGAACTTGCGGTCGGTGAACACGTCGCGCGTCCACGTCGACAGGTCCTTCGCGCCCAGCGAAGCATCGATACCCACCTTGCGCAGCGCCTGCCGCACGAATTCGCCGGTGCGCCGGTAATCGTCGCCGAATGGAATGAAGTCGTGCGTCAGCCTGAAGCGCCAGCCGCCAGCCTTGCGGGGGAAGCCCGCCTGGTCCAGCAACTGTTCCGCGCGCTTGGGGTCGAACGGATACCTTGGCACGTCCTTCGTGAAGTATTCGGACACCCCGGACGGCACGGGCGCATCCAGCGGCGCGCCATAGCCGCCCCACACGGTTTTCACGAGGGCGGCCCGGTCGATCGCATGGGCGATCGCCTGGCGCACGGCCAGCTTGCCGATGAGCGGATCGCGCAGGTTGAATTCGAGCCAGTAAGAATTCGGCTCATACTGCTTCGTGTCGATCACCAGGTCGCGGTGGCCCTTCAGGCGTGCCACGTCGCCGAACGTGATCGGATTGCGCGCCGCGAAATGCGCGGCACCCGTTTCCAGCGCCGCGGCGCGGCTGGCGGAATCGTTGATCACCTTCCAGACGATGCGGTCCAGGTATGGCTGGCCTGCGATGTAGTATTCGGGATTGCGCTCCAGCACGATGTGGCTGCCCCGCTGCCACTCCTTGAAGCGGAACGGGCCCGTGCCCACGGGCTTGTTGTTGTGCGGGTTCGTGGCGATATCGGTACCCTCGTACAGGTGCTGCGGCAAGACCTGGCCGGCGCTCTGCCCGAGGTAGCGCAGCAGGATCGGCCATTTTTCCTTCAGGTGCAGCACGATCGTGTGGCTGTCCGGCGCCGTGACCCTGGCGATCACGTTCGTGATCGTCGTCGCCTGCAAGGGCCAGATCTTCTCGATCGAGAACTTCACGTCGCCCGCGTCGAAAGGATGGCCGTCATGCCATTTCACGCCCTTGCGCAGCTTGATCGTGATGTCCTTGCCGTCGGCCGACGGTTCGGCCGACAGGCCGAGGCGCGGCAGCAGCTCGTGCTTGTTCCCTTCCACGAACAGCCGGTCGTAGATCTTCGACGTCACCAGCGAGATCGGGTTGGCGCCGTTCAGGTGCGTGGCCAGCGTGGCCGGTTCCGGAAAGGCGATGGCCACCAGCGTGCCGCCGCGTACCGGGGCCTCAGGTGCTGCACCGGCAATTCCGGGCAGCATGCCGGCGGCCAGCGCCGCGCCGCCGAAGCGGAACAGCTGGCGGCGCGACAGGTCCGGCAAGGCGTCGAAGACGGGGTTTGACGTTGCGGGAACACTCATCGGCACCCTCCTCACAACCCGGCCGCCAGGCGCGGCTCGGGCAGCGCGCCTGTCACCGGTTCCGGCCCTTCCGGCATCGCCTTCGGCTTCTGCTGGTTCTCCGCCCACTTCGGCCGGCGCAGCGGCACCTTGGCGTTCAGGTAGTAATTGCCGACATCGAACAGGCGCCAGCGCACGGGGTCGTGCAGCGTGTGCGTGCGCGCGTCGCGCCACAGCCGGTCCAGCCCATGGTCGGGCGCCGTCGAGCGCGTGCCCGCCAGTTCGAACAGCTTATTGGTCAGCAGCAGCGAGCTGTGCGTGCTGGCGGCGCGCACTTCGGACACGGCGACGGCGGCGCGGGTCCAATCGGCAGCCAGGTTCGTGCGGTAGGCCTTGTCGATCAGCAGGCCGGCGCGCTCCAGCAGCGCTTCGGTGCCGTGCAGCGCCACGGCCAGGTCGCCGATCTCGCGGATGCTGAGTTGGTCCTCTTCCCAGACGGCGTCGGCCGGTGCGTCGTCGGCTTTCGGGTTGCGCTGGCGGATAAAGGCGACCGTGGCGTCGAACGCGGCGCGCGCGATGCCCGTGTCGATCCCGGCATGCATGATCTGGCCGACGGGGCCGACGGGTTTTACATGGTCGGCATTGACCGAATGCGGCACCAGCCATTCCGGCTTCAGGTAAGCATTGTCGGCGATGACCGTGCCGCTGGCGGTCGTGCGCTGGCCAAAGGATGCCCAGTCGTCCACGATGCGCAAGCCTTCGGCCGTGCGCGGGTAGATCGCCAGGAAGTGGCGCTTTTCTTCGTCCGCCACGGCCACCGGCACCCAGTCGGCGAACAGCGCCCCCGTCGAATAATACTTGCGCACGTTGACGCGATAGCCGCTGCCGCTTTCGTCACGTACCAGGCTGACCTTGCGGTCTTCCGGCCGGCGCACGTCCGGTTCCACCAGCGCATTGCCGAAATGGTCGCCGGCCAGCACGCGCTCGAAGAAGAACCGTTTCTGTTCCTCGCTGCCTTCGTGGCGGATGATCTCGAGGATGAAATAATGGTTTTGCGGGATCTGGCCGATCGATCCGTCGGCCGCCGCCAGGATCGCGAACACCCTGCCCAGCGTGGCATACGACACGCCGGCGCCGCCATACTCGCGCGGCACCGTGATGCCCCACAGCCCGCTCTGGCGCAACTGGCGCAGTTCGGCGACTGGCAGGCGCCGTTCGCGGTCGCGCGACTGCGCGCCAGGCGCGAACTGTGCCGCCAGGGCCGTTGCCACGGCAAGGGCTTCCTCGTCGTCGCGGATCACGTGCACGCGGCCCTGGCCGATGGGGGTGATCGAGGATGGGCCTGCCTGGTTGCCTTCCTTATGGCTCCCTTCCTTATGTTTGCCGTCCTTGTTGCTGTCTTCGTTGTTACGCATGTTCGGTCTCTCGTTCAGTTGCCAAGTTTCGGATTGAAATAGTCGTTCAACGCATCGCCCAGCACGTTCAGCGCCCACACGGTGAGCATCGTGGCGGCACCGGGGAGCGCGATCATGTACCAGCCGGTGCGGATGGCCTCGCGGCCGGTCCCGATCATGGCGCCCCAGCTCAGCGCATTCGGGTCGCCCAGGCCGAGGAACGACAGGCTCGATTCGGCCAGGATGCAGCCGGCCACCACGATCGACGTGCTGACGACGATGGGCGTGAGCGCATTGGGCAGGATGTGGCGCAGCACGATGCGGGCGTGGCTCATGCCCGCGGCCAGTCCCGCCTGCACGTACTCGCGATTGCGCAGCCGCAGTACCTCGGCGCGCACCACGCGGGCCGTATGCACCCACGATGTGATGCCCAGCGCCAGCACGACGACCCAGATCGACGGTTCCAGCACGGCCACCAGGATGATGGCGAGCAGGAAGCGCGGCACGATCTGGAAGAAGTCCGTCAGCCGCATCAGCACGTTGTCGGCCCAGCCGCCGCAGTAGCCCGCCAGCGTGCCGACGATGACGCCGATCAGCAGCGTGAGGCTGGCCGACGAGGCGCCGACCAGCAGCGACACACGGGCACCATGCGCCAGGCCCGTGGCGATGTCGCGGCCCATCAGGTCGGAGCCGAGCGGATGGGCCCAGTCCTGGCCCGGCCACAGGTATGGCGTGGCGACCATGTCGTGCGGATCGCCCGGAAAGACGATCGGGGCGCCCAGCGCGGCGGTGATCACCAGCAGCAGGATCGACAGGCTGGCAATGGTGGATAAGGAGATCTTCTTCATTTCTTGAGCTTATTTTCTCAATTCGATGCGGGGATCGAGGGCGGCATACAGGATGTCCAGCAGCAGGCTGGTGGCCATCACCAGCAGGGAACTGAGGAACAGGATCGACAGCAGCAGGTTCGTGTCGCGGTTGACCACCGCGTCATAAGTGAGCTTGCCCAGGCCCGGCCAGCTGAAGACCGTTTCGATGACGATGCTGCCGGCCAGCAGTTCGCCGAAGTGGCCGCCGATCAGCGTCAGCACGGGCAGGATCGCGTTGCGCAAGGCATGGCGGAACACCACCACGGGTTCCGACAGTCCCTTCGACCGCGCCGTGCGGATATAGTCTTCCTGCAATGCGTCGACCATCGAGGCACGTGTAAAACGGGCGTACACGGCGATCGAGTAGACGGCCAGCGTGGTGGCGGGCAGAACGAGATGCCACAGCACGTCGCGCACCTGCGCCCAGCCGTCTTCCCCCGCGCGCCCGACGTCCCGCATGCCGTCGATCGGAAACCATTGCAGCGTCACGCCGAACAGCACCACCATCATCAAGGCCAGCCAGAACACGGGCACCGAATAGCACAGCGCCATCAGTGCGGAGACCGCGCGGTCGAGCCGGCTGTTGCGCCAGCGCGCGCACACGGCGCCGAGCAGCACGCCGATGACGACGGCCAGCACGAGACTCGTGAGACCGAGCAGCGCCGTGGCGCCGACCCGGTCGGCGACCAGTTTCGCCACGGGCTCGCCGAAGCGGTGGGAGTAACCCAGATCGAACGTCGCCAGCCGGCCCAGATAGGCCAGCAGCTGCATGTGCAGGGGCGCATCCAGCCCATATGATGCGCGCAGCCGAGCCACCTGGTCTTCGACGATGGCGCCTTCGACCTGTGCCGATTCGGCCGCCACCACTTCGGCCAGGTCGCCGGGCGCGGCCTGGATCAGGATGAAATTGAGGATGCAGATGCCCAATACCACGGGCAGGAATTGCAGCAGCCTGCGTTGGATGTAAGCTCTCATGGATTTTTCTATGCGGTGCGGATCGACAGCGACGCGTCGCCGAGGACGACCGGCGCTTCGGGCCACGCTGGCGTGGCCGCGATCAGGGTGCGGGTGTACGGGTGGCGGGCATTCGTGAACAGGTCGTCACGCGGCAGCGTTTCCACCACTTCGCCCTTCTGCATCACCATCACGCGGTCGGCAATGTAGTTGATGACGGACAGGTCGTGCGAGATGAACAGGTACGACAGCCCGAACTCGTGCTTCAGGTCGACGAACAGGTTCAGGATCTGCGCCCGTACCGACACGTCCAGTGCCGACACGGGCTCGTCGCAGATCAGCAGTTTCGGGCGAAGGATCAGCGCCCGGGCAATGCCGATGCGCTGCCGCTGGCCACCCGAGAATTCATGCGGGTAGCGGCGCGCGACGGTGGCGGGCAGCCCGACGGCATCGAGTATCGCGGCGACGCGGCGTTGCCGCTCGTTGCGGTCGCGTACGTTCTGCACGACGAGCACTTCGTCCAGGGCGTCGCCGATCCGCAGGCGCGGGTTCAGCGAGGCATACGGGTCCTGGAACACCATCTGCACGTTCGCCCGATGGGGGCGCAATGCACGGCCGGTGAGCGGTGCGATGTCCGTGCCGTCGAGGATCACCTGGCCAGCGACGGCGCGGTTCAGGCTTACGATGGTCTTCGATAGCGTGGACTTGCCGCAGCCCGACTCGCCGACGAGGCCCAGCGTTTCGCCGCGGCCGATCTGGAACGACACGTCCTTGACGGCGGAGATGGTGCCGTAGCGGGATGAGTATTGCGCCACCAGATTGCGCACGGTGAGCACAGGCGGTACCGGTGACGGGTGGATCGCGGCCGGGCGCTGCGCCGGCTGGCGGTGTTCCTGCTGCGTGAAACTGAAGCTGCGCTCGCCGGCCGGGTCGACCGCGTGCCGGATTTCGGCCAGTTTGACGCGGCTGTAGTGGGAGTCGCCGTCGACGTGCAGCGATGACGCCAGCAAACCCTGGCTGTAGCGGTGGCGCGGCGCGAAGAACACCTCGTCGCGCGAGCCCTCTTCAACCTTGCGGCCGTGCTGCATGACGGCGACGCGGTCGGCCCACTGGCCGACGACGGCGAGATCATGCGTGATCAGCAGCAGCGACATCGACAGCTGCCTGCGCAGGCTGGCCAGCAGGTCGAGCACCTGCGCCTGGATCGTCACGTCCAGCGCGGTGGTCGGCTCGTCGGCGATCAGCAGGCGTGGCTCGCACGCGACGGCGATGGCGATCATTACGCGCTGGCGCTGGCCGCCGGACAGGTTGTGCGCGTAATCGTCGACCCGGCGCTGCGGCTCGGGAATGCGCACCAGGTCGAGCAGCTCGATGGCACGGGCGCGGGCCGCCGCGGCGCCCAGCCCGCGGTGCCGGCGCAGCACTTCGGTGATCTGGGTGCCGATCGTCAGCACGGGGTTCAGCGACGTCATCGGCTCCTGGAAGATCATGCCGATCGCGTTGCCGCGCAGGTCGCGCAGCGCACTTTCCGGCGCCGCCAGCAGGTCGCGCCCCTCGAACAGGATCGCTCCGTTGACGCCCGCCTTCGGTGGCAGCAGGCCGGCGATCGCCGCGGCGGCCGTCGACTTGCCGCAGCCGGATTCGCCGACCAGCGCCACCACTTCGTTGCGATGCACGTCGAGGTCGAAGCCCTGGACGGCGGTGCCGTTCGGGTACCAGACATCGAGCTTCTGCACTTGCAGCAGCGTATCGGCGCCACCCTTGCGCCAGGGAGCCGTCATTTCCATGTGCGGAACCTCGCGGCGTGGTGGCGGTCGGGCAGCCGCGCGCGGCCGGCGCCGAACAGTTTTTCGCGCAGCGTGCCCTCCTCGTACGACGTCTTGTACAGGCCGCGGCTTTGCAGCTCGGGGATCACCAGCTCGATGAAGTCGCGGTAGCTTTCCGGCGCCACAGTGCGCGTGAGGTTGAAGCCGTCCAGGTCTGTTTCCCGGACGATCCGTTCGATTTCATCGGCGACCTGCGATGGCGTGCCGACGAGCGGCGCCTGCTGCGATCCGAAGCGGCGTGCCTCGAGCAGCTTGCGGCGCGTGGTGCCTTCGGCAAAGCGCCCGGCACGCGCTTCGCCCACGCGCTTCAGCCGGCCGGGATACAGCGCCTCGAGCTTTTCCTCGGTGATTTCCTCGTCGAGGCCGAAGCGGTTCAGGTCCACGCCGGTACCGCTGACCATGTGCGCGAGCGAGCCCTCCGGGCTCGAATACGCGCGGTACTCCTCGAATTTCTCCCGCGCCGCCTTCTCGTTCGTGTCGACGACGACCGTGAGGCTTGACAGGATCTTCACGTCGTCGCGTTCGCGCCCCGCTTCGACGGCCTGACCACGGATCGTGGAGACGATCTTCGCCACTGCCGCGGTGTCCGGGCCACCGGTGAACACGCATTCGGCGTGGCGACCGGCAAACGCGTTGCCGCGCTTCGATGCGCCGGCCTGGTACAACACCGGCGTGCGCTGCGGCGACGGCTCGGTGAGGTTGTAGACGTTGTCGATCTTGTAGAACGGACCGTCGTGGTTGACGCGGTGGATCTTCGCCGGGTCGGCATACACGCCGCGCTCACGGTCGGCCAACACGGCATCGTCTTCCCAGCTGCCTTCGAGCAGCTTGTAGAACGCATCCATGAAGTCGTCGCCGCGATCGTAGCGGTCGTCGTGGTCGATCTGCTGCTTCAGGCCCACGCCGCGCGCCGCGCTGTCCAGGTAGCCGGTGACGATGTTCCAGCCGATGCGGCCGTTCGTCAGGTGGTCGAGCGTGGCGAAGCGGCGGGCGAACAGATATGGGTGCTCATACGTCAGGTTGGCGGTGACGCCGAAGCCGATGTGTTTTGTCACCTGCGCCATTAGCGGCACCACGTAGCTCGGGTCGTTTACCGGCAACTGCACGGCCTCGCGCGCCGTCACGTCGATGCCGTCGCCCAGCACGTCGTAGACGCCGACGATATCGGCCAGGAACACGGCATCGAACAGGCCCTTCTCCAGCAGCTTCGCCAGTTCGATCCAGTAATCGGGTTTGCGGTAATCGACGGAATTGTCGCGCGGGTGCTTCCACAGGCCGTGGTGTATGTGGCCCACGCAGTTCATGTTGAAGGCGTTCAGGCGAATCTGCTTCACATCTTGCTTTGACAATTGGTTCTCCGGCTGGCTGCGGCCGCGCCCATCGCCCAGCCGCAAAACAGCATAGCGGCCTGCCCAGGCAATCGAAACGAACCATTTCGCAGTTCGTAATACGCCGCTTCGTCATAAGCAAAGCAGAAATTGCGCTTAGCGTCGGAGCGGTTGCATTGCCCGATAGGTGTTGGCCCACGAACACCGGTGTCTGACACCATTTTCCGGGTGGGTCTTCCGGAAAATGGTGTCAGACACCGGTTCTCCCCCGCCGCGGATTGACTTGACGCCGACATCGCCCTACACTCCGCGTTGGTTGCGCTAACAAATAAAAAGCCGGCGGAAGCAAATGATGGCACCGGCGCCCCACGAGATCGGGCAATGGCGGCGTTGATAGACGCTACCAGCCGCATCGGACAGCGCAGCGAGACATCTTGGAGGATTCGTGAAGCATTCGCGTCAAGCGCGGCCGGCGGCCGCATGGGCAGTACGAACGTTGGTGGCAGCGTCGTGCCTTGCGGCGGTGCCCGCGATGGTGGTGACGGCCGTGGCGGCCCCGCTGGAGGCAGGCGACAGGCAGTCGCCGCGCCAGCGCATCCCGTTCAACGAGGGCTGGAAGTTCTACCTGGGTGACCCGGGCGGCAATTCCGCGCCGTACCTGTACGACATCCGCCCCGAAGTCAAGGAATCGGCCGACGGCAAGGTAGCCGACGCGATGCCCGAGGAAGCCGCGCGCATCGCCCGTGGCAACGTGCCGCTGCTGAAGCCCTGGATCCTCCCGACCGGCAACGCCTTCATCAAGGACCCGGGACAACGCCACGCCCGCCCGGCGCAGGAACCGGCATTCGACGCGCCGTTCGCCAGGGCGGACTTCGATGACGCCGCCTGGCGCGCCGTCACGCTGCCGCACGACTGGGCCATCGAAGGCCCGTTCCTCGCCACCGGTCCCTATGGCGGCATGGGCCGCCTGAAGACATGGGGCCCGGCCTGGTACCGCAACAAGATCGCCGTCACGGGCGCCGATGCCGGGAAGTCGATCTTCCTCGACATCGATGGCGCGATGGCATATTCCTCGGTCTGGATCAACGGCAGGCTGGCCGGCGGCTGGCCCTATGGCTACAACTCGTTTCGCATCGACCTGACGAAATTCCTGAAACCGGGCGACAACCAGCTGGCGATCCGCCTGGACAACACGCCCGAATCGGCGCGCTGGTATCCGGGCGCGGGCCTGTACCGCAACGTGTGGCTCACCAAGACGGCGCCGCTGCACGTGGGCCAGTGGGGCGTGCAGGTGCGTACGCCCAAGGTATCGAAGGCATCGGCGCAGGTGGCGTGGAACGTCACGCTGGACAATGCCGGCACCGCGCCCGCAGCCGCCGAAGTCACCACGCAGCTGTACGCGCTGGACGACAAGGGCCGCATCGCCGGCAAGGCCGTGGCCACTGTCGTTTCGCCGAAGACGACCGTGCCGCCAGGCGCCAGCGCCACGGTGGCCGGGGACGCCACGCTGGCCAACCCGCGCCTGTGGGGTCCGGTGCCGACGCAGAAACCGCACCGCTATACGGCGGTGACGACGGTACGCCACGATGGCCGCGTGGTCGACCGCTACGAAACCCCGTTCGGCATCCGCGAGCTGCGTTTCGATGGCGTGAAGGGCCTGTATGTCAACGGCGAGCACGTGCCGATCCGCGGCGTGAACAACCACCACGACCTGGGCGCACTGGGCGCGGCCTTCAACGTGCGCGCCGCCGAGCGCCAGCTGGAAATCATGCAGGAAATGGGCATCAATGCCGTGCGCATGAGCCACAACCCGCCCGACCCGCAATTGCTGGAACTGACGGACCGCATGGGCATCCTCCTGCAGAACGAAGTGTTCGATTCGTGGGAGCGCAAGAAGACGCCGCTCGACTTCCACCTGATCTTCCCGGATTGGCACGAGCAGGACCTGCGTTCGATGCTGCGTCGCGACCGCAACCACCCGTCGATCGTGATGTGGAGCGTGGGGAACGAGGTGGGCGAGCAGTACACGGGCGAGCACGGCGCCGCCATCGGCCGCAAGCTGGTGGGCATCGTGCACGAGGAAGATCCCGGCGGCCGCCCCGCCACCACGGCGATGAACTGGGCCAAGCCGGACATGCCGCTGCCGGGCACGATGGACGTGATCAGCCTGAACTACCAGGGTACCGGCATCCGCACCTTGCCCGGCCAGTTCCCCGCCTTCCACGAGAAATTCCCGGACAAGGCGATCCTGCACACGGAAAGCGCGTCGGCCCTGTCGTCGCGCGGCGCATACCAGTTCCCCGTCCCCGGCGCGCTGAGCGCTTCGGTGCGGCCGGGCGCCGGCGGCGATCCAAAGACGCAGCAGGTGTCCGCCTACGAACTGTTCGCGGCGGACTTCGGCAGCTCCGCCGACCGCGCATTCGCCTCGCTCGACCAGAACCCTTACACGGCCGGCGAATTCGTCTGGACCGGTTTCGACTACCTGGGCGAACCGACCCCGTACTACGGCGCGCGCAGCTCGTATTCCGGCATCGTCGACCTGGCCGGGTTCAAGAAGGACCGCTTCTACCTGTACCAGGCGCGCTGGCGCCCCGAACTGCCGATGGTGCACATCCTGCCCCACTGGACCTGGCCGGATCGCGTCGGCGAAGTGACGCCGGTGCACGTGTTCACGTCCGGCGACGAGGCCGAGCTGTTCGTCAACGGCAAGTCGCAGGGCAAGCAGAAAAAGGCCCCGTACGCCTATCGCCTGCGCTGGGACTTCGTCACCTACGAGCCGGGCTCGATCGAAGTCGTGGCGTACAAGGACGGCAAGGCGTGGGCCCGTTCCACCGTGAAGACGGCCGATGCGCCGGCCGCGCTGCACGCCAGCGCCGACCGCGCGACCATCGCCGGCGACGGCCGTGACCTGTCGTTCATCACCGTGCGCGTGACCGACAAGGCCGGATTGACGGCGCCGCGCGCCAGCAATGCGGTGCGCTTCACGGTGGAAGGCCCCGGCGAGCTCGTTGCAACCGACAATGGCGATCCGACCAGCTTTGTGTCGTTCCAGTCGCCGGAACGGGCCGCGTTCCACGGCCTCGTGCTCGGCATCGTGCGCGCGAAACCCGGCGCGAAAGGGCCGATCACGGTGCGCGTGAGCGCCGATGGCTTGCAGGCCGCCACGGTGGCGCTGCGCAGCACCGGGCGCAGTATCAAGGACTAAGCGCCCCCCGCGTCAATCGTGGCGCGGTTGCTTTTGCCTGCGCGATTTGTCATGCTGTTCCCGGCGGCGCATTGAACCGCCGCCGGGAACAGCATGATCACCGAAACCACCACCACGCCACGCCTGACCCGCACGGCCTTCCTGGCCGGCGCATTGAACCTTTGCCTGTACCCCTTGCTGACGACGCTGGCCGGCAACGTCATCCTGCTCGGCCTCGAACAGGTGCGCGAAACGCTGGTGGCTTTCGGCGAGCCGGACGGTGGCGGCACCGCCGATCCACTGGCGTCGCCGAGCTATGCGCTGTTCGTCGCCGCCCTTGCCTACTGGGCGTTTGCAAGCTGGTACTGCGCCCGCATCATGCTGGGCAAGCGCTTCCCGCGCGACCGGCTGCGCCCCTGCATCGACGACCGCTTCGCCGCGCTGGCCGGCCGCTGGATGCCGCGCATCCTCGGCCTGCTCGGCGTGGTGCCGATCACCGTGTTCTTCGTGCTGGCCACGCCCTCGCCGCGCTACTGGGTGGCCCTGGCGGCGGTGGCCGGCGCCTTTCTCGCGTTCGCCGTGTTCCGCCGCCAGCTGGCGGCCGCGCACGCCGGCTGGGTGCGCCGCCATGAAGATCCCTACCCCCGCTTCTCCACCCTCAGCCGCGGGGCGGTGGCCACGATCGTGGTCATGTTCGCGATCTCGTTCGGCGTGCTGCTGGCCACGATCGTTGGCCGGGAAACGGCCAGCCGCGCTATCGGTTCGCCCGCCCTGGTGCTGGTCGCACTGGGTTCGTGGACGCTGTTCGGCAGCGTCGTCATGACCTACCTGCCGCGCAGCGCCGGCTGGCCATCGCTCGCGCTGCTGCCGTTCGCGCTGGCCTTCGTGCTGTCGTTTTTCAATGAAAACCATTTTGTGGCGGCGAACGGCACGCCGGCCGGCAGCGGCGCGCGGCCCGCGTTCCCCGCCGACCTGGAGGCGTGGAATACTGCGCGCGGCGCACGCAGCGCCGATCCGATCTACCTCGTGGCGGCGGCGGGCGGCGCGTCGCGGGCCGCGTTCTGGACCGGCGTGGTGCTCACCAACCTGGAAAACCAGGCCCGCCTGCGCAACCGCGAATTCGCCCACAACGTCTATGCCGTGAGCGGCGTTTCGGGCGGCAGCCTGGGCGTGGCGGCATTCGTGGCCGCGCTGGCCGCCGAACAGGAGGCCGGGCGCACCGGCGAAACACCCCTGGCACCGCGCCCGACGGACTTCCTGGCCCGCGATTTCCTGGCACCGGCCGTGGGCCAGATGCTGTACAGCGACACGATCGCGCGGTTCCTGCCCTGGCCCTGCACGGCCTGCGACCGCTCGCGCGGCCTCGAGGAAGCGTGGGTGCGCGACTGGCAGCACCACAGCCCGGCGCAGGCATCGTGGTTTATGCAACCACTGAGCCAACCACTAAACCAGCCACTGAGCCAGCCACTGAGCCAGCCACTGAGCGAACCGCAGCGCGGGGCGCACACCACGCCAGCCACCGTGCCCCGCATGATCTTCAACACGACGACGGTCGGCGATGGCCGCCTGGTCGTGCAGTCGGACCTGCACTTCGTGCCCACCGATGCCTACGACATTTTCGACGGCACGCTGGACACGAGCCGGCTGACGCGCGCCGGCGCCGTCCACAACTCCGCCCGCTTCACGTATGTCAGCCCGGCCGCGGCGATCCGCCACGCCGACGGCGGCACCGTGTGGGACTACCTGGTCGATGGCGGCTATTTCGAGAACTCGGGCGTGGCGGTGCTCAACGCGATGATCGGCAAGCTGCAGGGCGGCACGCCGGCCCAGCAGGCGCTGGCGCGGCAGATTGTCGTCATCGTCATCGAAAACGATCCCGCCGGCAGCGCGCAATGGATCTGCGATCCGAAACCGCAGCCACGGTCGCGCAAGCTGCCGATCGCCATGGAACTGAGCGCCCCGGCGTTCGCGCTGTACCAGACGCGCACCGCGCGCGCCCACGCCATGGAAGCGGAAGCCATCCGCCTGCTCGGTGGCTGCAGCGCCGGCAAGGTCATCGAATTGCGCTTCCCGGAAGCGGACCGCAAGCGCCCCGGCCATGCCACGGCCGGGCTGCTGGACGCCGACCCGCCCATGAGCTGGTTCCTGAACGCGGCGAGCCGGGCGCGGATGGCGACCGTGTTGTGCGCTGGCGGGCCTTCCGATCCGCGCGACCTGCTGGCGCGCGAGTGGCGCCGCGCGCTGGCCCTCGTGGAAAACTCGTCGGCACGGCAAGGCACGCCGCGCCCCGATGCGTTCACGCCGGCCGACACTACGCTCGCCTGCAGGCAGCCTTAGGTTTCGCGAGAGTCCGGCGCCGCCATCGGTCGGACACTACCGCAACACGCGGTCATGGCGCCGGTGTCGTCACCGTCCCGGTCGCGGCACGCCGAGCGTTCCCAGCACCTCCAGGCTGCCATCGGCCTTTGCCTTGGCCACCACCATCTCGCCCTGCGCCAGGCTCTCGCCCGTCAGCGCGCGCACGTTCACGTCGTGCGTCACCAGCACCAGGTTGCCCGGTTCGCTGAACGTGGCCACGTACTTCCGCACCGCGGCGACCTTCCGGTCTTGCGTGGCGCTGTCCTGCTGCCAGGTGGAATCGATCATTTCGGCGGGCTCCGCGCGGCCGAAGGCCAGTTCCGCCGTATCGACGCAGCGGCAATAGCGGCTCGTCAGCACGCGGCCGGGCGGCACCGCATGGGCGTGGAACGCCGCGCCGATCGCCTTCGCATCGGCCCGCCCCGCGGGCGACAGGTTGCGCTGGGTCTTGCAATCGCCCAGCCTGAAACCGGACGGATCGCCGACACCGGGCGTGGTGGCGGCATGGCGCATGACGATCACGTGACCGCCCGAGGCGAGCCGCTTCCACAGCGCAGTTTCATCGGCGGCGGATGCGGCAAACACGGGCAGTTGCAACGAGGCCAGCGCAAACAGGCTGGCGGCAAGGGAACGGAACATGGCGGCTCCTCATGGGTGGGCCCGTACAAGGCGGAACGCGTATCCGCTCATCATGATGAGCAATGGACGGACATTCCCGCGCACGGTCCAGCGTAATATACCAGCGCCGCCCACTGCCCAGCTTCCGATACTTTTCATGACCCGCCAACGAAACTGCCTTGCACTGAGCATCTCCTTCCTGTTCGGCTGCACCGTCCACGCCGCCGATTTCGACATCAAGAACGCCACCGTGCTCGCGGAAGACCACGCAACGATGCGCATCGCCGCCGACTTGCTGCGGCGCGACCTGCTGGCGGTGGGCGGCGGGGATACGAAGCCGGCCAGCAAGCTCGCCGACTGCCGCGAGGTGTGCATTGTCGTCGGCCGGCACGATTCGCCGCTGCTGCGCGACATCGCGAAAGCCGAGGGCCTCGATTTTTCGGCACTGGCCGGCAAGTGGGAACAATACGAGCGCATCGGCATCGCGTCGCGCACGAAACCCGGCACGCGGCTGCTGCTCATCGCCGGATCGGACGTGCGCGGCGCAGTGTTCGGCGCGGTCGACGTGACGCGCGAACTGGGCGTCTCGGCCTGGGAATGGTGGGCGGACGTGAAGCCGAAGGTAACCGGCCATGTCGCCGTGCGCGGCGAAAGGATCGTGTCGGCGGCACCGTCTGTGCGCTACCGCGGCATCTTCCTGAACGACGAGGACTGGGGCCTGCAGCCATGGGCCGCGCAAACGTTCGACCCGGCGAAGGATATCGGCCCGGCCACGTATGCGCGCATCTTCGAACTGCTGTGGCGCCTGAAGGCCAACCTGATCTGGCCGGCGATGCACGATTCGACGAAACCGTTCTACCAGGTGCCGGGCAACGCGCAGGCGGCAAAGGATTACGCGATCGTCGTCGGCACGTCGCACGCCGAGCCGATGATGCGCAACAACGTGCGCGAATGGAAAAAGAGCGACGGCCCGTTCAACTTCTTCACCAACCGTGACGCGATCACCCGCTACTGGCAGCGGCGCGTCAATGAAACGACTGGGGCCGATGCGATGTACACGATGGGCATTCGCGGCGTGCACGATTCGGCCATGGAAGGTGCCGACACGATCGACGCGGCACGCGCCGGCGTGACGGACGCGATTGCAGTGCAGCGCAAGCTGCTGGCGGATGCGTGGCGCAAGCCATTGCCGCACATCGCGCAGGCGCTGACGTTGTACAAGGAGGTGCTCGACATCTACAACAGCGGCCTGCAGGTGCCGGACGACATCACGCTGGTCTGGCCGGACGATAACTATGGCTACCTGCACCAGCTGGGCAACCCGAAGGAAGCGGCACGCGGCGGCGGCAACGGCCTGTACTACCACATCTCCTACTGGGGCCGGCCGCACGATTACCTGTGGCTGGCCACCACGGCGCCGGGCCTGATCCGCGACCAGTTGCAGCGCGCCGTGGCCACCAGGACCGACCGCGTGTGGGTGGTCAACGTGGGCGACATCAAACCGGCCGAATACCTGACCCAGTACTTCCTCGACGCGGCCTTCGACAGGCGTCAGCTCGACCGCCCCGCCGCCGACCACATGCAGGCGTGGTTCGCGGAACAGTTCGGCGCGGGCCATGCGCCCGCCATCGCCGGCATCATGCGCGAGTACTATGCGCTGGCGTGGGAGCGCAAGCCGGAGTACATGGGCTTTTCGCAGACCGAACCGACGACGCCGACGCGCCAGACGGACTACATGGCCGCCGGCGGCGAGGAAGCGGAGCAGCGCCTTGCGCGCTACGAGGCGCTCGACCTGCGCGCCCAGGCCATCGGCGCGGCACTGCCGGCCGACCGCCAGGACGCGTTCTTCCAGCTCGTGCAGTATCCGGTGCGCGCCAGCGCGAACCTGAATGCGCGCATCCTGAGGCTGGACCTGGCCGCGCAGTATGCGCGCATGGGCCGGCCATCGGCCCAGTATCATGCAGGACAGGCCAGGAACGCGCAGGACGCGATCGCCGCCGACACCGCGCACTACAACGCGCTGGCCGGCGGCAAATGGCGCGGCATGATGGATGCGGCGCCGCGCCGCTTGCCCGTGTTCCTCGAACCCGTGTTTCCGGCATATGGCGTACCGTCCCGCAAGGATTGCGACGTGGCGTACCCCTCCCCGCTCTCGGCGCAGGGCGGCGCGCTGTGGTTTACACGTGGCGTGCCCGAAACAAAGATGCTGACCGTGATCCAGTACGCCGCCGCGCCGCTGCGCTGGACGGCGGACCAGGTGCCGGCCGGCCTGCGGCTATCGACTGCCGATGGCGCGCTCGACGCCACGAACGGCTACGAGCAGCGCATCGCCGTCACCTACGACGGCAAGGGCGACACGAACGGCCTGCGGATCGGCTGCGGCGACAGGCGCCTCGGCGTGCGGGTGCAGGTGGCGCCCGGCGCTGCGGTTGCGACCGAGCACGAGAGGATCATCACGCTGCCCGCCGCCACCGCTGGCGCCAGCGCTGGCTGGGCGCCGGTCGACATCGGCAGCCTCGGCACCGCGCAACGGGCCGATCTCGCGCTGCCGTCGCGCGACGATCCGGCCGGCGCCCCGGCGCTGTCATTCGCCTTCCACAGCCACACGAAGGCCGAGTCGCGGCTGCGGATCGTGGCCGTGCCCGTGCATGCGCTCACTTCAGGCAACAAGCTGCGCATCGCCGTATCGCTCGATGATGCCGCGCCGGTAACGCTGGATTTCGGCACTGTCGGCCGCAGCGACGAGTGGAAACGGAACGTGTTGTCCAACACCGCCGTGCGCACGCTGCCGCTGCCGGCCCTGGCGCCGGGAGCGCACACGCTGCGCGTGCATGCGCTCGATCCGGGCTTCGTGCTGGACCGGATCGAGGTGGTGTTCGATGGCGCGCCCGCGTGGTACGGGGTCGCGCCCGGCGCGCGAAAGTACGACTGAATGGCCATCGACGGGCGGCCGTGAAGGCGCGCCGGCCGGCCCGTACTATCGGTGCAGCTCTCCAGCCCGTTCCGGCTGGTAAACGAGGTCGCGCACCGTGACGGTGAAGGTGGCGCCATCCTGGCGGGTCCAGTCGATGCTTTCGCCGACCTTCAGCCCCAGCAGCGCGCTGCCCACGGGCGTGAGGATCGACAGCCTCGCGGCGCTGCCGTCGATATCCTTCGGATAGGCCAGCGACATGTCGAATTCCTCGGCGGTATCGTCGATGATGAAGCGCACGCGCGAATTCATGGTCACGACGTCTGGCGGCATCTCCGCCGGCTCCACCACCTCGGCCCGCGACAGCTCTTCGAACAGGGCGTCCTGCCCGCGCGCCTGCGCATCCGGCAGCGCGTCGAGCAGTGCTTCCAGTCGGTCCATGTCCAGCGACGATACGACGATTTTCGGTTTCATGATGATCCCTGCAAATTGATGCCCGGCCGTCGGCCGGGCGAATGGATTGGCCTTGCCCGCTCGGGCGGGCGGCAGTCGGAGAGTGGAGTGGCCCGGGAGGACAGGTCGGCCAAAGGCCGCCTGGGGTTCCTCACCGAGCCCGGGAAAGCCAGGCGAGAGCTCGCGGGCGCTTGCGGGAAGGCGGTGCGGACAGGAATGCGGCTGCGCGGGCGGCACACGTCACGCAGCCACCCTCGTTCAGGGACGAACCGTGCGGCTGGCGGTGACGGGCGGGAATCGTGGCAGGCATCGTGGTCGAGCACCGTGAAAGGGGGCGCTTCGTGCCCGATTATACACACGACGGTCCATGTGCCCGAGGGGCGGGCCTGCACGGCCGGTCAATGTCCCGTATCATCGCGGACTCAACATTATTTCATTCCTGAAGATCCATGCCTGCCGCCAGCGTTTCCGATACCAGCTCCCCCTTCGCCCGCCCGAGGACCGTGCTCCTGGTGGCCACGCTGTGCTGCCTGCTGTGGGGCAGTTCCTACCCGTCGATCAAGACGGGCTACGAGCTGCTGGGCATTGTCCAGCACGACGTGCCCTCAAAGCTGATCTTTGCCGGCTACCGCTTCCTCATTGCCGGCCTGTGCCTGGTGCTGCTCGCCATCGCGCTGCGCAAGCCGGCCCTGAAGCTGACCGGCGCCCAGCTGCGGCAGCTGACCGTGCTGGGCCTGGCCCAGACGGGCCTGCAATATGTGTTCTTCTACATCGGCCTTGCCTACACGACGGGCGTGCGCGCATCGATCCTGAATGCCACGACCACCTTCTTCAGCGTGCTGCTGGCGCATTTCATTTACCGGAACGACCGCCTGTCGCCGCGCAAGGCGGCAGGCTGCCTGCTGGGTTTCGCCGGCGTGCTGGCGGTCAACCTCGGTGCCGGCCCGCTGGACATCGCGTTCACGCTGCGGGGAGAAGGCTTCATCGTCATCGCCGCCTTTGTGCTGTCGGCCGCGTCGATCTATGGCAAGCACGTGTCGGGTGGCATGGATGCGATGGTCATGACGGGCTGGCAACTGGCCATCGGCGGCGCGGCGCTGCTGGCCGGCGGCTACGCGAGCGGCGGCACGGTGGGTAACATGACGCTGGCGCCCGCCATCCTGCTGGCTTACCTTGCGCTGCTGTCGGCCGCGGCCTTTACGCTGTGGAGCCTGCTGCTGAAGCACAATCCGGTCGGCACGATCAGCATGTATGCCTTCCTGATCCCCGTGTTCGGGGCAGCGCTGTCGGCGCTGTTCCTGCACGAGAGCATTCTCGAGTGGAAGAATCTTGCTGCACTGGCACTCGTGTGCGCCGGTATCTGGCTGGTGACGCGCGCGCCGAGATAAGCGCCGTCATTCGGCAGCGGGCTCTCCAGGCGGATACAGGATGCGCGTTCCCTCGACGCGCGCGAATCCCGTGAGCACGTGGGGCTGCCCAGGCATCCGCATGATGGCGCCGCGATACCGGCAGTGATGTAAATAAAAGTAACCGACTAGCAGAACAGGCTTGACTTTCGATTAACATTGCCGGATGCTGCTACGCACAAACCCCCTGGAGAATTCATGCAACCGCTAGACCGTCGGCGCGATACGGACATGGCACGGGAAATCGATCGCGCCATCACCATCGAACACATTGAAGGCACGCTGAAAGCGTGGTCCCACCTCGTTCAGCTCGGTATTTCACCGAATGCGATCCGCCGTGTACTGGAGCTTGATTCCAGTGCGCGGCGGCGGCGGCGGGCCGCCGTTCCCGTCGAACGGCCGAGCCCGGAAGGGCTGGAATCCGTCTGAAACTGTTTGTGCACAGCACAAACAAAAACCGCAGGCTCGCGGCCTGCGGTTTTTGACGAAGTAACTTCAGGTCAGGCTGGCACCACCCCGGCACCCGGCGAAGCCTTGCAAACATAAATCGTCGCACCCTGCCCGTTCGGGCCCGGATACTCCTTCTCGACGGCGGCGCGCACGGGCGCCACCTGCGCTTCCGGCACCAGCGCCACGACGCAGCCACCGAAGCCGCCACCGGTCATGCGCACGCCGCCTTCGGTGCCGATGACGTTCTTGACGATGTCCACCAGCTGGTCGATCAACGGCACGGTGATTTCGAAATCATCGCGCATCGATGCGTGCGACGCGGCCATCAGCTCGCCCATGCGCGACAGGTCGCCCTTGCCCAGTGCTTCGTTGGCGGCCAGCACGCGGGCATTCTCGGAAACGATGTGGCGCGCGCGCTTGAGGGTCATGGCGTCGAGTTCACCGCCACGGGCATCGAGCATCGCCTGGTCGACGTCGCGCAGGGCCTTCACGCCGAAGTGGCTTGCCGCGGCTTCGCACTGCTTGCGGCGCGTGTTGTATTCGCTGTCCACCAGGCCGCGCTGCACGTTCGAATTAAAGATCATGATCGCCGCGCCGGCCGGGATCGGCACCGGCTGGGTTTCCAGCGAGCGGCAGTCGATCATCAGCGCGTGGCCGGCGATGCCTGAGGCCGAGATGATCTGGTCCATGTTGCCGCACTTGGTGCCGACGAAGTTGTTCTCGGCGCGCTGCGCTGCCAGTGCGATGTCGATCGGCGTCACTTTTTCAAAGCCCGGCAGCGTGGCGAACAGGCGGCCGATGGCCACCGTCAGCGACGCCGACGACGACAGGCCCGCGCCTTGCGGCACGTCGCCCGATACCACCATGTCGAAGCCCTGCAGCGGCAGGCCCTGCTCGATCATGTCGATGATCACGCCGCGCACGTAGTTGGCCCACATCGGCTCGTCGCGGCGCTCGATCGGTGCATCCAGCGAGAACTGGTCTTCGGCGCCCGCGTAGTCGGCGGCCACGATGTGCACGATGCGGTCATCGCGGCGGCGCGCGGCGATCACCGTGCTGTAGTCGATCGCGGCAGGCAGCACGAAACCGTCGTTGTAGTCGGTGTGCTCGCCGATCAGGTTGACGCGGCCGGGGGCCTGCACGACGACGTCGGGCGCGGCGCCGAACTTGTTTTCAAAGGCGGTGCGGGTATGGTTAATCAGCGTTTCGCTCATCAGGATCTCTTCTTATTGGCGTGACTTGGGTGACTGAATCGGGTGACCTGGTCGGGTCGGTTACTGGCGCTGGAGATAGTGTACATCCGGCAGTTCGCGCAGGCGCGCCGCCGCCTGTTCCGGCGTCAGGTCGCGTTGCGCCTCGGCCAGCATTTCATAGCCGACCATGAACTTGCGTACCGATGCCGAGCGCAGCAGCGGCGGGTAGAAGTGGGCGTGCAGCTGCCATGGCTGGGTATCGTCCGAACCATAGGGAGCGCCGTGCCAGCCCATCGAATACGGGAAGGACGTCTGGAACAGGTTGTCGTACTTGATGGTCAGCGCTTTCAGGGCGACAGCCAGGTCGGCGCGCTGTTCGCGCGTCAGGTCATCCAGGCGCTTTACCTCGAAGCGCGGCAGCAGCAGCGTCTCGAACGGCCAGCTGGCCCAGTACGGCACGACGGCGAGCCAGTGTTCTGTCTGGACCACGGTGCGCTCGCCGGCAGCGGCTTCGCGCTCCACGTAGTCGAGCAGCATCGGGCGGCCATGCTTCGCCAGGTAGTCGCGTTGCTGCACGTCTTCCTTGACCGGCGAGTTCGGCACGAAGCTGTTCGCCCACACCTGGCCATGGGGGTGCGGGTTCGAGCACCCCATCGCCTGGCCCTTGTTCTCGAACACCTGCACCCACGGATAGGACTTGCCCAGTTCCTCGGCCTGCGCGCACCAGGTATCGACGACCTGTTCCAGCGCCGGCAGGTCCAGTTCCGGCAGCGACTTGCCATGGTCCGGCGAGAAGCAGATCACGCGGCTCGTGCCGCGCGCGCTCGTGTTCTGGAACAGCGGATCGGTGCTGGCAGGCGCGTCCGGCGTGTCCGGCAGCAGCGCGGCGAAGTCGTTGTCGAAGACAAAGGTGCCCTTGTAGTCGGGATTGACTTCACCATTGACGCGCGTATTGCCGGCACACAGGTAGCAGGTCGGGTCGTGCGATGGGCGCGGGGAATTGTCGATCGCTTCCTGCTGGCCCTGCCACGGGCGCTTGGCGCGGTGCGGGGAAACAAGCACCCACTCGCCGATGAGGGGGTTGAAACGACGGTGCGGATGGTCTGTGGGATCGAACATGCGGTTCCTCTATTCTTCTTCGTGCGTTATGACTGGACGGTAACCGGCGCACTCCCGCCGGGCTCGTCATCAGACCAACCGGACAGGAGGGATCGGAAAACCGGAAGCGACCCGGCATGATAACGCGTTGCGCGCAATCATGAAGCCGGGTCGCGTGAATGGTGTGGAGGGCCCGGCGCGGCCCCCCGGGTCAGCTTACCACCAGGCCGCGTAGACGGCGATCAACAGTGCGCAGATGATGGCCGAGCCGATCGCGAAGCTGCGCTCCACGCGGAACATGCCGGTATCGACGATCATGCGCTTGGCCTCGCCCGAGACGGCCGCGGTCTTGCTGATCAGCACCATGCCGGCGACGACGACCCAGAACACGATGAACATGCGGTCCAGGAACGGGATCTCGTAGACGCCCGTGCCGTTGTCGACGGCAAAGCCGATCGGCGCCAGGAACGACAGGTCCATCATGCCCGGCAGGAACTTCAGCACGATCGACAGCACCAGGCCGCCCACTGTGGCGAACATGGCCGCCGCGTGCGTGGTCTTCTTCCAGAAGAAGCCCAGCAGGAACATGGCCAGGATGCCCGGCGACACGAAGCCCGTGTATTCCTGGATGAAGGCGAAGCCACCCTTCTTGTCGATGCCCAGGAACGGCGCGATCAGCGCGGCGATCGCGATGGAGACCATCACGGTCAGGCGGCCGACCCATACCTGCTTCTGTTCGCTGGCGGTCTTGTTGAAGTGCTGCTTGTAGATGTCCAGCGTGAAGATGGTGGCGATACTGTTGGCCTTGCCGGCCAGCGACGCGACGACGGCGGCGGTCAGTGCGGCGAACGCAATGCCCTTGATACCGGCCGGCAGCATGGCCAGCAGCGTCGGGTAGGCGCGGTCCGGGTTCAGTTCACCGCCCACGCGCATCGAGTCGCCCAGCGCGCCGGACTTGTCCAGCGCGAAGGCGGCAATGCCTGGCAGCACCACGATGACGGGCATCAGCAGTTTCAGGAACGCGGCAAACAGCAGGCCTTTGCGGGCCGTCTTCAGGTCCGCGCCCAGCGCGCGCTGCGTGATGTACTGGTTGCAGCCCCAGTAGTTCAGGTTGACGATCCACATGCCGCCGATCAGCGTGGTGAGGCCCGGCAAATCCATGTAGTTCGGGTTGCCGCGGTCGAGCACCATGTCGAAGTGCTCGCCGGCGCGCACGAACAGCTCGCTGGCACCCGCGATGGAACCGCTCTTGCCACCCAGCATGGCAACGAGGTCCAGCGCGATCCACGTGGTGACGAGGCCGCCGACGACGAGGCACAGCACCTGGATCACGTCCGTGTAGCCGATCACCTTCATGCCGCCCAGCGTGATGACAGCGGCGAACACGGCCAGGAAGATCATGCAGGCGAAGACGTTGATGCCGGCGACACTGGAAATGGCCAACGCGCCCAGGTACAGGATCGACGTCAGGTTGACCACCACGTACAGGCCGAGCCAGAACAGCGCCATCGTCGTGGCCACGGCCTTGCCGTAGCGCTGTTCGAGGAACTGGGGCATCGTGTAGATGCGGTTCTTCAGGTACACGGGCATGAAGAACACCGCCACGATGATCAGCGTGGCCGCGGCCATCAGTTCATACACGGCGATCGCCATGCCGATTTTGAAGCCGGAACCGCTCATGCCGATGAACTGCTCGGCGGAGATGTTGGAGGCGATCAGGGAGGCGCCGATGGCCCACCACGTCAGCGACCCTTCGGCCAGGAAGTAGTCATGCGATGCCTGGCCGGAAGTGCTCTTTTTTCGGCGGTAGATCCAGATGCCGTAGCCGGAGATGACGATGAAGTAAAACAAGAAGACAAGCGTGTCCAGGGTGGAAAGTTGATTCATCGGAAGTATTTGAGTGTGTCTCTGGTAAGGGGCGGTGTTCGATCGCCCCCTGCTTCTGCTTTTTACTTTTTCACTTTTTGATTTTTGTGCTTTTTTACTTTTTGCTGTGCTCCGGCGACTCCGGTCCGGCCCGGCTCATGGCCGATCCGTGCCAAGTCCCATCGCGGCGACAGGATGCACCAGGCGGCGCCCCCATCGACGATCGCGATCGCAAACGGTCAGCAGGTTGATTGCTGGACATGCTTGCCGATCATAGTTGCGATAGCGCTAACTATACCATGTGCAACTACATTGCAGAGTCAAAAAATGTAGTCGAAGGCACGGGATGCCGATCAGGCTGCAGTATAAGTGAAAAATTACTACGATTTTCACCAGATGAGGTGTCGAAATCGGTGCCGCCGGCAGCGGACATCCGTAAGGGAAAAGTGCTGGGGGAGGTATTCAACCCTGCCAGTTCGCGCTCAGGCAGCTTCGAGCGCGCCGAGCAGCGTGGGCAGCTGGGTCGGCTTCGTAAGATGCAAGTTGAAACCGCAGGCGGCGGTGCGCGCCCTGGCAGCGGCATCGCCCCAGGCAGTCAGCGCAATGATGCGCAGCGTGGCGCACTCCGGCCGGGCGCGCAGGGCCTGGGCGACCTCGTAGCCATCCATGCCGGGCATGCCGATGTCGAGCAGCACCACGTCCGGATGAAATGCTTCCACAGTCTGCAATGCCACGCAGCCGCTGAACGCTACCGTGACCTCATATCCCGACAATCGCACCAGCTCGGCCAGCAGTTCGGCCGCGTCACAGTTGTCGTCGACGATCAGGATGCGCCGCAGCACCCTCTTTTCGTTACTGAAATTGCCCATTTCACCTGCCCGATCCTGGTCCCCCACCTAACCAGGAACATTACTCCTTATCCCTTGGAAACTTGTAGGACGGCATCCCGGCATGCTGTGGGAAATAGACTTGACGCAACTTCATGACATGAGGCAAGTGTTTGCCGCATGGCCAACCCCAATTCAGGCCGTCCTTCAGCGGCGTTATGTTTGCGCAACCAAATTATGTTAGATCACCAAAAGTTGCGCTTGGCAAGGATCAGTTTCATTGGACTGACTGAACAACAACGCCTGTGCAAGTCGCGATTGCCCCGGCTGCCGAGTTCGACTACATTCGGTCCTGGGAGATGAAAACGGTTTCAGGTAGCGCCGCTCATTTCCACCGCGATGGCACACCCCACAAGAGGGCACCGCGCAGGTCGATTATAAAAAACACAGGAGACAAAAGTGAGACACCTTCAAAAAACGGCCATCGCCATGGCCGCCGCGCAACTCGCATTCTGGTCGCACACAGCATTGGCCCAGGAAGTTAGCGCAACCGAAAATCAGGCATCCGCAAACAACAGCGCTGTCGTTGTCGTCAGCGGCCAGCGCGCCGCGTTGCAGTCGGCGCAAAAACTCAAGCAGGATGCCGACGAAGTCGTGGATTCGATCGTTGCCGAGGATATCGGCAAGCTGCCCGACCGATCCGTGACCGAAATCCTGAGCCGCGTGGTCGGCGTGACGATGGACCGCAGCATGTCGAACGACCCGCAGCATTACGCGGTCGAGGGTTCGGGCATTGCGATCCGTGGCCTGACCTACGTGCGCTCGGAGCTGAACGGCCGCGAGTCCTTCTCGGCCAACGGCGGTCGCTCGCTCAGCTTCACCGACGTGCCGCCGGAACTGATGGCCGGCGTGGACGTGTACAAGAACCCGTCCGCCGAACAGACCGAAGGCGGTGTCTCCGGCCTCGTCAACCTGCGCACGGCGATGCCGTTCGACTTCAAGGGCTTCAAGGGCGCCATCTCGGGGTCGTACACGTATTCCGACCTGCGCAAGGGCAAGGCCCAGCCGACCGGCTCGCTGCTGCTGTCGGACCGCTGGAATACCCGCTTCGGCGAATTCGGCGCCCTGATCGACCTGGCCTCGTCGATCAGCCACACGCGCACCGACGAACTGTTCATCGAAGCCTATTACCCGCTGACGAACGCGGAGCCGGGTCGCACCGTGTGGGTGCCGCGCGGCGCGCAGTGGCGCTCGATGAACTGGGAACGCGACCGCAAGGGCCAGTACGCGGCCTTCCAGTGGCGGCCGAACCGCGACATTACCGCGGCGCTGACGTATTTCCAGTCGAAATACAAGGAAGGCTGGTCCGAACAGGCGCTGCTGTCGCAGGAAACGGGCGACCGGCCCTACGGCATCCAGGTGGCGAACGGCGTGTATGACGACAATGGCGCCCTGCTCTCCGGCGTGATCTCGAACCCCGCCAATGGCGGCATCAACCTGAACTCGGACCGCCGCGTGTCCGACCGCCGCTCGGCCACGCGCGACCTGGCGCTGAACCTCAAATGGCGCATCGCGCCGGCATGGAGCGCCACGACCGATTTTCAGGTGGTGCGCGCCAGCACGCAGGCGCTCGATTCCGACGTGGCCACCGGCATCCTGATGCAGAAGGAAACGCTGGACCTGACCGGCGGCCTGCCGAAGATCACGTTCGATGCGGACGACATCAAGTACCTGTCGGACCCGAAGAATTACTACTGGGCCTACACGATGGAGCACAAGGACCGCTCCAAGGCCGAGAGCAAGGCATGGAAGACCGACATCAAGTACGAATTCGACCACCCGGTGCTGCGCGACCTGCGCTTCGGCGTGCGCCTGCAGAACCGCAATTCGCGCAACCAGAACACGAACCCCAGCTACAACTGGCAGGCGATCAGCCAGCCGTGGATGCTGGGCTGGCAGGTCGACCGCCTGGCCACGCTGGACGATCCGAAGTTCGCCGGCGGCGCCACGCTGCGCAGCTTCAACAACTTCTTCGGCGGCGATGTGCAGGTGCCGGCGATCATGTTCCCGGACGACGCGGTGGCCCGCGGCTACCCGGACAGCTACGCCAAGCTGCACACCTACCACGACATCCTGTGCGCGGAGAAGGGAACCACCTGCTCGCCATGGCCGGCGGCCACCTTCGACAACGACCCGGCCGGCACCAACTTCCAGGAAGAAAAGACCCGCGCGTTCTACACGCAGCTGCGCTTCGGCTGGGACAACCTGAAATATCCGGTCGACGGCAATATCGGCGTGCGCTATGTGAAAACGAAGTCCACCGCGTTCGGCTACACGACCTATAACCCGACGATCCCGACGTTCGAGGATGCCGCCGCCGTTTTGGACCGCAACAAGATCGCCAACATCACGCCGTTCGCCACCCGCCGCGATTACGAAAACGACTACCACAACTGGCTGCCCAGCCTGAACCTGCGGCTGAAGTACAGCGACCAGCTGCAATTCCGCGCTGCGATCGCCCGCTCGATGTCGCGCCCGGACTTCTCGCAGATGAAGGCGTACACGCCGCTGTCGCAGTCGATCACCACCGTCACGGACACGGCAAACAATATCGTGACGGTCACCAATACGTCGCTGACCGGCACGGCCGACGGCAACCCGAACCTGCGCCCCACCACCGGCACGTCGGTCGACGTGACGGCCGAGTGGTACTTCGCCAAGGCCGGCTCCGTGACGCTCGCGCTCTTCAACAAGGACCTGAAGAACGTCATCGTCAACCAGATGTACAACTACGAGGTGCAGGACGTCAACGGCAAGACCCAGAGTTTCGCGGTGACGGGCCCGGTGAACGGCGCGCACGGCTACGCGCGCGGCTTCGAGCTGGCCTACCAGCAGTACTACGACTGGCTGCCAAGCTACCTGAAGGGGCTGGGCGTGCAGGCAAGCTTCACGTACGTGGACAGCAGCCGCAAGCTGGACAACCCGGTCTTCGCGGAGTACTGCTCGGGCAATGCGGATGCGAACAACCTGAACCTGTACATCAACGGCTGCGATACGGATGGCCGCACGTTCGGCAACATGCCGCTGCAGGGCCTGTCGAAGAAGACCATCAACTTCGCGCTGATGTATGAGCGCGGCCCGGTGTCGGCACGGGTGGCCTACAACTGGCGCTCGCGCTACCTGGCCGGCGTGAACCAGTGGGGCACGCGCGACACGAACGGCACGGACGGCAACCCGGCCAGCCCGACGTACGGCCAGCACAACGTGGCCTGGGGCCTGCCGCTGTGGCAGGAGAACTATGGCCAGGTCGACGCCTCGGTGTTCTACAACGTGACGGAAAAATTCCGCATCGGCCTGGAGGCGCAGAACCTGAACGACGCCACGTCGAAGCAGACCATGCAGCAGCATGCCGGCACGTTCGGACATGCGTGGTTCGTGACGGGTCCGCGGTACACGGTCCAGGCGAACTACTCGTTCTGAGTTTTCGTTCTCCAGCGCGCCAACAGCTTCGAGCTTACGTTGTTGGCCGCGGAACACCGGTGTCTGACACCATTTCCGGGTGAATCTTCCGGAAATGGTGTCAGACACCGGTTTTTTGTTCCAAATGTGGTGTCAAGGAGTGATGGCATGCATGCCATCACCGCTTGGCAGGCGCGGAGCATGCTCCGCGAAACCCCTGCCAAGCCACCGGTTTTTTTACGCCAACACTGCAATCATGCGACAACCACGGCCGGATTACCTATCATGTGCCCCGGCTAAATATAAACGAGGAACACTATGCAACTACGAAAACTCGCCAGCTTCACCGTCCCTGAAATCGGCCTTGGCTGCTGGCAGCTGGGCGGCGGCTGGCGTGACGACTGGGACGACGCCATTGCCCAGCAAACCCTGCAAACGGCCTACGATGCCGGTGTGCGCTTCATCGACACGGCCGACGTCTATGGCGACGGCGCCAGCGAACGCTCGATCGGCACGTTCCTGTCCACGCACCGCGATCCCTCGCTGGTGGTGGCCACGAAACTGGGCCGCGCCGGCATCTACCCCGACGGTTACACCCGCGAGTCGCTGCGCGACGCCACGCTGCGCTCGATCGAACGGCTCGGCGTGGAAGCGCTGGACCTGACGCAGCTGCACTGCGTGCCCACCGACGTGCTGCGCCAGGGCCACGTGTTCGACTGGCTGCGCGAACTGCAGCAGGAAGGCCTGATCGGCCGCTGGGGCGCGAGCGTGGAATCGGTGGAAGAAGGCATGATCTGCCTGGAACAGCAGGGTCTGGCGTCGCTGCAGGTGATCTTCAACATCTTCCGCCGCAAGCCGGCCGAGGAACTGCTGCCCCGCGCGCAGGCGCGAGGCGTGGGCATCATCGTGCGCCTGCCGCTGGCCAGCGGCCTGCTGGGCGGGAAGATCACGCGAGAGACCGTGTTCCGCCAGGACGACCACCGCCACTTCAACCGCGACGGCCAGCATTTCAACGTGGGCGAAACGTTCGCCGGCCTGGAACTGGAACGCGGCATCGCCGCCGTCGAGCAGGTAGCCGCGCTCGTGCCGCCGGGGCTGTCGATGGCGCAGATGGCACTGCGCTGGATCCTCGACCATGAAGCCGTGTCCGTCGTGATCCCCGGCGCCAGCTCGCCCGCGCAGGTCACGGGCAACGTAACCGCCGCCGGGGTCGACCCGCTGCCCGCCACGCTGCACGGCGCACTGGCCGAGGTGTACGCACGGCACGTGCGCGACCATATCCGCGGTCCTTACTGAGCCTGGATGCGCCCGGACGTGCCCGATCGCGCCGATGCGGGTGCCGGGCACCGATGTGCCGGGCCGCCCTGCTTCACCGCGCCATCGCGTGCAACACCGCCAGGCTCATCGCCGTGGCGGCCGTCTTGATCGACGGTTCCGGCACGGGCGCATAGAACGGCGAATGGTTGAATGCGACCGGCTTGCCGCCGGGCCGCTGCGACTCGGCCACGTCCTTCGCATCGTAGATGCCGGTGAAGAAGAACATCGATGGCACGCCCTGGTTGACGAAGAGCGAGAAATCCTCGCTGGCCGTCATCGCCGGCATGCGCTGGGCATTCGCGTCGCCGAAGGCGTCCTTGAACACGGCTTCCGTCCTGCGCACCAGTTCCGCATTGTTGACGATGGCCTGCCCGCCGGCGGTGAGCTTCACGTCCGGCGCCGGCGCGCCCGCCATCGCCGCCGAGGCATTGGCCACACGCCGCACGCCTTCCAGTAATTTGTCGCGCACCTCGGGGCTGTACGAGCGGATCGTGCCGCGCACTTGCACGCTGTCAGGAATGATGTTGCCGACCGTGCCGCCATTGATCGCGCCGATCGTCACCACGCCGAATTCCTTGGGATCCTTCTCGCGGCTCACCACGGTCTGCACGTCCACCACGAAGCGGGCCGCGATGGTGACCGGATCGAGCGCCTTGTCGGGCGCCGAACCGTGGCCGCCGCGGCCCTTGAACTCGATGTCGATCGCGTCCGAATTGGAGGACACGGGGCCATCGTTGAATCCGACGGTGCCGTGCGCGAGCGGCCAGGAATGCAGCGCGAACGCCACATCGGGTTTCGGGAAGCGCGTAAACAGGCCGTCGTCCAGCATCGCCTTCGCACCGGACACGGTTTCCTCGGCTGGCTGGCCGACGAACACGAGGGTGCCTTGCCACCGGGCTTTCAGTTCGACGAGCGTGCGGGCGGTGCCCAGCCAGCTGGCCATGTGCACGTCGTGGCCGCAACTGTGGGTCACGAAGGTTTCGCGTCCGCCGCTTTGCGCCCGCGCCTTGCTGGCATACGGCAGGCCGGTCTTTTCTTCCATCGGCAGGCCGTCGAGGTCCGTGCGAACCAGTACCGTGGGGCCGGTACCATTGCGCAGCACCGCGACGATGCCCGTCCTGCCCACCTTCTCGGTGACGTCGAAGCCCAGCTTGCGCATTTCGGCCGCGAGCTTCCCGGCCGTGCGTACTTCCTGGAAGGCGAGTTCGGGGTGGGCGTGCAAGTCCCTGTAGATGCCATCCAGCCAGGGATACATCGCATCGACGCGGGCACGGACGTCGCCTTTCAGCGGCGCCGCCGGCTGGGCGTGGACGGGCTGGAACAGCAATAGCGGGGTCAGCGAAGCGATGGCCGCGAGGCCGACGAGCGTGGATTTCAACATGGACTCCCTGGTCGGATGGCAACGGCGCCAGTGCCGCAATATACATCACAGCCCGCCCGCGCCGCGGCGCCACGCCACCGCCGGGCCGCTTATGGGATAATGCGACTTTACCCGATACGCCTTGCCATGGAACGCTCAACCCGCCAGCGCACCGCGATTCGCGCGGCAATCGAAGCCGCGGCGCGCCCGCTCAGTCCCCACGAAATCCTCGATGCCGTGCGTGTAACCGTGCCCGAGATCGGCATCGCGACCATTTACCGCAACCTGAAGCTGTTGCTGGGCGAAGGCGAACTCCAGGCCGTTACGCTGCCGGGTGAGAACCCGCGCTATGAGACATCGCATGCGGCGCACCACCACCATCACCACTTCCACTGCGTGGCGTGCGACCGTGTGTTCGAGGTGGAAGGTTGCCCGGGCAGGATGGACGACCTGGCGCCCGCCGGCTTCGTCATCGACCGCCACGAACTGACCCTGTATGGCGAATGCGCGGAATGCGCCGCCAAGCGCAAGGGCAAGGCGGCGCCCGATGCTGCCGCCCCGGTGGCTACCTCGGCAGCCACCCCGGCGGCCAAGCGGCCCGCACGCGCCCACAAGCACTGAGCCGCAAGGCGCCCGGAGGCACCGTCGAGCCCATGTCCGGGAGCGTCGAAGCCGGACCATGGTCCGACTTCACGCACCCGGCTTCTCCGATCAGAACGTCACGCGCAAGCCGGCGGTCAGGTTACGTCCCGGCAGCGGTGCCGCGTGCTTGATGAACGACGTGTGGCTGAACGCCAGCTCGTCGGTCACGTTGTTCAGCCGCGTATACAGCATCGCGGGCAGGCCGGCGATGCGGGTGTTGTAGTGCGTGCCGACGTTCAGCATGTTGTAGCCGGCCGTGCGGCCTTCGTACGGCGACACCTTGTCCTGCGTGGCCACGCGGTAGGCTTCGACCATGCCATGCCAGCCGCGCCATTCGCCATCGAGCTTCGCGCCCAGGCGGCCGGCCGGGATGCGCGGGACGTTGCCGCCGCCGTCGCGCAACCTGGCGCGTACGTAGTCGCCGAACAGCGTGGCCTGCAGGCCCGCCGGCAGTTCGTGCCGCAGTTCCCCTTCGATGCCGGTGAACGTCGCATCGCGCTGCGCATACTCCACCAGCTGGAAGCCTTCGTGGTTGTCCAGCGTGCGTGCATAGATGTAGTTGTCGATGCGGTTGTGGAAGGCACTCACCGAGAACGTGGTCGGGCCGGCGAACTTGCGCAACGTGACGTCGATGTTGTTCGACGTTTCCTTCGCCAGGTTCTCGTTGCCGATTTCCCACGTACTGGTGGCCAGGTGGATGCCGTCCGCATACAATTCCTCGGCGCCCGGCAGGCGGTGGCTGCGCGAGATGGCCGCGCGCAGCGAATACCGGGGAGCGAACTTCCATACCGCGCCGAGCGCCAGCGACGTGCCGCGCGCGCTGGTGCCGCGTTCCGGCTGGGCGGCCACGTCGATATCCTGCCATTCGTGCCGCAGGCCCGCCTCGAAGCGCCAGTCGTCCAGCCGGTATTCCTCGGTCACGAAGGCGGCATGCTTTTTCGTCAGCGTGGCCGGCACATAGGCCTCCTCGCCCAGCGCGGCGAAATCGCGCCGCGTGGTCTGCAGGCCGACGACGCCACGCCAGCCCGCCACCGGCTTGTGCTCCAGTTCCAGCCGCGCGTCGTGCGCCTTGCTGGTGAACGTGGTGGCGATCTCGTTGCCCTCGATCTCGTCGTGGCGGTAATCGGTAAACGAGGCGCGCAGCCGCACTTTCGAGAACCCGGCCAGCGGGTCGCGGTATTCGCCGCGCACATCCCAGCGCTCGCTGTCCAGTTTCACGTAGGGCACCGCGCCCTCCTCCTCGTGGCCATGGTCGTGGCCTTCTTCGTCCTCGTCGCCATGATCGCCGCAGTGCAGGTGATCGCCATGCGGATGACATCCCTCGAATTCGTGGGCGTGGCCGGGAATGCCGTACTCCGTGCGCTCCTTCGTGAAGGCCGCGCCGAGATAGCCGCGCTCACCGATCCACGACAGGCCGACGGTACCCGTTTCCGTATCCTTGTAGCTGCCGTGGACACGCCGGCCTTCCGGCCAGTCCTTGCCAACACGGTATTCGTCGGCATCGCGCTTGACGCCTTCCGCATGGAAGGCCACGCTGCCGGCCGCCGCCGTCATCTCGAATGCGCCCGCCTTTTCACGCGCGGCCGAACCGGCGCGCACTTCGGCGCTGCCCTCGACAGCCTTCGACGGCAGGGCCGTCGGGATCTTCCGGTCGATGATGTTCACCACGCCGCCGACCGCGCCGCCGCCATAGGCCAGCGCCGATGGCCCGCGCAGCACCTCGATGCGCTCGGCCAGCAGCGGCTCGAACGCCACCGCGTGGTCCGGGCTGATCGTCGCCGCATCCTGCACTTCCGCGCCATCGGCCAGGATCTTCACGCGCGGGCCATCCATGCCGCGGATCACGGGGCGGCTCGCGCCCGCGCCGAAGTGGCTGGACGTGATGCCGGGCAGGCGGCCCAGTGTCTCGCCCAGCGTGGATTCGCGCACCCGTACCAGTTCGGCGCCGGCCAGCGTGGTGGCCGGCGTGATCATGTCGTCGGCCACCACGCCCAGCGCGCTGGCCGATACCAGCACGGTGGGAATGCTGTCCGGATCGCCGCCATGGCGCTCGGCCGTCGTCTGGGCATGGGCGGTGAACGAAGTACCGAAGGCCAGCGCGAGAGCCAGCGCCAGCGGAGTGCGTTTGTCGTACATGGGAATGCATCCTTGTCATGGGTATGAAATTACCCTAATTATAATGAGAATTCATTATCGTTAGAAGATGCAATCGTCCATGATCGTGGAAATATCGAAGACCGGTGCGACGGATGCCGGCACGGCCGGCATCCGTCGCCTCAGGCCTCGGCCAGCACCGCGTTGACTTCGGCCGGCACGGCGGGCTTGAGCAGGTGGTGGTCGAAGCCGGCGGCGCGGCTGCGTGCGCGGTCTTCGGCGGCGCCCCAGCCGGTCAGCGCGGCCAGCCGCACGCCATCCAGGCCGGGCACGCCGCGCAGCCGGCGCGCGGTCTCGTAGCCATCCATGCCGGGCATGCCGATATCGAGGAACACGACTTCGGGCTGGAACTGCGCTGCCACGTCCAGTGCCGCCGCGCCATCGGCGGCGACACGGGTATCGTGCCCGTCCAGCGCCAGCAGGTCCGACAGCGAATGGGCCGCATCGACATTGTCGTCCGCGATCAGGATGCGCAGGCGCCTCGTCGCCGCACGGGCGGATGGTGACGGTTCGGCCAACGGCGCCGCTGTACCCGCGAGCGGCAGGCGGATCGTAAACGTGCTGCCCTGCCCCGCTCCCGGGCTGGCGGCCGTTGCGGTGCCGCCATGCAGCGCCACCAGCCGCCGCACCAGCGACAGGCCGATACCGAGGCCGCCGTTCGAGCGCTCCATATGCCGGGCCACTTGCGTGAACATGTCGAACACGGCGTCGAGCGACTCGGCCGGGATGCCGATGCCATTGTCGGTCACCGTGATCACGGCTATGTCGCCGTCGGCATGGGCAGCGACGCGGATCCTGCCGTTGCGCGGCGTGTATTTCGCGGCATTGGTCAGCAGGTTGCCGATCACCTGGCTGATGCGCACCGTGTCCGCCTCGATGGGCAGCGGCTCCGGCGGCAGTTGCACTTCCAGGTCATGGCCGGCCGCTTCGATCGCCGGCATGCTTGCCTCGACGGCCGCGGCGGCGATGCGGTTCAAGTCGGCCGCTTCCCGGTGCAGCACGATCTTTCCGCTGGACACGCGGGCAATGTCGAGCAGGTCGTTGATCAGGTGCGTCATGTGGCTCAGTTGGCGGTCCATCATGCCGCCCACCTTCGCCACGACGTCGCTGCCGCCCCCGCCGAGGCGCAGCAGTTCCAGGCCGTTGCGGATCGGTGCCAGCGGATTGCGCAGTTCGTGTGCCAGCACCGCCAGGAACTCGGACTTGTGGCGGTCCGCCTCGCGCAACGCCTCGGTCGAACGCACCCGTTCGATGTGCGCCCAGCAGCGCTCGACCACCGCCTCCACGAGCGCCAGGTCCTCGCTGGTCCACTGCCGCGGATGCACCTGGTGCACGGCCATCATCGCCACCAGCCGGCCACCCTTGACGAGCGGGCAGCAGATGATCGCCTTGATGCCGATGCTGTTGAACATGCCGTCGCCGTCGCCCGGCGCGAGTTCGCGGTCGACGTCGTTGATGACGAGCGTGCGGCCGATGCGCAGGTTCTGCGTGGCGCGGGAGCCGAACAGGTCCAACGAATACACGCCCGCCGTGCTGATCGCACCCGGCACGCGCCAGTCGTGCCGGATCGTGAAGCGGTCGTTGTCCGGTTCCAGGTCGGCATACGCCACGCGCGTCACGCCCAGGTGTTCGCCCAGCAGCCGCGTGGCTTCCTCCATGATGGCGCGCGGCTCGCTGGCCACGCGGGTGGCCTCGCCGATCTCGTCGAGCAGGCGCAGGCGCTCCATCGCATCGTCGCGCTCACGGCGCGACGCAACCCTGGCCGTCGTCTCCACGCAGGTGACGAGCAACCCCGCGATCGCGCCGTCATCGTCATGGATGGGACTTGTAAAGAACGTGACGTGGATCTGCTCCGGGTAGCCGTTGCGCTGCACGGTGAACGGGTGGTCTTCCACGGCGCCCGTGGCATTGCCGCGCAGCGCATCGTCGAGCAGGGGGCCGACGGGGTCGGCCAGTTCGGGCCATACGGCGCGGAAGGGCTGGCCCATCAGGACCGCATCGTCATGCGCCCGCGCGCCCAGCAAGGCGCGATATCCGTCGTTGAACAGCAAGCGCAGCGCATCGCCCCACATCACACACATCGGCTGCCGCGAATACAGCACCATGCCGGCCGCCACGCGCAACGCCGCAGGCCATGCCGCCACCGCGCCGAACGGGGTCATGGCCCAGTCGTGGGCGGTAGCGATGGCGGTGACAGGATCGGGGCGATGGTCGGGCATGGCAATGGACAACGTGGCGCGGCATGCCGCAAACGCGCACGATACCATGCCACGAAACAACACGTCGCCGGGCGCGCAAGCGCGTGGCCGGACTGCTCGAATACTCAGGAAAACCGGTCAGCGGCCCGCTGCAGCTGGCGCGGCCGCCCTGCCATCCTTGACCGGCTCGCCCACGTCCCCCGGCCGGAACGGCACGACCATCGGGTCCATCGGCCGGATCGACCCGTCGGGATTGAACGTCATCCTCGCCAGCACGGTCTGCCGCTGGTAGCCATTCCCCTGCGGCAGCGCATGGCGGTGGTAGGCCACGTACCAGCGGTCGGTGCCCGGCACGTTGACGACGCTGTGGTGCGCCGTGGCGACGGCGGGGCCGTTGCGCTGCAGGACGATGAAATCCCGGTCCGGCGAGCGCACCGGGCCGAGGGGCGAGTCGGCAACGCCCCAGCCCACGCGGTAGTTCGGGCTGCGTGCATCGTCGATCGACCACATAAAGTAATACTTGCCGTTGCGCTTGAAGACGACCGGCGCCTCGCGGTGGTCCCGCAGTTCGATCGTGTGCACGGGGCCGTCCAGCGTGACCATGTCGGCCTTCAGCTTGTAGACGTTGCCCAGCTTGCCGTTGCCGTAGTAGAGGTAGGCCTGGCCATCGTCGTCGATGAACGGATACGGGTCGATCGTGTTCGACTGCACGCCCGTGCCCTTGGCGATCAGCGGCTTGCCCAGCGCATCGACGAACGGACCGGTGGGCGACTTCGCCGTGGCCACGCCGATGTTCCCCTGCGCGCAAAAGTACAGGTAGTAGGTGCCGTTACGCTCGATCACGTCCGGCGCCCATGCTTCCACGTTGGCCCATTTCAGGTCATTGGCCACGTCGAGGATCATGCGCTCCTTCTTCCAGTCCACCAGGTTCTTCGACGACCACACGGAGAAATCCGTCGTTTGCCAGTTCGGCTTGTCGGACGTGGGATAGAGGTAATACGTGTCGCCGAACAGGCGTATCGACGGGTCGGCCGTGAAACCTTCCAGCGCGGGCGGCGGCGCCGGCCTTGGTTCCACCGGGCCAGCGGCCGGCTGTGCGGTGACAAGGTCCTTCGCCAGCCAGGCCGGCACCGCTAGAACGGTGCCGTGCCGCTGGCCCTTCGCCACCGCCACCTGCGGCGACACGTCGGTCCAGGTCTTCCAGTCCGTGGTCTCGAACGCGCCATAGCGCTTGTCGGCATAGAAGTCCACCAGCAGCGTGGTCTTGCTATCCTGCGTGTACAGCGTGGGCCCTTCGGCGCGCAGGCCGCTGACGAGTGGCTCGGGCATCACGCGGTAGGGCCCGAGGGCGCTGTCGGCCACCGCCCAGCGCACGGCGCCCCACTTGCCGGCCTTCTGCCTGTCGCCTTCCTTGAAGACGGCGATATAGCGTCCACCATCGCGTCCACCCTTGCTGCCCTCCTCATGCACGACCGTGGTATCGATGTGGTCGAATCCTGGATCGAGGAACAGTTGCGGCTCGCTGAACGTGACGAAATCCTTCGTCGTCACGTAGTACGTGCGGTGGTTCATCCGCTCGTCCGACTTCGTTTCGGCGAAGCGGCCATCGATGTCGGACGATACCGTGATCACGTACTGCTTGCCCGCTTCGTCGTAGAACGTCTCGGGCGCCCACGCATCGTTCGCACCGGGGGTCTTCCCGAAGATCGGCAGGTAGCGCTGTGCCGACCAGTTGACGAGGTCCGTCGACGCCGCGTAGCCGATGCCCTTGTCCTTCCAGCCGGTGGTCCACACCATGCGGAACACGCCGTCCGGCCCGCGCAGGATGTGCGGATCGCGCATCAGTCCCGATCCGACGGACGGCTTCAGGAAGACCTTGCCCAGGTCGGACCATGCCTTGCCGTCGGCGCTGGCCGACAGGTGCAGGCCATCGCCTTTGCCCTGGAACGACGTGAACAGCCACGTGATGTCCGGCCATTTGGATTGTTGCGCCGCCGCGCCGCCGGCAAGTGCCAGCAGCGCCATGGCCAGCGCAGCGCGGCGCAAGGTCGGGTTGGTGGGCATGGTCTCCTCCGCTTGGTGTTGTTCTGGATCGGGCGGCGTACCTTAGCATGTTGCGCGGCGCGTAGAACAGTGCGCCGGTCGATCGCTCATCCGGTTGATCGGCCGCGCATGATGATTGAGCGCGCAAGCACGCTATATCGGTTCCGGATAGCGCGCGCGACAAATGGAATAGCAATGGCGTTGCAATTGCGGCTAGACTTTTTCGATTCTGTCATCACGTTCATTCACCCATGCTAAGAAGACTCCTCCCGCTGCTTGCCTTCGGCTTCCTCACGCTGGCCGACGCCGCGCACGCTGCCGAAGCGCCCGTCCGCGAACGCCTCGCCTTCAACGCCGACTGGCGTTTCCAGAAGGACGACGCCGGCACCCGAGATCCGTCGGCGGCGCTTACCGCGGCGCCGGCCGCGCAACCCGCCTTCGACGATGGCGCGTGGCGCAAGCTGGCGCTGCCGCACGACTGGGGCATCGAAGGGCCGTTCCGGCAGGAGTACCCGAACGACACGGGCAAGCTGCCGTGGTGGGGCGTGGCCTGGTACCGCAAGCACTTCACGCTGCCGGCCACCGATGTTGGCCGCCGCATCTACCTGGACATCGATGGCGCGATGTCGAATGCCCAGGTGTGGATCAACGGCCAGCACGTGGGCGGCTGGCCCTACGGTTATGCATCGTGGCGGGTGGACCTGACACCGCACGTGAAACCCGGCGGCGCCAACGTGGTGGCGGTGCGGCTCGACAATCCGCCCGCGTCGTCGCGCTGGTATCCGGGCGGCGGCATCTACCGCAATGTCTGGCTGGTGAAGACGGCGCCCGTGCACGTGGCGCAGTACGGCACGTTCGTCACCACGCCGATCGTGACGAAGGACTCGGCCACGGTGAACGTCGAGGTGACGGTGGACAATCGCGGTGCCGATACCGAGGTGCAGGTCGCCACCGAGATCTACGCGCTCGATGGCGCGGGCAAGCGCACCGGCCAGCCGGTCGCGCGCAAGGATGCGAGCACACCCTGGAAATCCCCCGCCGGCCGCCAGCTGCAGTTCAACCAGGCGCTGGCCGTCGCGAACCCGCGGCTGTGGAGCACCACCGCGCCACAGCGCTACGTGGCCGTCACCACGGTGATGGACAAGGGCCGTGTGGTCGACGTCGTTGAAACGCCGTTCGGCATCCGCACGATCGCGTTCGATGCGCAGCGGGGCTTCCTGCTGAACGGCAGCCGCCTGACGATCCAGGGCGTGTGCCAGCACCATGACCTGGGCGCGCTGGGCGCGGCGATCAATGTGCGCGCGCTCGAACGCCAGCTGCAGATCCTGCGCGAGATGGGCGTGAACGCCATCCGCACCAGTCACAATCCGCCGGCACCCGAGCTGCTCGACCTGGCCGACCGCATGGGCTTCGTGGTGGTGGCCGAGGCGTTCGATATCTGGGGCCTGAAGAAAACGCCGAACGACTACCACCTGCACTACAAGGAGTGGCACGAGAAGGACCTGCGCGCGATGATCCGCCGCGACCGCAACCACCCGAGCGTGATCGCCTGGAGCATCGGCAACGAGATCGTCGAGCAGGGCCAGGACGAAGGCTGGAAGGTGGCGGCGCACCTGTCCGAGATCGCGCGCGGCGAGGACCGTACCCGCCCCACGACGGCCGCCTACAACCATGTCGGCTCGGCCTACAACGGTTTCCAGAACGCCACCGACGTGTTCGGCTTCAACTACAAGCCGCATGAGTACGCGAAGTTCCACGAGCATGCGCCGCACATCCCTTTGCTGGGCAGCGAGACGGCATCGACCGTCAGCTCGCGCGGCGAATACTTCTTCCCCGTCAGCGACGACCAGTCGAAGGGCCTGGCCAATTTCCACGTGAGCAGCTATGACCTGAGCGCCCCGCCGTGGGCTTCGCCGCCGGACAAGGAATTCCGCGGCCAGGACGACAGTCCGTTCGTCGCCGGCGAATTCGTGTGGACCGGCTTCGACTACCTGGGCGAGCCCACGCCGTACAACAGCGACGCGACGAACCTGCTGAACTTCACCGACCCGGCGCAGCGGCAGCGCATGGCGCAGCAGCTGGACAGCCTCAAGAAGATCGCCGTGCCGTCGCGCAGTTCGTATTTCGGCATCGTCGACCTGGCCGGCTTCAAGAAGGACCGCTTCTGGCTGTACCAGGCGCGCTGGCGCCCCGAGCTGCCGATGGCGCACCTGCTGCCGCACTGGAACTGGCCGGAGCGCGTGGGCCAGGTCACGCCCGTGCATCTGTACACGTCCGGCGACGAGGCGGAACTTTTCCTGAACGGCAAATCGCTGGGCCGCAAGAAGCGCGGCCCCCGCGACTACCGGCTGCGCTGGGATGACGTGGTGTACCAGCCCGGCAAGCTGCATGCGGTGACGTACAGGGATGGCAAGCGCTGGGCCGAGGACACCGTACACACGACGGGAAAAGCAGCGAAGCTGCTGCTGTCGGCCGACCGCCAGGCGATCCGCGCCGATGGGGATGACCTGTCGTTCGTCACGGTGACGATCGCCGACAAGGATGGCCGGCCCGTGCCGCGCACCGCCAACCGCGTGAAGTTTACACTCACGGGCCCGGGCGACATCATCGCCACGGACAACGGCGATCCGACCAGCTTCGAATCGTTCCAGTCGCGTGAGCGCAAGGCGTTCAATGGCCTCGCGCTGGCGATCGTGCGCACCCGTGCGGGACAGGCGGGCAAGCTGGTGCTGACCGCGACCGCCGACGGCTTGTCGGCTGCGAAGGTGACGCTGGAAAGCAAGGCGCCGTAAGCCGGTCCCGTGGCCGGGAAAGGGGCTACGCCAGCCGCTTTCCCGGTGCCGGAGGTCGCCCACCATAGGCGTCGCGCAGCGCCCGCAGCGCAACGCCGATCAGGTCTCCGGCCGTCAGCCCAGCATGCAGCTGCGTGGCGTTGCCGTAGGCGATGTCCATCACCAGCGCGCCAAGCTGCAGCACCGGTACCGGCGATGCGCCGCCAGGAAAGATCTTCACGAGGCGCGAGCCCACCTGGTGCCATTCGTCGTCGAACATCTTCGTGTGCCGCGCCGCCACGGCCGGATCGGCACGCGCCAGCCGCGCCATGTCCACTACGAGCAGTCGCAGGTCCGGTTCATGGCGCATGCCATCGGCCCACGCGCATGCCGTGTCGATGACCGCGTCGGCATCGTCCACCGCATCCAGGCGCCGGCATAATTCATCGGCCTGGCCAAGCGCGTAGTAATCGAACATCGCAAAGAACAGTTCATCCTTCGACGCGAAGTTCGAATACATCGCGCCTTTTGAATAGCCCGCCTCCTCGGCGATGCGGTCGATCGACGCCCCCGCATAACCTTCGCGCGTAAACACGACGGCGGCCGAGGCCAGCAGGCGCTCGCGGGTGCGGGCCCGGCTCTGTTCGCGCGTCAGGCGCGCCGGCCTGGTAACGGTGGCATCGTAATCGGTCATGATCCTGGTTTGTAAAGACGGCTTTATCCCGCCTCGCACAGGACGGTCGGCGTGACGGACATGCCCACCTTGAGCAGTTGCGCGGCGCGCTGGCCCGGATCGATGACGATCTTGACGGGCAGGCGCTGCACCACTTTCGTGAAATTGCCGGTCGCATTGTCGGGTGCGATCGGCGAGAACGACACGCTGCTGGCGGGCGCGAGGCTTTCGACATGGCCGGTCAGCGTGGTGCCGGGCAGCATGTCGACCGCAATTGTAACGCGCTGGCCGGCGCGCATCCGCGCCAGTTGGGTTTCGCGGAAGTTCGCCTCGATGTAGGCATGCTGCAGCGGCACGATAGCCAGCATGGCGGCGCCGGCCTGCGCGTAGGCGCCGACGCGCACGGCCCGCTGGCCGACCACGCCATCGACGGGGGCCTCGATGCGGGTGTACGACAGGTTCAGTTGCGCGGCCGCCAGGGCCGCCTTCGCACGCGCCACCTGGGCATCGGCCTGCGCCACCTGGGCGCCCAGCACATCGAGCTGCTGCTTTGCGGCGGCCAGCGCGGCCTTGTCCGCCGCGTGGTTTGCCGCCGCGGCATCGGTCTGCGATTCGGCCTGCTGGCGGTCCTGCATCGACGCCGAGCCATCGGACGCCAGGTCGCGATAGCGTTCGGCGTTGGACTTCGCGAACTTCAGCGTAGCGGCGCCGCCTTCGACCGCGGCGGCGGCACGCCGGATCGTGCTGCCCTGCTGGGCGATCGCGGCGCGCGCGCTGGCCAGGTCGGCCTCGGCTTTCGTCAGGTCGGCGCGGGCGATGTCCACGGCCACGGCGAACTCGCGGTCGTCGATCCGCGCCAGCAGTTGGCCCTTGCCCACGGCCTGGTGGTCTTCGACCAGCACTTCGGCCACCTTGCCCGCAACCTGCGGCGCCACCAGCGTGAAGTCGGCCGTCACGTAGGCATCGTCGGTACTCTGGCGGCTGCCGCCGGCCTCCTGGTGGCTCCACGACCAGGCGCTGCCGGCGGCAAGCGCGGCAAACAGTACGCCGATCGCGATCTTTGCGGAAGTTGGAAGTGACATGTGATCCTCGAATGATGTGAATTATGTTTTCGGCGGCAGCACGGGCGGCGCGATGTACTGCAGCGACAGCACCAGCGGCACCAGCGCCAGCGCCAGCGCGCCGAGCGCCAGGTAGCCGTCCGCGATCGACAGCACGAAAGCCTGGTGCGAGACCCGGTCGGCCACGCCGGCCAGCGCATCGGGCGGCACGGCACCGGCGCTGCGCCGCATATTGACCGCGCCGTCGAGCAGCACGTTGGCATGGGTGGCTTCGCGCACGGCCAGCAGGCGGCCGACGAGGGCGCTGCCGAACATCGTGCCGAACGCGCGCAGCGTGTTGACGATGCCCGACACCTGCGGCCCTTCCATCGGCTGCACCACGCTGGTGGCCAGGAACAGCAGCGCGATGACGGCCATCGGCTGGCCGAACGCGTGCAGCGCCTGCGCCAGCGCGAACTCGGCGGCCATCCACTCGGGCGTGATGCGCGAGCCGACCCAGCACGCCGCGGCAATCAGCAGGAGTCCGATGACGAAGACGTGCCGCGCATCGACCCATTTCTTGTACAGCAGCCAGGAAACGGCCGGGCCGAGAATGAATTGCGGCAGGCCCACCTGCAGGCCGATGACGGCCAGCTGCGGTGTGCGGAAATGCCAGGCATGGCCCAGGTAATCGGCCGGCAGCAGGGAGCCGGACAGCAGCACCACCAGCATGCCGACGAAGATGGTGAAGCCCAGGCCCAGGTTTCGGCGGTGCAGCAGTTGCAGCTTGATAAAGGGCATGGGATGGAACCATTCGCACACGAGGAAGATCCCCAGCAGCGCGCCGCCGCCACCGAACAGCCAGCACACCAGCACACTGTTGAACCAGTCCAGCCGCTCGCCCTGCGACAGGCCGATGCCGAGCATGACGAGGGCCGCGATGCCGGTCACGAGCCCCAGCCAGTCGACCTGGCGGAAGCGTTCGAGGCGCACCGGGTCTTGCGGGATGCCCCAGCCCACCGCCGCCAGCGAGAACAATGCCATCGGTACCGTTTGCCAGAACAGCAGGCGCCAGTCCACCACGCCATCGGTCCACGTGGCCGAGAGCCAGGTGGCCACGTTCGGGGCGAACGTGGCCGTCATCGCATACAGGGCAAGGCCGTAGAGCCGGATCGGCGCCGGGAAAAAGCGCAGTGCCGCGGCCATCAGCACCGGAATCAGCAGGCCGCCGGCAAAGCCCTGCAGGCAGCGCAGCACGAGCAGCGTGGCCGCATCGGGCGCCAGCGGCGTGACAAGGCCCAGCAGCATGAACGTCGTCACCACGGCCATGTGGTAGCGGCGGAACGAGAACGTGATCGCGAACCATGCCGAGAACGGCATCGCGGCCAGTTCAAAGGCGCCGTACAGGCTCGCGACCCAGCTGCCATCGTCGATCCCCATACCGTAGACGGCGCGGATGTCCCCCAGCGCCAGCGTGCCGATGCGGCTGTTCAGGCCCGACATCATCGCCGCCACGAACACGCCGACCACGCCGGTCAGCAGGCGCGGGCCGAACGGGTGAACGACCGGTGCCGGCGGCGCGGCCGGTGCCGGGGACGTCGCGACGGGCGCCGCCGCCGTCAGGGATGTCGCCATCGTCAGCCCTCCCGCGCCGGCCCGGCCGCCAGCCGCCGCGCCGCCACGACCGCTGCCTGCTGCGCGTCGGCCAGCGTGGCACAGCTGCCGCAAGCGGCGACACCGGCATTCTCGTACGTCTGAATCTCCCAGTGCCAGCAGCCGTCGAACTCGTCTGGCCAGACGCACAGGCGGCGATGATGCACGCTGTACAGCTCGTCATCAAGGTCGAGCACCCACAGGGGCAGGTCGGATTCGTCGGAACGGTGCCAAGCGGGCATGGGCGGTCAGGAAATTGATGAGAGGCATCAATTATACTGATCGGTATCTGAATTTCAAGCGGTATTTTACTTATGAATTATCGATCGCCTGGCAGGTGAAAAAAAACCGGTGACAGACACCGGTTTTCTAGAAACATTGCGAAGAACTGGTGTCTGTCACCGGTTTTGCAGCCAATCAGCCAGCACTTCAGCCGTATGCTCGCCCAGCATCGGCGGCGGGCGGTCGTAGGTGACCGGCGTGGCCGACAGGCGGATCGGGTTGGCGACCAGGGGGACGGTGCCCGCGACCGGGTGGGGCATCTCGATGCGCATGCCGCGTGCTTGCACCTGCGGGTCGTCGAAGACCTTGTCGAGGGTGTTGATGGGGCCGCATGGCACGCCGGCCGTCTCCATCAGCGCGACCCACTCGGCGGTCGTGCGCGTGACCGTGACGGCATGGATGCCGGCAACGAGTTCGGCGCGGTGCCGCACGCGCTGCGGGTTGGTGGCGTACCGTTCGTCGGTGCCCCACTCGGCCCGGCCCAGCACCTCGCACAGCTTGCGGAACTGCCCGTCGTTGCCGACGGCGACGATCATGTAGCCATCGGCCGTGGCGAAATCCTGGTAGGGCACGATGTTCGGGTGTGCATTGCCCATGCGCTGCGGCGCCGTGCCGCCCACGAGATAGTTGGCCGCCTGGTTCGCCAGCACGGCCACCTGCACGTCCAGCAGCGCGAGGTCGATGTGCTGCCCTTGTCCGCTGCGTTCGCGGTGCGCCAGCGCGGCCAGCACGGCGTTCGACGCATACAGGCCCGTCATCACGTCCGTCAGCGCCACGCCGACCTTCATCGGACCGGCGCCCGCTTCACCATCCGGCCGGCCGGTCAGGCTCATCAGCCCGCCCATGCCCTGGATCAGGAAGTCGTAGCCGGCGCGCTGCGCATAGGGGCCGTCCTGCCCGAAGCCGGTGATCGAGCAGTAGATGAGGCGCGGATTGACGACCTTCAGGCTGGCATAGTCGAGCCCATACTGCGCAAGGCCGCCGACCTTGAAGTTTTCCAGCACCACGTCGGCCCGTGCCGCCAGTTGCCGCACCAGCGCCTGGCCTTCGGCCGTGGCGATGTCGATCGCCACCGAGCGCTTGTTGCGGTTGGCGCTCAGGTAGTAGGCCGCCTCGCTCGTGGGGTTGCCTGCCGCGTCGGGCAGCCACGGCGGCCCCCATGCGCGGGTGTCGTCGCCATTGCCCGGCCGCTCGACCTTCACGACATCGGCGCCCAGGTCCGCCAGCAGCTGGCCGGCCCACGGCCCGGCCAGCACGCGCGACAGGTCGAGCACTTTCAGGCCAGCCAGGGCTCCTGCGTTCATCGTGCCCGCCATGGCCGTCAGAACGCCGCGATGCCCGTCATCGCGCGGCCGAGGATCAGCGCGTGGATGTCGTGCGTGCCTTCGTAGGTATTGACCACTTCGAGGTTGACGAGGTGGCGGGCCACGCCGAATTCGTCGCTGATGCCGTTCCCGCCCATCATGTCGCGCGCCACGCGGGCGATGTCGAGGGCCTTGCCGCAGGAATTGCGCTTCATGATCGACGTGATCTCGACAGCAGCCGAGCCTTCATCCTTCATGCGCCCCAGCCGCAGGCAGCCCTGCAAGCCGACGGTGATCTCCGTCTGCATGTCGGCCAGCTTCTTCTGCACCAGCTGGTTCGCCGCCAGCGGCTTGCCGAACTGCTTGCGGTCCAGCACATACTGGCGGGCGCGGTGCCAGCAATCCTCGGCCGCGCCCAGCGCGCCCCAGGCGATGCCGTAGCGGGCGCTGTTCAGGCAGGTGAACGGGCCTTTCAGGCCGCGCACGTCAGGGAACGCATTCTCTTCCGGGCAGAACACGTCATTCATCACGATCTCGCCCGTGATCGAGGCGCGCAGGCCCACCTTGCCATGGATCGCCGGCGCGGACAGGCCCTGCCAGCCCTTCTCCAGCACGAAGCCGCGGATCGCGCCTTCGTCATCCTTGGCCCACACGACGAACACGTCCGCGATCGGGCTGTTGGTAATCCACATCTTGCTGCCCGTGAGCCGGTAGCCGCCGTCGACCTTGCGCGCGCGGGTAGTCATGCTGCCAGGGTCGGAGCCGTGGTCCGGTTCCGTCAGGCCGAAGCAGCCGATCCATTCGCCGGTCGCCAGTTTCGGCAGGTATTTCTGTTTCGTCTGCTCGTTGCCGAATTCGAAGATCGGCACCATCACGAGCGACGACTGCACGCTCATCATCGAGCGATAGCCGGAGTCGACGCGCTCGACCTCGCGGGCCACCACGCCATAGCTCACGTAGCCCAGGCCGGCGCCGCCATATTGTTCGGGAATCGTCACGCCCAGCAGGCCCAGCTCGCCCATCTCGCGGAAGATCTCGCTGTCGGTCTTCTCGTTGCGGAACGCTTCCAGCACACGGGGCGCGAGGCGGTCCTGGCAATAGGCGCTGGCGGAATCGCGCACCATGCGTTCTTCATCGGTCAGTTGCTGGTTCAGCAGCAGCGGATCGTCCCAGTGGAAGGCGGCTTTGTGCTTGGATGTCATTTCAGGATCTCGGGCAGGTTGAACATTGACGCAATGTACAATCACGCCAATCGTGCGGCAAACGTTTTATACGCACTGACCTGTGCGTTTTTCGCACTTGGAGATCCTGCATGCGCCGAAAAATTCCTTCCACCCTCGCCCTCTCCGCCTTCGAGGCCGCCGCCCGCCACCAGAGCTTCACGAAGGCGGCCGACGAGCTGGCCGTCACGCAGAGCGCCATCTGCCGCCAGATCGGCGCGCTTGAAGAGTTCCTCGGCGTCGCACTGTTCCGCCGCGGGCGCCGCGGCGTGGCATTGACGGAGGCGGGCCTCGCGTACAGCCGCAAGGTGATGGCGCGGCTGGACGACGTCGAGCGCGACACGCTGGAACTGATGGCCGGCGGCGGCAGCGGCGGCACGCTGGAACTGGGCGTGGTCCCCACGTTCGCGACGAAATGGCTGCTGCCGCGGCTGCCGGACTTCCTGCAGCGCCATCCCGGCATCACCGTCAACCTCGCCGCCCGCGCCCGGCCGTTCCTGTTCGACGACACGCCATTCGACGCCGCCATCCATGCCGGCGAGGCATTCTGGCCCGGTACCGAAGGGATCGTGCTGATGCCCGAGGACCTGGTCGCCGTGGCCAGCCCGAACCTGCCGATCCCCGGTGGCTGGGAGCGGCGCATGCTGCTGCAGATCAGCACGCGGCCGACGATGTGGCGCGACTGGTTCCGTTCCTGCGGCATGGCCGTCGAGGGGGATATGGCCGGCCCGCGCTTCGAACTGTATTCGATGGTGGCCGAAGCCGCCATCCACGGCATGGGGATCGGCCTCGTGCCCCGCTTGCTGATCGAGCCCGAGCTGGCCCGCGGCGCCCTCGTCTTGGCCGCGCCGCATGTCTACCGCAGCGACCGTTCCTACCGCCTGCTGTACCCGGAGCGCAAGGCGGACCATCCCCCGCTCACCGCGTTCCGGCATTGGCTCGATGCCCAGGCCGCGGCCGCGCGGCTGGCAAATTGCAAGTAAAACAATACTGTTGACGCTGCGTGTGGGCAGCCCATTTGCGACCGCGCATTATGGCTTCTCGCAGGGGGCCACCAACCTGCAAGCCTTCGCCACGATCACGTCGCTGACACGTGTGGACATCCAGTCGCCGGTCCCGGAGCCTGCCACCTGGGGCATGCTGGGCCTGGGCCTCGGTATGCTGGCCTTCGTGTCCAGGAAGTAGTCGCGCGCCTGATACCAGATGGCGGGCCATCGGTGGTAAAAGCGCAACATGCAGCAGTTGCATCAGAAACTTTAGAATTGCAACGCAATACAACTTATTGACGGGTTATAACGATGATGCAATCATGGTCATTTCAATAACAGGAATCGCCATGCGCATAGTCCCTGTCTTGCTGCTGTCCGCCGTTGTCGCCATGCCCGCGCAAGCTGCCATTGTCACGTACCAGTTTACCGCCAACGTTTCGGGGCTGACCGAGCATCCCGGCGGCACGGAAATCTACAACAATGTCGAGTCGAGCTCCAGCGCGGGACCGACGATTTCCGTCGGCGATACCTGGACCGGCACCGTTTCGTGGAATACGGACCTGACGCTGGGCTCCTACCAGCCGGAACAGCCAGAACAGGCCAGCTACCGCTTGTACGAAGGCTTCATGGGCGCGACGATCACGGACGCGCAAACCGGCCTGTCGTACAGTTCCGACGCCGACCTCGCCTGGCTGGCGCTGATGCAGGTGCATGATGGCGTAGCCGGCGCCGAGTCGGACTTCCTGTCGATCGGTACCCACGCGTCCGGCGCAGGTTTCGAATCCGGTGATTTCTTTTTCTTCAATTACGATGGCAGCTCGCTGTCCGGCGACGCGCCGCCGGCCAGCCTGAATTTCGCCGACTACTTCACCGCGACCGTCAGCTACAGCTTCCTCGATGTTGGAACGGAAAACTGGATGCAGGCCAACGCCAACATCACGTCATTGACGCTCGTCACGGCGCCGGTCCCCGAACCGTCGACTTACGCCATGCTCGGCCTCGGTCTGGCCGCGCTGGCGATGACGAAGAAGCTGCGTCGCGCCTGACGCCGAGGCCGCGGTTTTACAGCTTGTCCAGCCGCTCGAACCGCTCCACCAGAAAATCCACGAACGTCCGTATCCGCGCCGACAGCTGATGCCGGTGCGGATACACCGCATAGATGTCCGCATCCGGCGTGCGGTACCCCGGCAGCACCTGCACCAGCCGGCCGCTTTGCAGGTATCGCTCGATATCCCATCCGGCACGCATCAGGATGCCATGCCCGTCCAGCGCCCAGCCCACCGCGATCTCGCCATCGTTCGTCGCCAGGTTGCCGCGCACCTTGACGGCGGCGGCGTCGTTTTCCGCATCGCGGCCGGCCAGCAGGCGCCACACGCCATACGCCTCGTCGCCCTGCCGGATCGTGATGCAGTTGTGCCGCGCCAGTTCGGCCGGCGTCTTGGGCTCGCCGTGCCGGTCCAGGTATTTCGGCGCTGCGCACAGCAGCCGGCGGTTCGCGGCGAGGCGCCGGGCGATCACGCGGGTATCGGCCGGCGCGCCGAAGCGGATGCACACGTCGTACTGGTCGTCCGCCAGCGGCGGCGGATCGACCGAGAGCTGCAGCTGCACGTCGACCTCGGGATAGCGCAGCACGTACTGCGAGATCGCCGGCGCGATGTGCAATCGCCCGAAGCCCAGCGTGGCATTTACGCGCAACTGCCCTTTCGGCACTCCCTGTGACTTCGTCAGCATCTGCTCGAGGTCGGCGATCTCGCGCAGGATGCGCTGCGCATGCTCGATGAGCACGTCGCCTTCCGGTGTCAGGCTCATGCGGCGCGTCGTGCGGTTTACCAGCGGCACGCCGATCCGCCCTTCCAGCAGCGCAAGGCGCTTGCTGACGGCCGACGTGGTGATGCCCAGTTCCCGCGCCGCGGCACTCAGGCTGCCGCTGGTGGCGAGCGTCACCATGAACGTCAATTCTGCCGGCTGCAGTCCCACATCCATTATTGAGCTCCAGGTTGACAACGGATTGAGTTTACAGGCCATTCGAGCGCCAGTCCACCCGCTACAGTGACCACACCTTCCGTTCTGTTCAATCCATTCACTCAGGAGACACCCATGAAAACGTACCAGATCGCCACCATTCCCGGCGACGGCATCGGCAAGGAAGTCGTGCCGGCGGGCCGCGAAGTCCTGGCCACGCTGGCCGCGCACAGCGGCACATTCCAGTTCGCGTTCGAGGACTTCGACTGGGGCGGCGATTACTACCGCCAGCACGGCGTGATGATGCCGGCCGACGGTCTCGACGCGCTGCGCGGCAAGGACGCCATCCTGTTCGGCTCGGCCGGCGACCCGGACATTCCCGACCACATCACGCTGTGGGGCCTGCGCCTGAAGATCTGCCAGGGCTTCGACCAGTATGCCAACGTGCGCCCCACCCGCATCCTGCCGGGCATCGACGCGCCATTGAAGCGCTGCGCGCCGCAAGACCTGAACTGGGTCATCGTGCGGGAGAATTCGGAAGGCGAGTATTCGGGCGTGGGCGGCCGCGTGCACCAGGGCCACCCGATCGAGGCGGCCACCGACGTGTCGATGATGACGCGCGTGGGTGTCGAGCGCATCCTGCGCTTCGCGTTCAAGCTGGCGAAGTCTCGCCCCCGCAAGCTGCTCACGGTGATCACCAAGAGCAACGCGCAGCGCCACGCCATGGTGATGTGGGACGAGATCGCGCTGCAGGTGTCGCAGGAATTCCCGGACGTGAAATGGGACAAGGAACTGGTCGACGCCGCCACGGCGCGCATGGTCAACCGCCCCGCCACGCTCGATACGATCGTGGCCACGAACCTGCACGCCGACATCCTGTCCGACCTGGCCGCTGCGCTGGCCGGCAGCCTGGGCATCGCCCCCACGGGCAACATCGACCCGGAGCGCCGCTATCCGTCCATGTTCGAACCGATCCACGGCTCCGCGTTCGACATCATGGGCAAGGGCCTGGCCAATCCGGTCGGCACGTTCTGGTCCGTCGTCATGCTGCTCGAGCACCTGGGCGAACCGGAAGCCGCCGCCCGCGTGATGGCCGCCATCGAGCACGTGACCGCGAACCGAGCCCTGCACACGGGCGACCTGGGCGGCAAGGCCACCACGGCCGACGTGACGCGCGCGGTGTGCGACTTCCTGTCCAGGGACGCCGATCGCAAGGCCGCCTGAAGCCGCATCCGATCGTTTTCCGCTGATTCCGACCTGCCACCAAGAGCAAGGCGGATCCGGCGTAGCAGCAGCCTGAAGCGTTACCCATACTGGAGACAACCATGTCAAAACGATTCCTTGGAAAGCTGTATGTCCAGGTGCTGATCGGCGTGCTCGCCGGCGGCATCCTGGGCGTTCTGTACCCGCACTTCGCGGCCGACCTGAAGCCGCTGGGCGACGCGTTCATCCGCCTCATCAAGATGGTGTTCGCCCCCGTGATCTTCGCGATGGTGGTGCTGGGCATCGCCAAGATGGACAGCATGAAGGAGCTGGGCCGCGTGGGTTCCCGCGCGCTGATCTACTTCGAAGTCATGTCCACGTTCGCGCTGGGGCTGGGCCTGGTCGTCGTCAACCTGGCCAAGCCCGGTGTCGGCATGAACGTCGACGTGCACACGCTCGATACGACCGGCATCAAGAACTACACGGCGGCCGCCGGCCACTCCGGCGGCTTCGTCGACTTCCTGCTGCACATGATCCCCACCAGCGTGGTCGACGCGCTGGCGAAGAACGACATCCTGCAGATCCTCGTGTTCGCCACGATGTTCGGCGTGGCGCTGTCGCACATGGGCCGCCGCGCCAAGCCGGTGGTCGACTTCCTGGAAGCGTTCAGCAACAGCATGTTCATCGTCGTCGGCATGATCATGCGCGTGGCGCCGCTGGCCGCGTTCGGCGCCATCGGCTTCACGGTCGGGAAATACGGCCTGGGTTCGCTCGTCTCGCTGGGCTACCTGATGGCCTGCATGTACATCACCTGCTTCGTGTTCGTCGTGGCGATCCTCGGCCTGGTGGCGCGCATTTCCGGCTTCAGCCTGTGGAAGTTCCTGCGCTACATAAAGGACGAGATCTTCACAGTGCTGGGCACCAGCTCGTCCGAATCCGTGGTGCCGCAGCTGATGCGCAAGCTCGAGCACGTGGGCGTGTCGAAGCCCGTCGTCGGCCTCGTGATCCCGTCCGGCGTCACGTTCAACCCGGACGGCCAGTGCATTTACTACACGATGGCGGCCATCTTCATCGCCCAGGCGACGAACACGCCACTCACGCTGACCGACCAGCTGGTGGTGCTGGGCGTGCTGATGGTGACGTCGAAAGGGTCGGCCGGCGTGACCGGTTCGGGCTTCATCACGCTGGCCGCCACGCTGGCCTCGATGGGCAAGATCCCCGTCGAGGGCATGGTGCTGCTGCTGGGCGTGGACCGCTTCATGTCCGAAGCGCGGGCCATCACGAACACGATCGGCAACGCGGTCGGCACGATGGCGATCGCCCAGTGGGTGGGCGCGCTGGACCGCAAGCAGATGCACCGCGTGCTGGACGGCCAGTCGTCGCCCGAAGAGCTGCGTGCGCTGTACGAGCAGGACGACGACGCGGACAGGCCCGCACCGGAGCTCCTGCCGGTGCACAAGGTGTCCGCCTGACATGTACTATGCTCCTATCATGAAGACATCGATGGATGACACGCGGGAAGACCCGCAGGCATGCGGGCTGCTGCGGCGCATGCTCGACGCAGCCATCGCCGCCTCGCAACCGGCGCTGTGCCTTCCCGGCCTGCTGCCCGAAGCGCCGAAGGGGCGGCTGATCGTGATCGGCGCCGGCAAGGCGTCGGCCGAGATGGCCCGCGCCGTCGAGCGCAACTGGCCCGGGCCGCTCGAAGGCCTGGTTGTCACCCGCTACGGCTACGCGGTGCCGTGCGAGCGCATCGAGATCGTAGAAGCGGCGCACCCGGTGCCGGATACCGCCGGCCACGCCGCCGCCCGGCGCATGCTGGACATGGTCGGCGGCCTGCACGAGGACGACACGGTATTGTGCCTGATTTCCGGTGGCGGCTCCTCGCTGCTGCCGCTGCCGCTCGAGGGCATCACGCTGGAAGACAAGCAGCAGGTCAACACGGCACTGCTCAAATCCGGCGCCACCATCGGCGAGATGAACTGCGTGCGGCGCCACCTGTCGGCCATCAAGGGCGGACGGCTGGGCGCCGCTTGTTACCCGGCCAAAGTCGTCACGCTGCTGATTTCCGACGTGCCGGGCGACGATCCGCGCGACATCGCTTCCGGTCCCACGGTACCCGACCCGACGACCTGCGACGATGCGCTGGCCATCATCCGCCGCTACGGCATCGACTTGCCGGACCGCGTGCTCGCCGTACTGCACAGCGGCCGTGGCGAGTCTGTCAAACCCGGCGATCCGCGCCTGGCCCGCGCCGAGGTGCGCATGATCGCCACGCCGCAGATGGCGCTGGAAGCGGCGGCCCGCGTGGCGCTCGATGCCGGCATCACGCCCTATATCCTGGGCGACAGCCTGGAAGGTGAGGCGCGCGACGTGGGCAAGGTGCTGGCGGGCGTGGCGCTGCAGACGGCGCGACGCGGCCAGCCGTTCGCGGGCCCGTGCGTGCTGCTGTCGGGCGGCGAAACCACGGTCACCGTGCGCGGCAACGGCCGCGGCGGGCGCAACGTCGAATTTTTGCTTGCCTGCGCGCTGGCCCTGCGCGGCGAACCCGGCATCTACGGCCTGGCGGCCGACACGGACGGTGTCGACGGCCAGGAGGAAATCGCCGGCGCCGTCATCCGCCCGGACACGCTGGAACGCGCCTGGGCCGCGGGCCTGCGCCCGCACGACAGCCTGGACGACAATGACGGCCACGGCTTCTTCGGGGCGCTGGGCGACAGCGTCGTCACCGGCCCCACGCTCACGAACGTCAACGATTTCCGCGCGCTGCTGGTGCTTCAATCCAGCTTGCCGCGCCGCGAACACTGATACGGAGACCCCATGCATCGCCAACGCAACGCCAAGATCGTCGCCACCCTCGGCCCCGCAAGCTCGGATCCGGACACCATACGCGCCCTGTTCGACGCCGGTGCCGACGTCTTCCGGCTGAACTTCAGCCATGGCAGCCATGCCGACCACCGCCAGCGCTTCGACACGATCCGCGCCATCGAGGCCGAAACGGGGCGGCCGATCGGCGTGCTGCTCGACCTGCAAGGCCCGAAACTGCGGCTCGGCACGTTCGCGGAGGGTGCGGTCACGCTGGCCGCGGGTGATGCCTTCCGTCTCGACCTGGACCGCGACGTGGCGGGTGACGCGCATCGCGCGCCCCTGCCCCATCCCGAGATCTTCGCGGCATTGGTGCCCGGCACCGACCTGCTGGTCGACGACGGGCGGGTGCGGCTGCGCGTGGAAGCGTGCGGACCGGATTTCGCGGCAACGCACGTCGTCACCGGCGGGCGGGTTTCCGACCGCAAGGGCGTCAACGTGCCCGGCGTGGTGCTGCCGCTGTCGGCGCTGACGGAAAAGGACCGGCAAGACCTGGAATTCGGCCTGAAGCTCGGCGTGGACTGGGTCGCGCTGTCGTTCGTGCAGCGGCCGGAAGACATCGACGAGATCCGGGACATCGTGGCGGGCCGCGCCGCCATCGTTGCCAAGCTGGAAAAGCCGGCGGCGATCCACAGCCTCGATGCGATCGTGGCGGCCAGCGACGCGGTCATGGTCGCGCGCGGCGACCTGGGCGTGGAAATGCCGCCGGAACAGGTGCCGGCCATCCAGAAACGCATCGTGCGGGCCTGCAGGAAGGTCGGCAAGCCGGTGATCGTGGCCACGCAAATGCTCGAATCGATGGTGGCGGCGCCGGTGCCCACGCGGGCCGAAGCGTCGGACGTGGCCACCGCCATCTACGCCGGGGCGGACGCCGTGATGCTGTCCGCCGAATCGGCTTCCGGCCAGTACCCGCGCGACGCGGTGCGCATCATGAATTCGATCATCGCGCAAACGGAAGCCGATCCGTATTACCGCGAAGAGCTGGCGATCGCCGCGGGCGCCGCCGCCACACTGGCATCGGACGGCATCGGCATCGCCGTGCGCAGCGTGACCGAGGCGCTGCGCATCGCCGCCGTCGTCGCCTACACGTGCTCCGGGTATTCCGCCCTGCGCATGGCCCGCGAGCGGCCGCGCGCGCCCATCATCGGCATGACACCGCACATGGCGACCGCCCGGCGGCTGGCACTGGCCTGGGGCGTGCACCCGGTGCTGTGCCCGGAGGTGGCCGACGTGGCCGAGATGACCGACCAGGCCTGCGCGGTCGCCCGCCGGGAAGAAGTGGCCAGCGCGGGCGATACGATCGTCATTTCGGCGGGCATGCCGTTCAGCGTGCCGGGCACCACGAACTTGCTGCGGATCGCGCAGGTAGGATAAACGACAGACCGCCAAAGTCGAACGGGCAAAAAAAATGCCGGCGCTGGGCCGGCAAATTCCAATTCTCTGGGAGAGTTGGAGGAGACAGGTGCATCATCTCATCCACTCCACCATTACGCTACTTTATTTCCCGCATACCTCCCATCAGGCCTGTGAATAACTGACCATCCGGGCGGGCATGCACCCGGCGGTCAGCGCACCAGGCAGGGTTTCTTGTTGTCGAACTGCCAGCCCGGCACGAGGAACTGCATGGCCGCCGCATCGTCGCGGGCGCCAAGGCCCATGTTCTTGTACGCCTGGTGCGCCTTTTCCAGTTCGGCCTCATCGAGCTCGATGCCCAGGCCCGGCCTTTGCGGAATGGCGATGAAACCGCCCTCGATCTTCAACGGATCCTTCGTCAGGCGCTGGCCGTCCTGCCAGATCCAGTGCGTGTCGATCGCCGTCACCTTGCCCGGGGCCGCCGCGCCCACGTGCGTAAACATCGCCAGCGAAATGTCGAAGTGGTTGTTCGAGTGCGAGCCCCACGTGAGGCCGAACATCTGGCACAGCTGCGCCACGCGCACGGAGCCCTGCATGGTCCAGAAGTGCGGGTCGGCCAGCGGAATGTCGACCGACTGCAGCTGGATCGAGTGGGCCATCTGGCGCCAGTCGGTGGCGATCATGTTCGTGGCCGTCGGCAGTCCCGTGGCGCGGCGGAATTCGGCCATCACTTCGCGGCCCGAGAAACCGTTCTCGGCGCCGCACGGGTCTTCCGCATAGGCGAGGATGCCGTGCTTGTCGCGGCACACGCGGATCGCTTCCTGCAGCGACCAGGCACCATTCGGGTCCAGCGTCACGCGCGCTTCGGGGAAACGCTCGTGCAGTGCGACGATCGCTTCCATTTCCGCATCCGCGCTCAGCACGCCGCCCTTCAGCTTGAAGTCGTTGAAGCCATAGCGCTCGCGGGTGGCTTCGGCCAGGCGCACGATACTTTCCGGGGTCAGCGCCTCTTCATTGCGCAGGCGGAACCAGGCATTGTCCGCATCCGGCTCGGCGCGGTAGTCCAGCGTTGTTTTCGCGCGGTCGCCCACGTAGAACAGGTAGCCGAGCATCTCGACCTTGTCGCGCTGCCGGCCCTCGCCCAGCAGGTCGGCGACCGGCACGTTCATGAACTGGCCCAGCAGGTCGAGCAGCGCCGATTCCATCGCCGTCACGGCGTGGATCGTGATGCGCAGGTCGAACGTCTGCTGGCCGCGGCCACCGGCGTCGCGCTCGGCAAAGGTGGCGCGCATCGCGTTCAGGATGTTGTTGTACTCGCCCAGGCTCTTGCCGATCACGAGGGCACGCGCGTCTTCCAGTGTCTGGCGAATCTTTTCGCCGCCCGGCACTTCGCCCAGGCCGGTGTTGCCGGCGCTGTCGGTCAGGATCACGATATTGCGGGTGAACCAGGCGCCGTGCGCACCGGAGAGGTTGAGCAGCATGCTGTCCTGGCCCGCGACGGGGACGACACGCATGTCGGTAACGACGGGAGCGCCGGAGACGGTGGTATTCATTTGTATGTATCCAATGTAAGAACGATTACTTGATCGGGGATTTGGTCAACGATTTGGTCAACGATTTGGTCAACACGACGCGCTTGATGTCGCCCACGATGAACAGGTAGCAGAAGATCGCGACCGCCGCGTTGGCGCCGACGAAGACCAGGGCGCCCGAGAACGAACCCGTGTTCTGCACGATGTAGCCGATGACGATCGGTGTAGTGATGCCGGCGGTATTGCCGAAAGTGTTGAACAGCGCGCCGGACAGGCCACCTGCTTCCTTCGGCGACGTGTCGGCCACCACGGCCCAGCCCAGCGCGCCGATGCCCTTGCCCAGGAACGCCAGCGACATCACGGCGACCACCAGCATGTCGGTCTCGATGTAGTTACAGCCGATCATGCTCATCGACAGGAACATGCCCAGCACGATCGGCACCTTGCGCGACACGGACAGCGAATAGCCGGCCTTGCTCAGGCGGTCGGACAGCCAGCCGCCGGCGATGCCGCCCAGGAAACCGGCGATGGCCGGCATCGAGGCCACGAAGCCCGCCTTCAGGATCGTCATGCCGCGTTCCTGCACGAGGTACACGGGGAACCACGTCAGGAAGAAATATGTCAGCGTCGTGATGCAGTACTGCGCCACGTACACGCCCAGCAGCATGCGGTTCGACAGCAGTTCCTTGATGGCGGCGAACACGTCGACCTGGCTCGGCTCGCCGGCATGCTTTTTTTCCTCCAGGTCGACCAGCGCGCCACCTTCCTTGATGTACTGGAGTTCGGCCGCATTGATCGACGGGTGCTGGCGCGGGCCATGGATCACCTTCAGCCACACGAAGGCCAGGCCGATGCCCAGGGCGCCCATCACGTAGAACACGCTGTGCCAGTCGTAGGTATGCACCAGCCAGCCCATGATCGGGGCAAACAGCACGGTGGCGAAATACTGGGCCGAATTGAATACGGCGGCGGCCAGGCCCCGTTCATGGGTGGGGAACCAGGACGAGGCGATGCGGCTGTTGCCGGGGAACGAAGGCGCCTCGGCGGCACCGACCAGCAGGCGCAATGCGAACAGCAGCGCCACCGCGGTCGCGCCCGTGAAGAAGCCGATGGCGCCCGTCAGCATCGTGAACAGCGACCACAGGAAAATACTGAAGAAATACGTGATGCGCGTGCCGAAGCGGTCGAGCAGCCAGCCACCCGGCAGCTGGGCCAGCACGTAGGACCAGGCGAATGCCGAGAACACGTAGCCCATTTCCACGGCCGACAGGCCGAGATCGGCCTTCAGGCTCGGGCCGGCGATCGAGATCGTGGCGCGGTCCGCATAGTTGATGGTGGTGACGGCGAACAGCATCGCCAGGATGGTCCAGCGCGTGCGGGTGCGGGTGGCAGACGAGGTTGGGGCTTTGTCGATCGGTGGTGCGTGCTGCATGGTGTCTCCTGTTGTCTTGTACGCCCGGGAATCATATGCCTGCGCTCCCATGCCAACAAACCAATCAGTGACGCCACCAATTCAATAATTGAATTACTCAGAATCAACAGCCTGCCGGGGCGACAGGACTTTCCGCCATCTGATCAAGGGGTTGGCGCTCCGATCAGCTTGCTGATCGATGCACGGCAGGCATCTAGCCCGGGTGAAAAGTCGGCAACACATCGCGCCTGAACAGCTGCAGCACGGGGTTCTCGTTATCGCGCCGGTAGGCGCACACGGTTTCCACCGGTTCCGTTTCCATCCGGCGCATCACGATGCCATCGAATTGCAGGCGCGATGCGCCTTCTGCGATCAGCGCGGCCCCCAGCCCCGCGCGTACCAGCGCCAGCATCGTGTGCACCTGGCCGATGTGTTCGACGATATCGGGCACCACGCCGGCCCGCTCGAAGCGTTCGCTGAGCATCTGGTGGAACGGCCGCGCCTCGTAGGGCGAGTACATGACGAAGGGCTTGCCGTGCAGGCTGGCGAGTGTGGGCTCCAGCGGCCAGCCGTCCGCTTCCCGTTCCGGGATCGCCAGCATCAGCGCCTCGCGTGCCAGCAGCGTGCTGTGCAGTTCCGGATTCATCGGGTGGGGCCGCATCAGGCCGAGGTCGAGCTGGCCCGCGTTCAAGGCCTCGACCTGGGTCGTGCTGACCAGCTCCTTCAAAGTCAGCGAAATGCCGGGCGACCGTTCGCGCAGGCGGCGCACTACCTCGGGCAACAGGCTGTAGCCGGAAGCGGACGTGAAGCCGATCGCCAGCGTGCCCTGTTCGCCCTTCGCGGCGCGGCGGGCCGTGAACGTCGCCTCCTCGGCCATGCGCAGGATGCGGACCGCTTCGGGAAAGAACGCCTTGCCGGCCGCCGTCAGCCGCACCGTGCGGCTGTTCCGTTCCAGCAGCTGGGCACCGACATGGTGCTCGAGCAGACGGATCTGGCGGCTCAGCGGCGGCTGGGTCATGTTGAGCCGTTCCGCCGCGCGGCTGAAGTGCAATTCCTCCGCCACTGCGACAAAGCAGCGGAGCTGGCTGATCTCGAACATCGGGCGGTTCCTGGAGCGATGGAGCCGCCATTCTAAGGTACATCCCACGAGAGCCATCGGGCCATGGAAGCGGCTTGCCTCTTTGTCTATAATGGCCAACCTTTCCCTCTCGCGCCGACCATGACTTCGTTGCCCCCTTCGTTCTGGCCCCTGGCCGCCACCTGGCTGCTTGCCGTCCTCTCGTTGTGGATGCCGCCACTGGGCCGGGTTCCAGCATGGCCGATCGGCCTGGCCATCGCCGTCGCCACCGCCGTGTCCCTCGGCGCAATGCAGGCCGGCGGCGTGGTGGCCCTGCTGGTGCTCATCGCGCTGTGCACGGGATGGCAGCGCACCACGGGCGCAGGCGTGAAACAGCGCGTCGTGAAAGGCGTGCTGCTGGCGGCGATCATCGTGCTGGCGCTGGCGCTCGCGCTGCACGTCGTGCCCGGCTTCGCCAACCCGCTCCTGCTGGAGAAATTGCAGGTCAGCGCGGCGTCGGTGCCCGTATCGCTGTACCTCAACCTGGACAAGACCGCCGTGGGCATCGTGCTGTGCGCCACGTTCGCGCTACCCGCGCGCGACCGCGCGGCATGGCGCGCCGTCATCGCCGCGTGGCCCGTGATCGTGGCCACACCCGTCATCGTGCTGCTGGCCGGCTATGGCGCCGGCGTCATCGCCATCGATCCGAAATGGTTCGCCAGCTGGTTCCACTACGCGCCACTGTTCCTGCTGCTGAACCTGTTCACCACCTGCCTGGCCGAGGAAGCCTTCTTTCGCGCACTGGTCCAGGGGCGGCTGGCCGCCGCGCTGTCGCACCGGCCGGACGGTGCTCGCATCGCCGTGGCCACGGCCGCCATCCTGTTCGGCGTGGCCCATGCGCACGGCGGCCCCGCGCTGATCGTGCTGGCCACGTTCGCCGGTTTCGGCTACGGCCTCGCCTACCAGCGCAGCGGCCGGATCGAAGCCGCGATCCTCACGCACTTCGCGCTCAACGCCACGCACTTCCTGATGTTCACGTATCCGGCGCTGCGCTGAAAATTGCCGAGAAAATGGGGTACGTCCCCATTTTTCGAGCAATGTTGCACAAAAAATGGGGACGTACCCCATTTTTTTGGGTAACTTTCCGCGGGCAAAAAAAAATGCCGGCTCGGGGCCGGCGAATTCCAATTCTCTGGGAGAGTTGGAGGAGACAGGTGCATCATCGCAGTTGCCCCGGCATTCCGCCACTTTATTTCCCGCATGACACAGATAAGTTTTGTGAATAACTCTCGAGGCACTGATCGGTAGCGCAACCAGAAATATTCCAACAAGCGATGAACTTGGGCTAACATATAGAAATGGTTGCGCTATTCATTTGCGATAACGCGAGTGTTACGACCTCATAACGATAAAGCGAGACATCATGACCAACATGCAACAGCCCGCCATCGAGCCGGGCGCTGCCGACCGCCTGACAGTCACGGAGAAAGTCGGCTACTGCCTGGGCGACCTGGCGGCCAACCTGATCTTCCAGACCCTGCTCACCTTCATCGCGTTCTTCTACACGGACGTGTTCAAGGTGTCGCCCAACGCGGCGGCCACGATCATCTTCGCCGGCGGCCTCGTCGGTGCCTGCTTCAATCCACTGATGGGCCTGATTGCCGACCGCACCGTTACGCGCTGGGGCAAGTTCCGCCCGTGGATCCTGTGGACATCGGTGCCGTTCGGCCTGATCGCCATCCTCGCCTTCAGCACGCCGGACCTGGGGCCCGACGGCAAGATCATCTATGCCTCGCTCACCTACGTGCTGCTGATGCTGATTTACTCGGCCAACAACCTGCCCTACTCCGCGCTGTCCGGCGTGCTGACCGGCAGCATGTCCGAGCGTAACAGCCTGTCGGCCTACCGCTTCGTGGCCGTGATGGTGGCGCAGTTCATCATCCAGGTGCTGCTGCTGCCGCTCGTGCTGATCCTCGGCGACGGCGACAAGGTCGCGGGCTTCCGCAACACCATGGTCATCTTTGCCATCGCAGGCACGATCTGCTTCCTTATCACCTTCTTCACCACGCGCGAGCGCATCGTGCCGACGGCCGCGCAGCGCTCGAGCATCGGCCAGGACATCACGGACCTGCTGCGCAACCGCCCGTGGATGGTGATGCTGACCGTGACGATCCTCGTGTTCATCACGCTTGCCCTGAAGGGCGGCATGTACATCTATTACTTCCGCAGCTACCTGTCGAGCCAGCACCTGGCCGTGTTCCTGCAGGATGTGGGCTTCAACGGTTTCATCGCCGGCCTCAACGCCGTGCTGGCGAGCGTGGGCCTCACCGCGTTCCAGTGGCCGGAAGATGCGCCCACGTCCGCGTTCAGCGTGTTCAACGCGATCGGCATCGTGATGATGATCATCGGCATCGGCTTCTCGCGCCCACTGGCCGACCGCTTCGGCAAGCGCGAGGTATTCGGCATCGCGCTGTTCATCTCCACGCTGTTCATGCTGGCGTTCTACTTCTACGCGCCCACGTCGATCGGCATCGTGTTCGTGTCGCAGCTGCTGCACGGCTTCTTCTATGGCATCACGATCCCGCTGCTGTGGGCGATGATCGCCGACGTGGCCGACTATTCGGAATGGAAGAACAACCGCCGCGCCACGGCGCTGCTGTTCTCGGCCATGATCTTCGGCCTGAAGGCGGGCCTGTCCATCGGCGGCGCGCTGGTGGCCGGGCTGCTGTCGACCGTTGGCTACGACGCCACGCAGGCGGTGCAGGCCCCGGCCGTGGCCGATGGCATCCGCCTGTCCGTCAGCCTGTACGCGGCGATCCCGTTCCTGCTTGCCGTCGGCAGCCTGGCGTTCTACGAAATCAGGAAGTCGATGGAACGCACCATCGAACAGGAACTGGGCCTGCGCCGCGCCGCGGCCCCGCAATAGTCCAATCATCATCAACATCGGAAACAGCAACGACATGGCAGACAACAAGGACAACCAGGCACGCGTCGAGCAGCTGAAAGGCAGCGCGATCTCGCAACCGCTCGTCACGCATATCTATACGGCCGACCCGTCGGCCCACGTGTTCGACGGCCGCATCTACCTCTACCCGTCGCACGACATCGAAGCCGGCATCCCGTTCAACGACAACGGCGACCACTTCGCAATGGAGGATTACCACGTCTTCTCGATGGACCGCCCCGATGGCGAAGTGACCGATCACGGCGTGGCGCTGCACGTGAATGACGTGCCGTGGGCGGCGCGCCAGATGTGGGCGCCGGACGTGGCACGCAAGGATGGTCGCTATTACCTGTACTTCCCCGCCAAGCGCGCCGACGGCATCTTCCAGATCGGCGTGGCCGTATCCGAAAGCCCGACAGGCCCGTTCACGGCCGAGCCGGCACCGATCGAAGGCAGCTACTCGATCGACCCGGCCGTGTTCGAGGATGGCGGTGAACACTACATCTACTTCGGCGGCATCTGGGGCGGCCAGTTGCAGAAATATCGCGACAACGCCTTTGACGCCGGCAACGAGGAGCCGGGTGACGAGGAACCGGCGCTGCAGGCCCGCGTGGCCCGCCTGTCGGCCGACATGAAGCAGTTCGCGGAAACGCCGCGCGCCGTCGTCATCCTCGACGAGGACGGCAAGGAGCTGCTGGCGGGCGACCACGACCGCCGCTACTTCGAGGGCCCATGGATGCACAAGTACCGCGGCAAGTACTACTTCTCGTACTCGACCGGCGATACCCACTTCCTGTGCTATGCCACGGCCGACAATGCATATGGCCCGTTTAGGTACCAGGGCAGGATCCTGACGCCGGTGATCGGCTGGACCACGCACCACTCCATCGTCGAGGTGGAAGGCCGGTGGTTCCTGTACTACCATGACAGCAGCCTGTCCGGCGGTGTCACGCACCTGCGCTCGGTGAAGGTCACGGAACTGTTCTACGACGAGGACGGGCGCATCGTCACGCTGTATCCGTATGGCGAGGATAACCAGCAGGTCGATATCGCCTGATACGCCTCCCGATGTGAAAAGCCCGGCACGTGCCGGGCTTTTTGCTTTGCGAGCAGCTTACGCTGCTGCATCATTGGTGTCGGACATTTTTTCCGGGCGCTTCATCCGGAAAATGTGTCGGACACCGGTTCTCCACGCCGGAGTCGGCAAGATCATGCGAAAACCGGTGTCCGACACCAAGAGGCCGGTGTCCGACACCAGTGCGATAACGCCGCTGGCAGTATCTGATGCTGGTGGCTACTGAACCGGCTTACACCGTTGCGGCCTTGCGCCGCCGCGCCGCCAGGGCCACGATCCCCAGCCCGCCAAGCAGCATGCCGATGGTGGCCGGCTCCGGCACCGCGCTCACGTTCGTATACGTGCCGTCGAAGCTGTAAGTGACGGCCTGGCTGCCGATCGTCGTCGCGTCCATCAGCTGCGAGAACGCCGCGTTGCCCGCATAGTCGCCGAGGAAGCGCAGCGTGAAGCTGCCGCCCGCCTGCGTCAGCGCCAGCGTTTCGCCCACCGCGATCGTGCCCAGGCCATTGAAGGTCAGCACGGTGTCGCCCAGCACGATGGCCGAGCTGTCGGCCAGCGCCAGGCTGGCGAAGGTCTGCGACGCCGCGGCCGTCAGGTCCAGCGTGCCACCGGCCAGCACCAGTGCGCTGCCGGCGGCGACGACGTCGGCGCCCTGCAGCGCCAGCGCGCCGCTCCTGAGTTCCACGCTCGCGAAATTCGTGATCGCCCCCGCATAGGCAAAGCTGCCGCCGGCGCCCGCTTCGATGACGAGCCTGTTGGTGCCCGCGCCGCCATCGATGGTCCCCAGCACCGCGGCACCGCCGCCATTGATTACGAGCGTATCGTTGCCGCCGCCGAAGGCGATCGCCTTGCCGCTGCTGCTGCCGTCGATCGTGCCGGCGTTGGTGATGGTGGCGTCGTCGGCATTGGTGCGGATCGCGGCCGCGGTGGTGCCGCCGCCGCGGATGGTGGCGCCCACGTGGTTGTCGACACTGACCTTGTAGCCGCTGGCCGTGCCGCCGGTGACGGCGATCGCGGAGTCGCCCTGGCCGTGGATGATGCCGCCGCCGAGATTGACGATCGCCGCATTGCCGTACAGGCCCTCGCGGGTGCCGGCCAGCGGACCGGTTTCGATGTCGTTGCCGGCCAAGGTGATGCCGCGGCCCACCGCCTGCGTATTGCCCGCCGCGACCAGTCCCTCGATCGTGCCGCTGTTGACGATCGTGCCGCCGCCGGCCGAGATGCCTTCGCTGAACGCCAGGCCGCCCGCCTCGACCGCGTTCAGCGAGCGGATCACGCCCGTGTTCATGATGTTCACGAGGCCATCCACGTCGACGCCGTCGCCATCGCCCGTCACGCCATTGCCGGAGATCAGGCCGCCATTGACGACGAGTACCACCTGCCGGCCATTGAAGCCGTCGACATTGATGCCCGAGCCGTCGTTGCCGCGCACGATGCCGCCGGCGAGGTTCGTCAGGTCCAGCGTCGACGTCGTGTTCGCGTTCTTCTGTTCGAACGTGATGCCGTGCCGGGCGGCGTCCACCAGGCCGGTCGCCGCGTTCGTGATGCGGATGCCGCTGTTTTCCTGGCCGTCGATGCCGTCGCTGCTGCTGCCGGTCGCCGTCACCGAGCGGATCGTGCCGGCGTTGAAGACGACACCGCGCTCGCCCGGCCGCACGGCATCGGCCTCGGTGGCCAGCAGCAGGCCGCCCGCGTGGTTGTTGATGGTGTTCGCACCGGTCACCGCGCTGAAGTCGACAGCCTGCGCACCGCCGGCCGAGGCATTCAGCGAAACCAGCGAGCCATAGTTTTCCAGCGTGACGCTGGACGCGGGGCTGTTCATCTGGATCACGTCGGCATCCGCAGTGCGGATCAGTGCCGCGCCGTTCGTGAGGCTGCCATTGGTGATGACGAACTGCTGCACGGCGCCGTTGGCGCGGATCGCGCGGCCGCCGCCCGACTGCGTGATCGTGCCCTGGTTGTTCAATGTGACGTTGTCGCCCGTGACCGCCACGGCGACCGCCGAACCGCCGACGGCCAGCGTCGCGCCGGCGGCCACGTTGCCCGCCTGGCCAGTGCCAAGGTTCTGCGCCGTGGTGGTCGTGCCGGTCGCGATATTGAACGACGCGGCATGCGCCAGCGCCGGGCCGGCAAGTGCCACGGCCAGCACCAGCGTGTTGAACGGCAGGCCGGTACGGCGGCACAGGATCGGGGAACGTGGCAGGGACATCGGGTAACTCCGAAAGAAAAGATAGTTGTCAAACTTAAACTACTTCTATGACAACATGATGACGCCGGCCGTTGACTGGGGCCCGCTGCCCCCGGCCGGACTGGACGCCGCTTCGTTCCCATACGACAATTGCAACATGTTACCCACCCACCGTCTTCGGGCGCTCCTCCATTCCTGCCTGCTGGCGGTGCTGTGCGCAAGCGGGCCACCCGTACACGCGCTCGATCCCGCCATTCCGCTCGATGGCTACCGCCACGACCGGTGGGGCGAAGCGGAAGGCGCGCCCCGCTTCATCGATACGCTGGCGCAGACGGCCGATGGCTGGCTGTGGGTCGCCGGCCGCCAGGCCGGCCTGTTCCGCTTCGATGGCGTGCGCTTCCACCCGCATGAAACCGTGGATGGCAGCAAGCTGCAGAACCCCGGCATCACCGTGCTGCGCCCGGCGCGCGACGGCGCCCTGTGGATCGGCCATGGCCGCGGCGGCGTGACTGTGCTGCGCGGCGGCCGTTATCGCCACCTGCTGTTGCCGGCACAAACGGGCGCCGTGTACGCGATCGCCGAAGACGGCGACGGCGTGGCCTGGGCGGCCACGGGGCGCGGCCTGTTCCGCCTGGCGGGCGGCAAGGCCGAGCGGGTAGGCACGGAACTGGGCTATCCAAATGCCCGCGCCGAATACGCACTGGCCGACGGCGCCGGCCGGCTGTGGGCGGTCGATGGTCAGTCGCTGTACGTGATGACGCCCGGCGGCAAGGCGTTCGAACGCGTGCGCGCCGCCAACGCGAATGCAATGGTGATCGAAGCCGGCGATGGCGGCATCTGGCTGGTGCAGGGCAAGGCGTTCGCGCGCGTGGCGTCGCCGTCGGCGCGCCGGGTGCTGTCGCCGACCGGCCGCGGCAGCTCGTTCCAGTCGGTGTTCGACCGCGACGGCAACCTGTGGTCCGGCAACTGCCCGGTCGGCGTATGCGTGCTGCGCCCGGCGCACTGGCGGCATGGCGCGGCGTTCACGCCGGTCGATGCCGCCGAGCGGTTCGACGAGCCATGGCAGATGACCAGCCTGACCGTGGTGTCGATGATGGAAGGCCGCGATGGCAGCATCTGGATCGGCACACCATCGGGCCTGGAACGGCTGCGCGACCAGCCGGTCCACATGGTGCCCGAGCTGTTCGACCGCGGCAAATCGCAGGCGGCGCCGGCGCTCGATGGCGGCATCCTCACGGTGCAGGTACGCCGGTTCGACGATACGGCAGGCCTCTCGCGCATCGCCGGCGGCAAGGTCGAAACGCTGCCCGACCCGCTTGCCGCGCGCGCGCTCGACCGTGCACCGGATGGCACCCTGGTACTGGCCGGCGAACGTGGCATCGCGCTGCATGGCAGGAATGGCGTGCAGCGCTTCGGCCTGCCGCCGGACCTCGCCGCATCCGACAACCTGCGCATCACGAAAATGGTGGCCGGCATCGGCGAGTTCTGGCTATGGACCGCGCGGTCGGGTCCCTGGCACTACCGGGGCGGGCGCTGGACCGCCCCATCGGCGGACGTCGACGCGAATCCGGCGGTCGTCGCGGCCGATGCCGCCGGCCGCAGCTATCTGGGCCTGCCCGGCAACCGCCTGCGCATCGTCGATGGCGCGGGCACGCTCGACTACGATGGCACCGATGGCATCGGCGTCGGCAAATTCATGTTCATCTGGCCGGGAGCCCCGCTGCTGGTGTCGGGGCGGAAGGCACGCAGATCCTGGCCGGCGGCCGCTTCCATCCGCTGCGTGCCGATGTGCCGGGCGGCCTGGGTGTCGTCAACGGCATCGTCGAAGGCCCCGGCCGCACCCGCTGGCTCAATGCCGAACGGGGCATCTTCCGCGTGCAGGCGGCGGACTGGGCGCGCACCGCCAGCGACCCGCGCGTGGCATTGCGGGGCACGCTGTTCGATTCGTTCGAGGGCTACGTGGGCGGCGGCGAAACCTCGCACTTCACCAACACGGCTTTCGCCGCGCCCGATGGCAGGCTGTGGTTCACCGGCGAACGCGGGCTCGCCTGGGTCGATCCCGGCAAGCTCCCGCCGGACGCCGCCATGCCGGACGTGGAAGTGCTGTCGGTGACGGCCGGCGGCAAGCGCCATCGCGCGGCCATGCCGGTGCAGCTTCCCGAAGGCACCGAGGATGTGCAGGTCGACTACACGGTGCCAAGCCTGCGCACGCCGCAGCGTGTCACCTTCCGCTATCGGATGGCCGGCAGCGAAGCGTGGCAGGATGCCGGCACGCGCCGCACGGCGTTCTTCCAGCGCCTCGGCCCCGGCGACCATGCGTTCGATGTCATGGCCTTCGACGAACGCGGTACCGCCAGCCGCATCACGACACTGCGCTTTCACATCGCGCCGCGTTTCACGCAGACATGGTGGTTCCGCGGCGGCGCCGCACTTGCCGTCCTGCTTGTGATAGCGCTCGCTTACCGGCTGCGTACGCGCCGCATGGCCGCCCGTATCGAGGAACAGCTGCTGGTGCGCGTGCGCGAGCGCGAGTCGATCGCCCGCTCGTTGCACGACACCTTCCTGCAAAGCGTGCAGGGCATGATGCTCAGCATGCATGCGGTGATGATGAAACTGCCGGCCGACAGCGCGGTGCGGGCCGAGTTCGAACGTGTGCTGGACCGGGCCGAACACGTGCTGGTCGAAGGCCGCGACGAGGTGCGCGGCTTGCGCGGCGAGTTTGCCACGGACGGCGAATTCTGGGAGGCGCTGCTGCGCGACGTGGCCCTGACGGCGCCCCGCGGCGCCGCGCGTATCCGCCTGGTCACGCCCGAGGCGGTGGCGCGCTTGCAGCCCAAGCTGCGGCGCGACGTCTACGCGATCGCCCGCGAAGCGCTGAACAACGCGTTGCGGCACACGTCCGGCCCCGTCACGCTGCTTGCCGTTGCCAGCGCGCGTGCCTTCACGTTGACGGTCAGCGACGAGGGCAAGGGCCTGGGCGCTTTCGCCGGCGGCAAGGCCGGCCACTTCGGCCTGCCCGGCATGCGCGAACGCGCCGCGCAGATCGGTGCCCGGCTGCACTTCGACAGCAGCGAACGGGGCACGTGCGTCACGCTCGTCGTGCCCGGCGGGCAGGCCTATGCCGCCCAGGATGGTGCCAGTGACAGTGGCCTGGTCGGGGATGCCCTCAGAACCGGTGCCTGATGCCGGCGACCGCGGTGTGCGCGCGCTCCTGCCCCGTGATCCGGTCCGCCATGACCACGGCATACAGGTCGGTGCGCTTCGACAGGTAGTGGTCGTAGCCCGCCGACACGGTATTGCGCGCCAGCGCTGGGACGTCGAGCGGGCCGCTGCGCCGCGTGTTCGCCCACGAGACGAGAAACGCTCCGCCGCCGGCCGGCACGTTCGCCCCCAGCTGGAACGTGCGGTCGCGCACGTCGGCATCGCTGCTGGCGCGCTGGAACGTGCCAAACAGCTTCGCGAATCCGGCATCGCCGATGGCGCCGACGAACCACGCCAGTTGGCGCGACGGCGATCCGGGCGCGTTGAGCGCCGAGCGCGGCAGGCCTGCATCGAGCGGATTGTTGATGGCCACGCGCTGCACGTAGGCGGCCATCGCAAGGCGCCCGCGCGTGTACGATCCGCGCGCCCCCACGTTGCGCTTGCCCGAATGCCCGGCAACCTCGCCGAACTGGTAGTGCAGGTCCAGCGTGAAGCCGTCGATCTCGGGCGTGGTGTACGACACCTGGTTGCTCCAGCCGGTGTCGCCGGCAATCGAATTGCGCCAGGTGGCGCGATCGCCGTTGGTCTGCACATAGGAATGCAGCAGCAGCGGCGATACCACGGTGGAGTTGCCGAACGGGTTGAAGCGCACGGTGGGAAAGAAGTTCGGGCTCGTGTAGGCGCCGATGTGGACCGCGCCGTAGCGCCCCTTCAGGCCGATGTTGGCATCGCGCGAAAAGAAGGTATCGGTCGGAAAGCGGCCCTGCGCGCCCGTATCGGGCTTGAAGAACGACGTCAGCGCGAACTCCGCCTGCAAGCCGTCGCCCAGGTCTTCGGTGCCGGTCACGCCGAACCATGACGTCGACATGCCGCCAGCGCCCACGCTGGCCACCGCCGACGACATGCCACTGAGCTGGTTCCTGCCCACGTAGCTGTCGATCAGGCCCGTCAGCCGCAGCGTGGGCTGGGCGTGGGCGTTGCTGCACGCCGCCGCCAGCATGGCGGCGGTGGCGGCGAATTTCAATGATGCGAAATTCCCGTATTTTCTTATGGTGCGGTCAATCTGGAACATAAAGTCTCCGGGTGCGGGTGATGACGGATCAGTGGTGGACGAGGATGAACACACCGGACACGATGGCGAAGGCCAGCACGGCGATGCGCAGGAAGCGGGCGTTGACCCGGTGGTAGACGGCCTGGCTGGCGACCAGGCCGACCACGATCGCCGGCAGCGCCCAGGCCACCGTGCCGAACGTGCTACTGTCGATGCGCCCGCTGATGGCCAGCACCACGATCGAGATGATTTCGCCCAGCAGGAAGCACAGCGCCACCGATGATCGCAACGTTGCCGCCGGCATGTGCTGGTAGACCAGCGCCAGCGGCGGTCCGCCGATGCCGGTTGCCGTTTCCGTGATGCCGGTAAACACGCCCGCCGACAGGAAGGCGCTTTTCTTCGGCGCGAACGATGGCATCGCCAGCGTGGCGACGGCGGCCAGGATCGTCGTCGCGCCGATCATGATGTTCAGCGCGGAAGGCGGCAATGCCAGCAGCACGGCGAGCCCGCCGAAGGTGCCGGCTGCACGGCCGCCCGTGATCCATGCCACGCCGCGCCGGTCGAGCGAGCGCCATTCGCGCCACGCCACGTAGGCGTTCAGGGGCAGCATCATCAGCAGCAGCCCGCCCGGCAGCAGTTCGGGCTTCAGGAAGCCCAGCACGGGCGCGACGATGAGCGCGAACCCCATGCCGGTGGAGCCCTGGATGAACGTGCCGGCAAACACGGCTAGGCCGATCCAGACGAGGATGTCCGTGCTCATCGTGCCGTCCCCGCATTCGGCGCGGCCGCGCGGCATGCCTGGCTCAGGCCATGCAGCTTGACGATGGGGGCTTCGTCCACGACAGCGCTGGCCATTGCCGCCACGTCCGCCACGAGGGCGCGGCCATCCCAGTCGACCGGCCAGCCGTCGAGCAGGCGCAGCTTGCCGGCCACGAACACCGCCATGACCTGGCTGCGGTTGGCAAGACGCACCAGTTCCCAGGTCAGGTCCCACGACGGCGTCATCTCCGGCACGTCGAGGTCGAGCAGCAGGAAATCGGCATCCTTGCCGGCGGCGATCTCGCCCGTGCTGGCGCCCATGCCAAGCACGTCGGCCCCGCCCTGCGTGGCGCGGTCGAACCAGCGCCAGCCGGCACCGCACGACGAATCGCCGACGGCCAGGCCGAAGGCGTAGCGTTGCGCTGCCTCGGCATGGTCGAGCAGGCGGAACCCGTCGCCGCGCGTGCCGTCGGTGCCCAGCCCGATGCGGATGCCCAGCGTCGCCATCAGGTGCGCCGGCGCGACCGCATTGCCCTTCCACGCGCTGGCCACCGGGTTGTAGCTGACCGCCGCCCCGCTATCGCGCAGCATCGCGATCTCTTCCGGTGTCACCAGCGTGGCATGGGCCAGCAGGGTGCAGGGATTCAGCGCGCCCAGGTGGTGCAGGTGCTCGATCGGCCGCCGCCGCCGCTGTTCGATCGAACGCTCGACCGAGGCCAGGTGCTCGTTCACGTGGGTCTGGAACATGCACCCGGATTCGTCGCACACGTCGGCCACCCATTTCAGCATGCGGTCGGTGGCCGCCTCGGGGATCGAGATCGCCAGCGAAGGCTGCAGCAGGCGGTTGCCGCCCCAGCGCTCGATATGCGCTTCGGCGCGGCGCTGGATCTCCGTGAAGGATGGCGCCCCGGCCGATCCGCCCGCGTCGTTGCAGATCAGCCCGACCACGGAGCGGATGCCCGTGTCGGCCAGCGCACCCGTCACGGCGTCGAGCGTGCCGCCGGCACGGGTACCCGCGTCGCACACGGTCGTGAAGCCGCCCCGCAACGCTTCCAGCGCCGACAGTTTCGTGGCCATGTACAGGTGTTCGCTCGTCAGGCAGCCTTCCAGCGGCACCCACACGCGGCGGAAGATTTCCGATGGTTCGCCGAACACGAGCGACTTGCCGAACGACTGGGTCACGTGGTGGTGCGTATCGATGAAGCCGGGCATCAGCAGCGTGCGCGGCAAGCTGTGCACCGGAATGCCCGGATGGCGGTCGAGCAGTACGGCGACGGGCGCGACGTCGCGGAACTTGCCGCCGCCGAGCAGCACGCCGTAGCCGCGCACGGGGCCGTCCCTGAGCATCACCCATTCGGGCAGCAGCAGTTGCTCGGCATGGTCGAATTGTCTTGCAGTCAAGCGCGGTGTCATGGTGGTCCTTTGTCGATGAACGCGACCTGCCCTCCCGCCCGGCGGGATGGCGGTGGCCTCGTGGTGGTACAGGTTGGTGAATGTCAGTGCGGATCGGCCGGCGCGTCCGTGGCGCCCTTCCGGCCGAGGTGGAAGAAGAAGTAGTTCAGCAGCGCGGCGGTGATCGCGCCCATCGCCACGCCATTGCCAAGCAACATGCGCACGTTCGGCGGGAAGTTGCTGTACATGCCGGGGATGACGATCGGCAGCAGGCCGACGCACAGCGCGACGGCGAGGATGTACATATTGGCGTGGTTGCGCAGGTCGGCGCGGCGCAGCATGTCGATGCCCATCACGCCGACGATGGCGAAGACGATGACGCCGGTCCCGCCGACCACCGCTTCCGGTACGAGGCTCACCACTTTCGTCAGCGGCGCGAGCAGGCCGAACACCACGAGGATCAGGCCGGAACACACGGTCACGAAGCGCGAGCGCACGCCGGTGGCGCGCACGACGCCGATGTTTTCACCGCTGGTGACGATCAGCGAGGTGCCGAACAGGCCGCCGAGCAGCGACATGACGGCATCGCCCCGGATCGTCTTCGGCACGTCGCGCTTCTGGTCGATTTCCTTGCCCACGGTCTCGCTGATGGCGACCGTCTGGCCCGTCGCTTCGACCATCGAGATGACGGAGAAGATGATCAGCGGCAGCGCGGCAACGACGTCGAACTTGGGCACGCCGAAGGGCAGGAACGACGGCACGCTCACCAGTGGCCAGAGCGGGATCGGCGCGCTGTGCACGGCGCCCAGCGCAAACGCCACGAAGGTGCCCGCCACGAGGCCGAGCAGGATCGACAGCTGGCGCCACAGGCCGGTGAGCAGGCGCGAGAACAGCACGGTGAACAGGATCGTGGCGAAGGCCAGCACGATGTTCAGCGGCTGGGCGAAACCGGGCGTGCCGGGGCTGCCCGTGATCAGCAGCCCGGATACCTTGATGAGATTGATCGATACGAGCAGCAGCATCGTGCCGACGACCAGTGCGGGAAAGAAGCGCAGGCAGCACCGGAACAGCGGCAGGAAGACGAAGTAGGCTGCCCCCGTCAGCAGCACGGCGCCGGCGGCCGTCTGCAGGTCCGTCTGCTGGGCGATGAGGATGAACAGCACGATGGGGGCGCCCCCGGGCAGCATGACGAACGGCAGCCGCGCACCGACGCCGCGCGGCCCCAGCGACTGGAGCAGCGTGCCCAGGCCGCACAGGATGAAGGTGGCACTCAGCAGGTTGATGGTCAGGTCGGGTGCGAACCCCAGCGCCTTGGCCATCATGAAGACCGAGGCGATCGGCGCCGCGGCCATCACCAGCACGTGCTGCAGGCCGAACACGAACAGCTTGCCGAGCGGCAGACGTTCGTCGACCGGCGCGGTCGCTGGCCCGCCCGCCGCCGTTTCCCCTTCCCGGATTTCCTCCACGCTGCCCTCCGCGGCACCGCCGCGCGGCGCCGCCCTGCCCGATGATACTGCTCCTGCGCCGCTGGCGGCGCTGGCCGAAATTTCCGTCATGTCTGTCTCCATGGTTGTTGGTCACTTCACTGGCGTCGGGCGGCCCGGCGATCGGTGGCGGCGCCTGCTCTGCGGCATGCTGCTGCGACCTTCCGGGCTCGCCCCAAATCGTTTTGGGGCTGCGTCGAAAAAAAAGACCGGCTGCCGTGAACGAAGCCTGTCGAGCCGCCAATTGCAATGGCGGCAGCCCGGCAGGTGTTCATGGCACTTTTCCCAAATCGTTTTGGGAAGTGTAGGTGAAGCCAGCGGCGTGTGCAAGCGTTCCATCGCCGGTCGCCGTGCGGTTGTAAGAAAACAGCAACAGCCGTGGAGGTGCAGCCCGGCATCGGGCAGGCCTCAGGCCCGGGAGGAGCGCCGCGGTACGAGGTCCGGCGTGGGACCGCAGACGGTGCGCTGGCCATTGTCGCCATTGATGTGCTGGAACAGCAGCTCGACGGCCAGCGCCGACACCTGTTCGAGGTGCAGGTTGACCGCCGTGAGCGGCGGCACGGCATTGCGTGCCCGCAGGCCGTCATAGCGCGTCGCCACCATCACGTCGCCGGGTACGGCACGGCCCATCTCGTTGAGCGCCGTGATCGCGCCGGACGCAAAGGCATCCACCGGCACGCAGATCGCATCGATGGCGGGAAAGTCGGCGAGCAGTTCATGGCAGGCGGCCCGCCCGGCCTCCTCGCCGCCGTATTCGTCGGCCTTGGCCACCATTTTGGGCAGGCGGTGGCGCCGGATGAACGCGGTGTACACCCGCTCCATCTCCTGGTAGGAATGCCGGTTCTGCGAGCCGACCAGCAGCGCGATGTGGCGCGCGCCCTGCGTGCGCAGGTGTTCCAGCAGCAGCTCGCCGGCCACGGCGCTCTGCAGGTCGACCTGCGGGATCGGCAGCGTCTCGTCCACGACCCGGCCGATCGACACGACGGCGACACCGCGCTCCCTGAGGCGGCGGATCTGGGGATCGTCGGCCACGGGTTCCACGACGAGCGCACCATCGATATCGAGTTCGTCGATGAGCTGCTTCGATCCTTCCAGGTTCGGCACGAGGATCAGGGCCTGGCCCCGTTGCATCGCCGCCTCGGCCGCCACGGCGGCCACTTCCATCATGAAACCGAGCCGGGAGGAACCACCCGCCACGGCGAACGGCATCGACGACAGCAGCGCGATGCTGTTGGCCTTGCCGGTGCGCAGGCGCTGGGCGCGCAGGTTCGGGCGGTAGCCCAGTTCCGTGGCGACGCGCTTCACCCTGGCCCGGGTATCCGGATCGACATAGCCGCGGTCGTTGAGCGCATGGGATACGGTCGTCAGCGACACGCCGGCGGCCAGCGCCACGTCCTTGATGGTGAGGCGGCGCGCCGGTGCAGGTGCCGGCACCTGCACCGGCGGAAGGTTCTGCTTGTCGTCTTTTTTCGTCATCTGCTCGGTCAGCGAAGGTTCGGTTCGCGAGCAGTGTACTTGATAGGCGGCCTTGCCGATGCCGCCCGCGGAAGCCGCAGGTCGTCAGACGGCCAGCGCCCGTTCCAGCGTGACGAAGAACGCTTCGCGCTCGAACAGGCTTTTCACGGCCCCATCGGGCAGTTCCAGCACCTCGCTGACGTCGCAGCGCATGTCGGCGATGCCACCGGCGCGCAGCAACTTCGGCGACGGACGCCGCGCGCTGGCCGGCAAATGGACGATGCTGTCGACACGGTCGACGATCACGCCATAGCGTTCGCTGCCCCGTTCCAGCACGAGGATCTTGCAGTCGGCCGTGTCGTCCAGTGGCGGCATGCCGTACAGCCGGCGCAGGTCGATGACCGCGATCATGCGCTGGCGCAGGTTCAGCATGCCCTGCACGCAGGCCGGCGCACCCGGCGGGCGCACCATGCCGGGCGCGCAGGGAATGATCTCGCGCACCTGGCCGATGTCGGTCGCCCATGGGCTGCCCAGCTCGAACGCCAGGTACACCTGCCGGCGCGTTGCCGCGCGGCTTGCGTCACTGCCGGCTTCCCGCGCCGCGTCGTCCTGGTAGATGCGTCGGTGGCCGGCGCACACCTCGGCCAGTTCCGCGTCGCTCAGCACATTGGCATGGTCGAGGAACAAGGTGTCCGGCCCATCCTGGCGCGGCAGGCAGCCGCGGAACATGGCGCCGCGCCGCGTGCCGAGCAGCGGGATCGGCAGCACGTCGCCATCGAAATACGGCATGATCGTGTCGACCGAATCGACCAGGAAGCCCAGCAGCTCGTCGCCGATGCGGGCAACGAGGATGCGCCGGTCGGCATCGTTCGCCACGGTGCCGTCGCAGCCCACCAGCGCGGCGAAATCGACGATGCCCACGGCGCGGCCACGGAAGTTGATCCAGCCCTTGCACAGGGGCCCCATCATGACGGACGTGCGCAGCTCGGGGACGTCGATGATCTCCTGCACGGCCGCCATCGCGAACGCGAACGACGTGCCGCCGGCGTTGAAGCACAGGCACTTGCGCGCCTCGGCATGGCGCAGGAAGCGCGCCCGTTCGGCGGCCCGCGTGGCGGACGACATGGAACGCACCTGCGGCACGTTGTCGATGCGAACCAGCGCATCGGGTACCAGCACCTGGAGCAGCCTGGATTCCGCTTCCTGTCCACCATGTTCCAGCAGGATCGTGCCGCCGATGACGGCTTGCCGGCCGGCGCCCTGGCTGACGATGCTGCGCTGTTCGGGGCGCACGCGCAGCACCTCGCCCGTGGCGTCGAATACGAGGCCCACGAGCACGTCCTCATGGTCGAGGATGGCGATCTTCTGGTGCGCGCCGGCGCCCGGCGCCTGCGGGTCGAAGATGCGCGCCAGGTTGACGATCGGGATGGCCGTGCCGCGCAGCGTGAAGATGCCTTCCAGGCAGGCTGGCGACAGCGGCATGCGGGTCACGCGTTCCGGGTAGGCGACCACTTCCCGAAGTGCCAGCGCCGGCAGCGCGAATTCCTCGCCGCCCAGGTGGAAGGAGCCGAACAGCTCCAGCCCCGCCGCGTCGGCCAGGGCTCGCGCGGCCGTGGCGCGGGCCGCGTCGATGGCTGCCGCCGCGGCCGCGGGCGTCATGTCGAGCGTCTGCATGACCGGCCGCTCAGACGGTGAAGCCCGAGACGGTCTGGTTCAGCTCCGACGCGGTGCGGTTCAGTTCATCGGTCTGCACGGCGATGCTGTCGCAGGAGCCGGCGGACTTTTCCGATTCCTCGGCGATATGGTTGATCGCCACCGCCACTTCACGCGCCGACAGCGACTGTTCGTTGACGGAGGCCGAAATGTCGCCGATCGCCAGCGACGTGCGTTCCACGCCGCTGGCGATGCGGTCGAACGCATCGCTGGCCTGGCGCGAGATCTCGCTGCCCTGCGCCACGCGCTTGACAGACTCCGCGATCAGCTTGGAGATTTCCTTGGTGGCCTGGGACGAACGCTCGGCGAGCTTGCGCACCTCGTCGGCCACGACCGAGAAGCCCAGGCCATGTTCGCCGGCGCGTGCCGCCTCGATCGCGGCGTTGAATGCCAGCATATTGGTCTGGCTGGCGATCTCGCCGATCACCTTGACGATCTCGCTGATGTCTTCGGAGGACTGGTTGATCAGCGCCATCGCCTCGATCGATCGGGCCACCGCCTTCGCACCCGTCTCGGCGGCTTCCTTCGTGCTTTGCGCCAGCGAGTTGGCTTCGCCCGCGCCGCGCGCGATCGTGGTGATCGACGCGGTGAGGCCGTCGACCGATGCATTCATCTCTTCTACCGTGGCGCCGAGCGCCTGCGCGCCGCCGGCCACCAGGTTCGACCGCTCGGCGATCGTTCCGGCCGACGACGACAGGCGCGACACTTCGGAGACCACGTGCGCGATCACGCCGCGCAGGTCGGCGATCATCTTGCCGACGCCGGCGCCCAACTGGTCGATCGGTTCGCTGCCGGACATGTCGAGCGTGCCGGTCAGGTCGCCGTGCGCGGCCCGTTCCACCTGCGCGAGCAGCAGCGCCACCTTGCGGCGCTCCTCTTCGCTCTTGCGTTCGACTTCCGCTTCGAGGGCCACCTGCGCCGTGATGTCGGTGGCGAACTTCACCACCTTGTACGGCTTGCCGTCGAGGTCGAAGATGGGGTTGTACGTGGCCTGGATCCAGACCGCGCGGCCGTTGGCGCCGATGCGCTTGTAGCGGCCGGCGTCGAACTCGCCGCGGTTGAGCTTTTGCCAGAACTTGCGGTATTCCAGGCTGGAAGCGTAATCGTCCTCGCAGAACACGCGGTGGTGCTCGCCCTGGATATCGCCCAGTTCATAGCCCATCACGGCAAGGAAGTTCTCGTTGGCATTGAGCACCACGCCGTGCATGTCGAACTCGACGACCGCCTGCGCCTTGTCGATGGCGCCGACGAGACCCGCGTGTTCATTGGCGCGCTTCTTGTAGGCCGTGATGTCGCAGGCGAACTTGATCACCTTGAACGGCTTGCCATCGGTGTCGAGGATCGGGTTGTAGGATGCTTCGATCCACACATCGCGGCCACCCTTGCCGATGCGGCGGTATTGCGCGCGTTCGAACTCGCCGCGGCGCAGGCCGGCCCAGAAGGCATCGTACTCGGCCGACCGCACGTAGTCCGGCGCGCAGAACATCGAATGGTGGCGGCCCACCACTTCGTCCAGCGTATAGCCCAGCGTGCTCAGGAAATTCTCGTTGGCATGGAGGATCGTGCCATCGAGGCGGAATTCGATGATGGCCTGCACGCGGTTCAGCGCGCCGCTGATGGCGAGGGCGTCGGCGTGGCGATCTTGTTCGGTAGCGGGCTGGGCGAGTACGGAGCTGTTCATGCGGGGTCCTGATGGCGAGGTGGGCAAGATCCACCTGGCGGCGGACCGGCGCCGATCCTGCGCGCCGTGAACCCATTATCCGCAAGCAATTGCCGCACGTAAAGTTTCTTCAGCTAGATGTTTTCACAATCTGTCGCTTGCATGTGACACATTACGCCGTCTTTCGCGCGCATATCGTTACCAACCTCCAGCAACACTCGACAATTCGCACGAATTCTCTCCGAATGTCACGCACGAGCGTTCGGTTTACTTCCCGTGCCTACGTCACGATCCGGCGAGCCGCGCCGCCAGGCCGCCATCGCGAAAATGATCGACGAGGAAGTCGATGAACACCCGCACCTTCGCGGGCAACAGCTTCCTGCTCGTGTAATAGACCGACAGCGTGCGCAGGCCGCCATCCCATTCCGGCAACACGCGCACCAGCGCCCCGCTGTCGAGCAACGGCAGCGCATGCGCCAGGGGCAGCAGCGCGATGCCCATGCCGCGGGCGGCGGCGTGGGCCATGGCTTCGGGATCGTTCATCGCCGCGACCGCACGCGCCGTCGCCAGCACCTGGACCCCGTCGCGGTGGTACAGCTGCCAGGGCAGCAGCCGGCCCGAATCGAGCGACCGGCGCACCACGGCCTGGTGGCGCGCCAGGTCACCGGGCCCTTCCGGCGGAGGATTGGCCTCCAGGTAGGACGGCGCTGCCGCGAGCACGAGCCGCACGCGGGCCAGTTCGCGCGCCACCACGCCTTCGGTCAACGCGATGCCGCCGCCGATCGCCACGTCGAATCCTTCTGCCACGAGATCCACCTGGCGATTGTCGAAATGCAGGTCGGGCACCACGGCCGGATAGCGCCGCACGAACGGTGCCAGCAGCGGTACCACGTAGTCGCGGCCCACCGCGTGCGCAAGCGACACCTTCAGCGTGCCGGCCGGCTCGCCAGCGCCTTGCCGTAACGCGGCAAGCGCGTCGCCGATGTCGCGCCGGGGCAGCCCCACCTGCGCATACAGCCGCTCGCCATCGGTGGTGAGCGCCAGGCTGCGCGTGCTGCGCTGGAACAGGCGCACGCCCAGCCGCGTTTCCAGGCGCGCCACGCTTTTGCTGACGGCAGCGGGCGTCAACCCGAGGCGCCGGGCGGCGGCGGAAAAGCTGCGCTCCTCGCCGGCCGCGAGAAAGGCGTCCAGGTAGCTGGTCAGTTCGGTATCCATGGGTCATTTTAAACCACCGGTTGAAAGAGAAACCGCCATTCATTGGCTACCGCCATTCAATTGGCGCGGCCATACTGGGTTCATCCACTCATCGAAAGGAACACATCATGACCACGAAGCTGAACGGCAAAGTCGCCTTCATCAACGGCGGTTCGCGCGGCATCGGCGCGGCCACGGCACGCCGGCTGGCACGCGACGGCGCGGCCGTGGCGATCGGCTACGCGGCGTCGGCCGGCGCCGCCGAAGCGCTGGCGGCCGAGATCGAGGCGGCCGGCGGCACGGCGCTGGCGATCAGGGCCGACGCCGCCGATGCCGCAGCGCTGACCGCCGCGATCGACACGGTGGCCGAACGGTTCGGCCGCATCGACATCCTCGTCAACAATGCGGGCGTACTGCGCCTGGGCGACGTGGCGGAATTTTCGCTGGAGGATTTCGACGAGACGGTGGCCATCAACGTGCGCGCCGTCTTCGTGGCGTCGGAAGCGGCGCTGGCCCACATGGGCGAAGGCGGCCGCATCATCAACGTCAGCAGCACCAATGCGCTGCGCATGCCGTTTGCCGGCGGTGCCGTGTATGCGATGAGCAAATCGGCCCTGACGGGCCTGGCGAAAGGCATGGCGCGCGACCTGGGGCCGCGCGGTATCACGGTGAACAATGTGCAGCCGGGCCCCGTCGACACCGACATGAACCCGGCCGACGCCGAGTTCGGCGCCACGATGCACAGCCTCATGGCGCTGCCGCGGCACGGCAAGCCCGACGAGGTGGCCGGCATGATCGCCTACCTGGCCAGCCCGGAAGCGGCCTTCGTCACCGGCGCCGACCTGCTGATCGACGGCGGCTTCGCCGCATAAGCAGTTGTGGATTAAGCCCAAAAGCAGAGGTCTGGGGTCAGACCCGTTGGGTCTGACCCCGGCTTCTGCCTGTGGGTTTGGCTTATCTGAACGGCGCTAACGCGAGGCGCCGGTCTTTCGTGCTTTACTTCGGCGCGAGCGCGCCCTGCAGCTTGCCAGCGGCCGCGGACAACGTGCCGTTCGGCTGCTTCACGCGCACCAGCACGCTGGCGATGCCGGCCTCGGTCACCGCCTGCGGGCTGTGGATCACTTCATAGCCCGGATCGGCCGTGAACGTGACGGCCTGGCCGGACGCCGGCACCGTGGTGCCGTTCGCGTCGACCACGCGGGCACGTGCGAACACCAGGTCGCCGACGGCCTTCGGCACGCCCATCTCGTCCAGCGCCACCTCGAGCTTCACGGGCTCGCCCGGCGTGCGCACCGTGTGCTCGGCGACGACCTTGCCGCCCGTGTATGCCACGGCGACCAGTTCGCCGGACTGGAAGCCGCCCGTGTCGAATTCCACCGGCGGGTGTTTCAGGCGCGGGTGCGTCGACGATGGCGCGGCTTTCTTGCGTGCCACGGTCTTGCCGTTCAGGCGCAGCTCCACTTCCTCCGCATTCGTGAACACGCGCACGCGCGGCGACGATTCCGGCGTCCAGTAACTGGCGATGAAGACCATCGGGCCGCCGCCCCACTGTGCATTCGCCTGCTCCGGGCTGCGCTGCGAGCGGAAGAACTCGGCCGCGAACTTCGGCAGCCGGTCGATGCTCATCGCGCCGGAGGCTTCCAGGTCCGGCGCATAGCCGCGCGCATAGTCGAACATGACCCAGTAGCCATCCGCAAAAGCGGGCGTCGTGAAGTTGTCGTCATGCGCCTCGGCCACGTTGGCGGCCTGCTGCAGCAGGTGCTTTTCGCCCTGCGACAGCAACTGGCGGCTGGAGCGGTCGGCCGGCTTCAGGTCGCTCCAGGCGCCCTGGTTGAAGCCCGCGTTCATCGCATAGTATTCCCAGTCGCCATACTCGGACACGATCAGCGGCTTGGCCGGCAGCGCATGCTTGTCGCCGATCCTGTGCTGGCGTGCCTGCATGTAGATGTCATAGGAACGCGGCAGCCAGCCCACCGAATAGGCGCCTTCGCCCGGGTACTCCGCGTGCACGGTCTTGTGCAGCGTGTCGACGAACGCGTCCGGCATGTCCGTCTCGTTCAGCGAGCATTCCCAGGCCAGCACGCTGGCGTGGTTGCGGTCGCGGCGGATCATGTCCTCGCAGGTCTTGACCACCTGCTTGGCAAAAGCCGGGTTCTTGTTGAAGTACTGCCAGCCCGGCACGCCCGGGATGACGAGCAGGCCCAGTTCGTCGGCCGCGGCCATGAAGGCCGGCGACTGCGGGTAGTGCGACAGGCGGATGTAGTCGAAACCGTACTTCTTGATCAGCAGCGCATCGCGGTAATCGGCCTGCGGCGACAGCGCATAGCCCACATGCGGATATTCCTGGTGGCGGTTCACGCCACGCAGCTGCACCGGTTCGCCGTTGACCAGCAGTTTGTGGCGGGCGTCGAACGCCAGGCGGCGGATGCCGATGCGCGTCTGCACGCTGTCGCCGGCACCTTCGCCCACGATGGCCGTGTCCAGCACGTGCAGGTTGGGCGCCTGCGGCGACCAGAGGTTCGGCTGCGCCACCGTCATGGGCATCGTCACGTGGCGGCGCTCGCCGGCCTTCAGCGTGACCTTCCGTTCCGCGCGGGCGATCTCCTTGCCCTGCCATGCCAGCGTGTTGCGCACGGTGACGGTGCGCGCGGCCTTCGAGGTGTTCGCCACTTCCGTCTTCACCTGCACGGTGGCCTGCGCCTTGTCCACTTGCGGGAACGTGACGAACACGCCGCCGCCCGCCGTGGTGGCGGCCAGCATTTCATCGGTGATGTGCACGGCCGGCTTCGTGATCAGGCTGACGCCGCGGTACATGCCGCCATGCTGGATGAAATCGAGGTCCTTCAGCGGCTTCGGGCCGGTGATAGCGTTATCTTCATTGTTCGCGCGAACGATGACTTCGTTCTTTCCGCCAGCCTTCAGCAGATCGGTCACATCGAACGCGAACGGCAGGTAGCCGCCCAGGTGCTGGCCCAGGTGCTTGCCGTTCAGCCAGACGTCGGCCACGTTCATCACCGCCTCGAAACGCAGGATCGCCCGCTCGCCCGGCGCCAGCGCCGCGTCGAACGTCTTCTTGTAGAACACGGTGCCCTGCCACGGCGCGGTCGGAACGCGCGGTTCGATGTGCGCCGCGTGCGGCAGGTTCACGGTGCTCCAGGCTGCGGCCGGCACCTTGTCGGCGCTGGCGAGGCCGGCCGCGTCGGCGCGGTGGAATTGCCAGGCGTCGTTCAGGCTGGTGGTGGCGGCCTGTGCGCCAGCGGCAAACGCCAGCATCATGGCCAACGTGGTCCGCGCGAGATGGCGCGGGGTGGAAATCGGGGTGCGAAGGTGAGTCATTCGTCTCGAAGTGGTTAGTGGTTCCGATGAGCGCCGATCGATGCCGGCGCGTGATTGTACGTCATGATGTTCGGATCACTTTGCCAATTGGACACTTTCAGCCCGCACGCAATGCGGATGATGCACAGCCCTGCCGACAGCCCATCACTTGTCGTTGCGCTTTTCCCATTCCTTCGATTCGGTCGTGACCCGTTCCTTGCAGGCCTTGCGGTCGTTCCAGTCCATGTGCTTGTCGCAGGACTGGTTCGTATCGTGCGGCAGATAGCGGCAGCCCGCGAGGCTGGCCGACAGGGCGATGAGCAGGACGAACGCGCGCATTGAGGGTCTCCGTTACTTTTTGACGATGCGGTGGTGGATATCGTTCACGGCCATCAGCGCGGCCGTGGAAAAGAATTTATGGTACGCGGCCACCATCTCGCCCTGCACGATGACGGGATCGGTGGCGACCAGTGCCCTGGCCTCGTCGAGGCTGTCGGTGGCGAACACGAACATGCCGCGCACGCCGTCCACGCCATCGAGGGGGCCGGCTATGACCAGCTTTTTCTCCTTTGCCAGCCGCGCCATGTTGGCGAAGTGGCCGGCGAACATCCGGTCGCGGTCCGCGCCCTTCGGCACGGGTTTGGACCCCGTTTTCAGCAGCACCAGCACATAGGGGCGCATGCCCTGCTCGCTGGCGCCGAGCGATTGCGCCAGCGCGGCGTCATAGGCCGGTGCTCCGGGTGGCGCCTGCTGCGCATGGGCGGGCAGATGCAGCAGGGCCGCGGCGGCCAGCAGCGCTATCGATATCCTGGACATGGCGGTCTCCCTGGAACAATAATCAACATGTTGACACAAGCATACGAGCAGGGCAATGCGCGCGGTGCGGCGCGTTACCATCGCGGGAAAACCAACCAGTTACCGGAGAGCCGATGCACCGCCCGATGTCCGTCCTGCCTGCCCTGCTGCTGGCATTTGCCTTTTCCGCGGGCGCAGAACCCGGCAAACCAATCTCCCCACGCTTCAACGCCGACCCTTCGCCGCATTACTTCACGACGCAGGCCGGCGGCAAGTTCTACCTGTACGCCACCGACGACGCCAGCAACTCCGGCAACTACTGGGATTCCACGACGTGGCGCCTGTACACGTCGCCGGACATGAAGGCATGGACGGATGCCGGCATCCCCCTCGACGTGACCGTGTTCAAATGGGCGCGTCCCGATGCCAAGGCCTGGGCACCGGAAGCGGCGCAGCGCAACGGCAAGTTCTACTTCTACGCGCCGGTGGGCGGCGACAAGATCGGCGTGGCGGTCTCGAGCCGCCCGGACGGCGGTTTCGCCGATGCCCGCGGCACGCCGCTGGTCGACAAGGCGCGCGACGCCAATGCGGGCGACGAGCCGATCGACCCGGCCGTCTTCGTCGACAAGGATGACCAGGCTTACCTGTACTTCGGCACGCGCGTGCCGAAGGTGGTGAAACTGAAGGCCGACATGATCACGCTCGATGGCCCGATCCTGGACGTGGCCATCGCCGGCTTGCCCGCCCTGGACAAGACGGAAAAGGCGGACAAGGCCAACAAGACGGGCAGGAAGGCCTATGGCGAAGCGCCCTTCCTGAACTTTCCGTTTTCGACCGGCTGGCCCGGGCAGATCGTGCATGCGACAGGCAGCTCGCCGCTCGGGCCATTCACTTACCGCGGCGTGGTGCTGGACTTCCTGAAGATCTCGACCAACCACCAGGCGATCATCGAGCATGCGGGTAAAAGCTGGCTGTTCTACCACGATGCCCTGCTGCCGGGCGGCGGCAGCCACCGGCGTTCGATCGCCATCGCGCCGCTCGAGTACGAGGCCGATGGCCGCATCCGGCAGGTGCCACTGCCGGGGACGCCAGCCGTGAAATAGATTCGCCCTGCCCTGAGTTTTCCTCGTTTGTTTTCATCCCTGCCGTCGGCCAACATGGCGGCACGACATGAACAAACCGGAGACTCAAATGTTACTGAAAGATCGCGTGGCAATCGTGACCGGCGGCGCCGGCATCAATGGGCTGGGCTTTGCGACGGCGCGCATGCTGGCCGCGCACGGCGCGAACGTGGTGATCCTCGACCTGGCCGGCGCCAACCCGGCCGGCGCCGCGGCCGAACTGGGGCCGCAGCACCTTGGTGTGGTGGCCGACGTGACGAACAAGGAACAGTGCGACGCGGCGGCCCAGGCGGCGCTGGCGCGCTTCGGCCGCATCGACATCCTGTTCGCCAACGCCGGCATCACGCAGCCGCGCAAGACGCTCGACATCACCGCGGCCGACTACGACGCAGTTCTCGACGTGAGCCTGCGCGGCACGCTGCTGATGTCGCAGGCCGTGCTGCCCGCCATGCGGGAACAGCGTAGCGGCAGCATCATCTGCACCTCGTCGGTATCGGCGCAGCGCGGCGGCGGCATCCTCGGCGGGCCGCACTACTCGGCCGCAAAAGCCGGCGTGCTGGGCCTGATGCGGGCCATGGCGCGCGAGTTCGGCCCCGATGGCATCCGCGTCAACGCCATCACGCCGGGCCTGATCGCCACCGACATCATCAAAGGCAAGCTGACGGAAGAGAGAAAAGGCGAGATCGCCAACGACATCCCGCTGGCGCGGCTGGGCAGGGCCGACGATATTGCCGGCGCCGTCGTGTTCCTGGGCAGCGACTTGTCCGCATACTGCACCGGCGTGACGCTGGATGTAAATGGCGGGATGCTCATTCACTGAACGGTTGTCGGCACGACGGAGCCGGCGCTTTTGTGTGCAGCCGGTGTCCCGACTATTAAACTGCGCATGATGGCAGGACGCTGGGAATCGCAGGCTATCGCGGAGCCCGGCAACCACGCGAGGCAAATACTCTTGCGTCGATCATCGAGACCGAAGAGCCCATGGATTACACGTTATCGTCGCGGTGACTTTCTACAGCAGTATCTCTGCAACCATTTCGCCAAGTTCATCAATATCAGTCTCGACAAAACCGAATAGTCGCCAACCTTCAGTTGGCCAAGTGTATGTAATACGGTTGGCATGAGTTTCCTTCATTTCGCACAGTCCGCTGCTGGGCCGGTTGCTGCCGTTAAGTGCACGGCAGTTGCTGCCCCGAATTAGCCGTAGAGGTCGATACCCGCCTACACACTACTGCTTTCACAAAGTGCTCATTGTTTGCTTCGAACTCATCGGCGCTAACATACTTAGTGCAAGACTCAAATAATGCTCGCGCGGGACAAGTTGGTCTCCAGTGTTCGGACGCGCATCCCAAGGTCATCAGCCATCCAGTTGTTAACGTAATATGTCAGCGTCATGCCGGCGACTTGTTCGGCCGCAGCAACGTGTTCCTACTCGGCCTGCCCGGATTCGTCGCCGCTTCGCTGCTGTGCGTCTCGCCTTGTCGCCTTGAGCCCTCAACGTCGGGCGTGTCCTGAAGGGCATCAGCGCCGCAGTCATGGCGCCGCAAGTGCTTGCTTCCATCCAAGCCATCTTCTGATCTTCGATTCCTTTTCATTGCATATTGCCTTTTTTTGCTCAAGTGCTCGCCGCACCTAAGTTAGATCCGGCATTGAGAGAACTGGAAATGCCCGTGATTCGGATCTCCAGCTGTTTCTCAAGTTCCGGCAATGATTTTCGTAATAGCCCAATCCCAACGCAGCTATAAATCGAGATGCAAGGGTTCGTCTACCCCTCATAGGGAGCTATGCAAGAGACGGGTTGAAATCATACGGGCTTCCTTTTCGTGGCATGGCTACAACGGAATACAGGGCATAAGCCGGACTGCATGCGGAGGAAAAATTTCAACGCAAAAAGCATGGCAATTCATGCTGTTTCATAAATCAAACAGCTTTCACTATTTCATTGCCACTCACTTTCGACAGGAGTAGATTTACTTCCCGTAGCGGCATAAGTGCAAAAGAAAATCCAACCAGCTCGTCGGCATATTCACCATCTGTGAAACTGTCCGAACGAGGGGGGCCGGTTAACCCGTCCATTCCCGAGAGCGCACTACCGCCGAAATAAACCACCAGAACTGGGAGTTGATTATGCCGAATGAAAATCTCGGCCGGCGGCCTATTGGCTATCGGCCACCACTGGGTGAGGACGTCGCGGGATTGCCTGGCTGGAAACCGGTGCCTGCGCTATCCTTTGCATCAGTGCCGTTTTGCTCGATCTGCACGGTTGAGATAATCGAGAACGGACACAGCGAACCGGTTGGCACCGGTTGGCTTGCAGGCCCTGCCACGGTGATTACGGCTGGTCACGTAATCGAACGCGACGACCGCGGAAACGGCAGGCGGGCCTTTGCCGTCAGATTTCCCGGGGAATCGGCGCCGATTACTGTGCTCGACGCCAAGGTGCACGCGCAGTTCGGAAATAGCGGACCCGCCGCATTCGATCAGTTCGACATTGCCGCATTAGCTATTGCCCCGACCGGACGCCCTGCCCTGCTTATCTCCAGTCCAGGCGGGGACATCGAGGTGGAAGTACCCGGCTATCCAAATCCGGGAGGAATAGAACCCGGCACTCTCTTCACCCACCGGGCGCAAGCTGCCACACACTCGCCAAGGGTACTGCTGCATGCAGTGGACACCGCGCGCGGACACAGCGGCGCACCGGTCCTTCAGGTCTCCGGTAACACCCTGACCGGCACCGTGATTGCGTTGCATACGCAAGGCCACGCCGCAAATCCCGATGCGGAGGCGCACCCCCGTCACAACGTCGCACTCGTGCTCGCGGGCGCACTGGAAGAATTTATCCAAGCCCACCTAGCCGCCGGATTCAATTAAGGAGACGCAATCATGTACACCACAACTAGGATGCTGATGCTGTCCATGCTGCTGCCGCTTCTTGGCGCGTGCAGCGGCCTAAAGATGCGGGAAGACACCGCAGAGCGCCCGTCCTATGCCCAGGATGCGCGCTACGAAACGCAGGTTGCGATTGGCCCGTGCGCCTTCATTGAGAAAGCTCCTGAAACTGCAGCGATTGGCGCGGCATTGCTCAGTAATGCCATTTCCGCCGGGGTCAATCACATAGGTGCCGCGCTGACCGAAGCGTCGCAGGAAAAAGCGGTAACGGCCAAGACCTCGCGCAATATCCTATTTTCCTCCAAACAATTCGGACCATGCATCCAGATCGTGCGGGGGTGGTTCCATTCCGATCCCTTCCCACTTTCAGACAAAGGCTTGCCGACACCAGAAAATCGCAAGGTTGCCGACTTCCAGCAGTGGAAATCGGGCGATTATATCGACAAGAAACGGTTCGATGCACTGTGGGACAACCGCTTATGGTTGGCAGCGCAGCCGGATTTTGTCTTCGAGGGACGTATTCTAGTTGCCAAAGGCAATGCACTGACGATCGCGCCGCAATATGTGCGGATGAATGAACCGTTATTCACCCGCTCGCTACGTCGTGATCCGACCCGCCACGTGGCAGTCTTCATTTCGATACACTCACCGCTGGAAGCCGCGGACGCGGCCGGCAATCCTGCCGCAACCCTGGTCATCGGCAAGCTCGAACCCGGCGTGGCGCGCCAGTATGTCGATCCGGCTCACTTGACCAGGTTCGATACGACTGCTTTCGTCATCAATCGCTCCCCCCATGAGTCGGACCTGTTCACGATGAGCGTCGGTGAGGAACAAGAACCCTGGATCGTGTCGGCGGCCGTCACGGAAACCCAGGATGCCAGCAAGTTCCTCGCGTTCGTGGCCGGCGTGTTCGGCGACTCGAAGGAAACTATCACCACCGAGCTGCAGAATCGGCTTGTGCCAGCCAACCGGGCCAGCACGCGCGAAACTGGTAGGCAGGCCGAAGAGGCCGCGCAGACAAGTTACGACGACAAGCAGGTGGCCGCGCTGGGAGCACTCGAGGAATGCCGGGATGCGGACGCGCCAACCCCGGCGCAGGCTGGCGCCGTGCGCAAGGCCCTCAGGGAATTCAACCAGGCCGCCCGCGCCGGCAAGAAAGCCGAACCCGCTGCTGCGGCATGCATCGACAAGTTTCAGACGACCAGCGCCGCCGCGGCCCTCAAGGCGCAATGTACCGCGGCGCTGCTGAATCTGGGTGCCGGCACCGCATGCAACTGAAGGAGTGCCATCATGGCCAGGTACACGACGCTCTTCGGCGGCTATCATGTTGCAGAGCAGGTAATTGAGTCCGATGAAGACGGATCGCTGGCGCTGGCGCGGATGCTGGCCGGCGTGCCTTCCGGCGCGCACGGCATCCGCGTCGATGCCCCGTCTCCGGCCGTTCCACTCGGAGACCTCGACGGCTGCTGGCTGCTCGAACTGCAGGGGGCCGCCGGCAATGGGGCCGTCGCCATACGGGGAAGCGCGCGCATCGAGGTTGCGCCCGGAAGGATCAGGGTTTCCGGCGACGTCTATGTGCGCCCGCAGGATGGCGCCAACGCGGCGAGTTTGTCACTGGAAGAGATGGTGGATGCCGCCCGGTTCGGAGCGCACTGGTATCCCCAGTTACCGTTCGACGAATACAGCTGGTACTTCCGGTCACTGGGTACTGTTTACGACGCAGGCAAGCTGGCCGTGAGGTTCGAGCGCCACTTGTGGAACGGCGTCACGCAGGAATTCATTTCACGGGAAAACAGCGGCAAGGACACCGGCTATATGGAATTCGACTTATCGGGCGCGACCCGGCATGCCGATCCCGCCTTGCCGCAGCAGACCGTGGCCATCGCCGGCAACGCGATCCTCGGCGGCGAAACCTATACCGCCAGGCTGACAAAGACGTCGCCTTGCTACCGCGGCTGCAAGATCGAGGTCGACGTCATGGCCGGGCGCGCGTTCCCGGTGCTGGCGGGTGATGGTGGGGTTGCCATGGACTTTACCGACATCTACCGTGCCGCCGGGATGGACTGCACGGTCCACATCGACGAGCGCACCGTCCCGTCGGACGGCGCGTTGTCGGCCATCGAACTGGCAAATGCGTTAGCCACCCATCGCAGTCCCGCCCATGCCGGCAGTGCCTGGCGGCTGTGGATGCTGATCGGCTCGGCGCACGAAGACAATTTTGGCCTCATGTTCGACGACACGGCACCGCACCGGGAAGGTGTGTGCGGTTTCTTCGACATGCAGCTGCCGGATCATCCCCGCGTCTCCGGCCTCGTCCGAAAGCAAAAGATCGGCAACGTGCCCGAAGCCTTCCTGCGCACACTCGTGCACGAGGCGGGGCACGCGTTCAACCTGTTCCATCCAAAGCACGACGTGCATGGCGTCCCTCTGGGCACCTCGATCATGAACCAGACCGGCGACCTGATGATGTTCGCGACCGAAGAGCTGCCCTTTCCGGCCAACATCGACTTCGCGTTCGACGACCATAGCCGTGCTTCGCTGATTCACTCGCCGGATCCACAGGTCGCGCCGGGCTGGAAGCGCTTTGGCTGGGGGCACGGCAGCCTTGCCAGCGGCGTCAACGAACCTGTCGACGCCGCCGGGCTACTCGCGACGCGTGAAGAATGCGACGGCCTGGACCTCGTTGTCGTCCTGCCGGAAGTTGCCTACCGCGGAGAGTTCGTCAAGGCCGAGTTTACGTTGACCAATGCCGGTAGCCAGCCACGCACCGTGCCCAAGGGCCTGAACCTCTCCGGCGGCAACCTGCGCCTGCTCGTCAAGCCACCACACCGCGAGCTCGACGACGTTCGCGACCTGATCGTGGCCTGCGGCGATAGGCCCGCCGTGCTGCTGGAGCCAGGCCAGTCCCTGCATGGCGTGGCGCAGGTCTTCTACACCAACACCGGCTTCACCTTCCGTCACACGGGCCGCTACCAGGTCTCGGCGGAATTCGACTTGGGCGACGGTTCACGTAACGTCGTTCGCAGCCAGCTCTGCACCATCGTCATTCGCGCCCCGGTAACGCAAGCGGAACGGCGCATCGCCCACCTGTCCCTCGACGCGGCAGTCGGCAAGGCCTTCGCGTTTGGCGATTTCGGTGTCGACGAGGCCGCGCGAGACCGGCTCGAGGTACTGGCGCGGGAATTCGGTGCAAGTCCGAACGGCGTTGCCGCAACCCTCGCGCTGGCGAACTCCCTGGGACGCGATATGCGCGACCTCCGCACCGGGCGGATTTGCAGGAAGGCGGATAGCGCAGGGGCGGCCGGCCATTTCACGGCCGCAGCGCTGGCACACGGGACCGATCAGGTGGAACTCGTGCGCATGGCGATGGCGATCGTCGCCCCGACCGAACCGGATGCGCCGGTCGTATCGATGCTCGACGCCTACACCGGCAAAACGCCTCATGCGACCGCCGCGAGCGGCGACCGCGCCGGCGCGGCAGGCGTAGAGCTAGCCGGCGCCGCACGGCGCCTGTTCAAGCAGTGCCGAAGGTCCCTCGGTCGGTCCCGCGCCGATCAGCCATGAAACACTTCTGGCGTATCCTGCTGGCCGTGGCCTGCTTGGCAATACCGGGCAGGCTGGCCGCGCTCACGCTCGACGATACGGCGCCCATTGCACTTTCAGGCGAACCCGGCAAGGACAGCGATATCCGCACGCTGACATTCAGCGCGGCCGAGGGCGAAGCAAAGGCCACCTTACAATTTAGGGCCACGCCCCTTGTGCGTTGCACGCCCGACGTGGCCCGCATCGATCCGGCGCAAGTCGTGGTGGAACCGAAGGCCGGCGACCTGACGGGGCTCGTGTACGAACTTCGAATCCGTACACTGCCCGAGCGCTACGGCAACTACCACGGCACCGTGACGGTCGCCAATGGCAAGGACTTTAAAGAGAAGCTGAAGATCTCGCTCCAGGTGCGTTTCCCGGCGGCAGCTACGCTGGCGATCGTCCCCCCGATCATTTCCCTGCCCGTGATGAGGAGCGGTGCGCCGGGGACGGAACCGTTGTCCGGCGTGCCGGTCATCGGCAAGGCGGCACTGTTCGTATCAGGGCTGCCCGATGGCGTTGCCCTGGACCGGTACGCGCTGTCGCCCTTGATGTCGGCGCGCGGATACGGCGACTTCTCCGGAGAGAAACGCCTGTCGCGTGACAAGGACGGGAACTGGATCCTGCAAGTGAACGCCCTGGGCGTGCGACCTGATAAGTACAGCAGCTACGCCCGGCTCGGCGTCGAGGGAAGCGACCGCTTCGTCTCTGTTCCGGTCGACGTCCTCGTGCGGGCTTCACCCTGGTGCGTGCTGGCGCTGCTTTGCGCGGGCATCGCGCTGGGTCGCGGGGTCAAATTCATGAACGAACACGGGAAGCCTTTGTTGGCGGCCCAGCGCGAGCTCGGCTCGCTGCGAACGCGTGTGGCGTTGCTGAACACGGACATACAGCCGCAGAAGCCGATGTTCCTGGCGCAATTGCAGCGTATGATCGACGACGGCAAACTGGCCGAATTCGCCACTGCGCTCCCAGATGCCGCAGGCCGCGTGGCCCTGCTGGAGAAGATCGGCCATCTCGCGGGCTCGGCGCTCGCTTCCGCCGCCCTGCAGCAACGGCTGACCAGACTCGCGCAGCAGGTCGGGCTGGGCGGCATGCTCGCGGAGCTTGAAATGCAACACCAGCAGCTGCTGCGCGATGCGGCAGCGCCGGTCGCCAGCGACGGCCTGGAACTGCAAATGAAGATGCCGCAAGATAACCCGCCGCAGCCTGGCAGGTGGAAAAGCGTGCGCCCCCGTGTACTAGCCGCATGGGGCTGGTTGCTGGAACTGGCCGGGGTGGTGGTCCTCTGCCTGGTCGGCTATGAAATCCTGTACCTCGGCGGATCTCCTACGTTCGGGGCGCACTTCAGCGACTACTTCGGAGCGCTCGTCTGGGGCCTGGGCGCAGATGTCGCGGCCCGGTCGCTGTCGGCGCTTGGCAGGGCTGTTCCGCGCTAACGGACGGTGTCGGTCACGAAGCCGCGAATCCAGTCCGCCACCGTGCGCACGGCCTGCAAGCCTTCACGGCTCTTCGGCACGGCCAGGTAATGCCCCCGCGCCTCGATGGCCAGCTCGCCGAACGGACACACCAGACGCCCATCCCGAAGATAGTCCTGCACCAGCACCGTGCTCTCGATGCACATGCCCAGGCCGTTCTCGGCGGCGCTCAGGGTCATGAACGCGCGGTCGAGCCGCAGCCCGCGCACCGGGTGCCGGCATTCCGGCGCGAAGCGCCCGATCCATTCATCCCATGAGGTCAGCGACACGTCGTTCTGGATGAGATAGAAATTCTCGATATCGCCAGGCGGCAGCGGCAGGGTCCAGCCATCGACCAGCTTCGGGCTGCAGACCGGCAGGTAACGCTCGTGTTCCGAAATCGGTTCCACGTGCACGCCGGCCGAGGCGGTGGGTCTGCCGTACAGCACCGCCACGTCGACGCCGCTGCTGGAAAAGTCCGGTGCCTGGTGCACGGCCCACAGGCGCACGTCGATGTCCGGATGGGCGCGCAGGAAGGCCGGCAGTTGCGGCATCACCCAGATCGCCGCGAAGCTGGGCGCGCACTGGATCGTCACCACCTGCTGCTTGCTGCCGCGGTCGAGGATCGTGCGCAGCTCGTCGTCGATGTCGCCGAACGAGCGGCGGATCACGTCATACAGCCGGGCCCCCTCTTCCGTCGGCACCACGCCGCGCCGCGCGCGCTCGAACAGCAGCGTGCCGAGCGCTTCTTCCAGTGTCTGGATCGAATGGCTCACGGCCGATGCCGTGATCGACAGCTCCTGCGCGGCGGCGGCGAAGGAACGATGCATGTAGGCGGCTTCGAAAGCCTGCAAGCCCTTGAGGGAAGCCTTGCGCAGGGCGCGGTATCGCTGAACTGGTTTCATCTATCGCCAAGAATTACTCGCTATACGGTCGGTCTTTCAATTCTTACACTGGTTTCGTGACAAGACCAACGATTCGATACCGGAGACCGCAATGAAACTCGAAGCACCAGACCGTTTGAGTGCCCTGAAGGCCGCCGCCTACCGCATCCGCCGCTATGCGCTGCGGATGGGTGAAGTGCAGGGCCAGGGCTATGTGGGCCAGGCGCTCGGCATGGCCGACATCCTCGCCGTGGCCTACCGGCACGCGCTGCATTATCGTGCCGATGCGCCGGAATGGGAAGGCCGCGACCGTTTCCTGCTGTCGCACGGCCATTATGCGATCGCGCTGTATGCCGCGCTGCTCGAGGCGGGCATCCTGCCGGAAGCCGAGCTGGAAACCTATGGCAGCGACGACAGCCGCCTGCCCATGTCCGGCATGGCCACCTACACCCCCGGCATGGAAATCTCCGGCGGCTCGCTGGGCCAGGGCCTGACGATCGCGGTCGGCATGGCGCTGGGCCTGCGCCAGAAGAACAATCCGGCCTTCGTGTACAACTCCATGTCCGATGGCGAACTCGATGAAGGCTCGACATGGGAAGCGGCGCTGTCCGCCGCGCACTTCGGCCTGGGCAACCTGATCACGCTGGTCGACATCAACAACCAGCAGGCCGATGGCCCGTCCACGAAGGTGCTCGGCTTCGAGCCGCTGGCGCAGAAATGGGAAGCGTTCGGCTGGCACGTGCAGCGCGCGCAGGGCAACGACATCGCGGCCGTGCTGGCGGCGTTCGATGCGGCCCGCAACCATTCCGCGCCCCAGCCGCGCGTGATCCTGTTCGACACGCTGATGGGCTCCGGCGTGCCGTTCCTGGAACAGCGCGACAAGAACCACTTCATCCGCGTCGAGGCCGACGAATGGCAGCAGGCCATCGCCATCCTCGATGAAGCCCAGGCAAAAGACCAAGCAGGAGACCAAGCATGAATGCCGTTGTGAACAAACCGCGCCTGACCACGTCGGCGATGATCGCCTCCATCGCCAGCGAAGGCCAGCGCACCGTGGCCGCGCCGTTCGGCAACGCGCTGGTGGATCTGGCCGCGCGCCGGCCCGACATCGTCGGCATGAGCGCCGACCTGTCAAAATACACGGACATGCACCTGTTCGCGAAGGAGTACCCCGAGCGCTTCTTCCAGATGGGCATGGCCGAGCAGCTGCTGATGGGTGCCGCCGGCGGCATGGCCAAAGAGGGGTTTACGCCATTTGTCACCACCTATGCCGTGTTCGCGTCGCGCCGCGCCTATGACTTCATCCACCAGGTGATCGCCGAGGAAAACCTGAACGTGAAGATCGCCTGCGCGCTGCCCGGCCTGACCACGGGATACGGCCCGAGTCACCAGGCCACCGAGGATATCGCCATCTTCCGCGGCGTGCCGGGCCTGACGATCGTGGACCCGTGCGATGCGCTCGACACCGAGCAGGCGACGGCCGCCATCGCCGAGCACAAGGGCCCGGTCTACATGCGCCTGCTGCGCGGGAAAGTGCCGCTCGTGCTCGACGAGTACGATTACAAATTCGAGCTGGGCAAGGCAAAGCTGCTGCGCGATGGCCGCGACGTGCTGGTGATTTCGAGTGGCATCATGACGATGCGGGCGCTGGAAGTGGCACAGGCGCTGGCGCAGGATAATGTGGGCGTGGCCGTGCTGCACGTGCCGACGATCAAGCCGCTCGACACGGAAACCATCGTGCGCGAAGCGTCGCGCAGCGGCCGGCTCGTGGTGGTGGCGGAAAACCATTCCGTGGTGGGCGGCCTGGGCGAGGCGGTGGCGGGCACGCTGCTGCGCGCGGGCGTGGCGCCGGCGTTCCGCCAGATCGCGCTGCCGGACGCCTTCCTCGATGCCGGCGCGCTGCCCACGCTGCACGACCGCTACTGCATCTCGACGGAGGCGATGGTCGGCAGCATCCGGTCCTGGCTGCGCTGAGCGCCGGACCGCCAGCAGTTTCCCGCAGGCGCAAGGAGGCGGCAAGACCTCCGGCGCGATGACAGAACATTTGGAGACACGCATGAAAACACCTACCGTCACACCCGCGGCGGGCGCCGCCTTCCCGTCCGGCGCCACCGACATCGAAACCCGGGCCTATGCGAAAGTCACGCGCCGGCTCGTGCCCTTCCTGATGCTGTGCTACCTGGGCGCCTACCTGGACCGCGTCAACGTGGGCTTCGCCAAGCTGCAGATGCTGTCCGACCTCCAGTGGAGCAATACCGTGTACGGCCTGGGCGCCGGTGTCTTCTTCCTTGGCTACTTCCTGTTCGAAGTGCCGAGCAACATGATCCTGCACCGTTTCGGCGCCCGCCGCTGGCTGGCGCGCATCATGATCACGTGGGCCATGATTTCGGCCAGCTTCGCCTTTGTCAGTTCGCCCACCATGTTCTACGTGCTGCGCTTCCTGCTCGGCGTGGCCGAGGCAGGTTTCGCGCCCGGCGTAATCCTGTACATCACGTACTGGTTCCCTTCCGCGCGAAGGGCCAAGGTGATGGGGCTGTTCTTCATGGCGATCCCGCTGGCCTCGATCGTCGGCGCGCCGCTGTCCGGCTGGATCATGGAATCGTTTGCCGGCGTGCATGGGCTGCGCGGCTGGCAGTGGCTGTTCGCGCTGGAAGCCATTCCCTCGCTGATCCTCGGCATCACGATCCTGTTCTACCTGGACGACAGCATCGCCGGCGCGAAGTGGCTGTCGGCCGAGGAAAAGGCGGTCCTGCAGCGTAACATCGCCGCCGAGAACGACGGCAAGGCGGCGCACCAGACGATCCGCGACTTCCTGGCCGACAAGCGCCTGTGGCTGCTCACGGCGATCTACTTCTGCATCGTGATGGGCCAGTACGGCCTGACGTTCTGGCTGCCGACCATTGTGAGGAACGCCGGCGTGAGCGGCATGGAAGAAGTCGGGCTGCTGGCGGCGATCCCCTACCTGGTGGCGCTGGTCTGCCTGCCGCTGGTCGGCCGCAATTCGGACCGCACCCGCGCCCGTCGCATGCATTGCGGCGTGCCGATGGTGGCTGCGGCCATCGCGCTGTTCGCCCTGCCCTTCACGGACGGTGTGGGCACGGCGCTGGCCCTGCTCAGCGTGGCGGCGGCCGGTGCGCTGTGCGGCACCTCGCAATTCTGGGCGCTGCCCACCGCCTTCCTGGGCGGCATGGCGGCGGCGGCCGGCATCGCCACGATCAACTGCATCGCCAACCTGGCCGGGTTCTTCTCGCCATCGCTCGTCGGCTGGCTGAACGACTTCACGGGCAAGCAGGGCGCCGGCCTGATGCTCACCTCGGCCATGCTGCTGATCGGCGCCTGCCTCGTTACCCTGCTGCCGAAGCAGGCCGTCGACCGCTGACCCGCCCGCGGCCTGCCGGCATCGCCCGGCAGGCCGCCCTCCCCCTGCATCACCGACGCCGGTCCGGCAAGGACCCGGCGCGCCCAAAAAAATACGGAGACACCATGAAACGCAAGCTCGCATGGGGCGTGTGCGCCCTTGCCTGCGGCACCGCCGCGGCGCAATCGAACGTGAATGTGTATGGCCTGGTCGACATGAACATCGGCGTGATCGATAACGCCGGCGCCGACAAAGGCAACACGCTGCGCATCAATTCCGGCGGCATGAACACGTCGCGCCTCGGTTTCGTCGGCAGCGAAGACCTGGGCGGCGGCCTGAAGGCGCTGTTCCAGCTGGAGATGGGCATCGCGGCCGACACCGGCGTGGCCGACACGCCGCTGTTCAAGCGCCAGGCCACCGTGGGACTGGAAGGCCGCTGGGGCACTGTGCTGCTCGGCCGCGCGTTCACCACCGTGTACGACTTCGTGCTGCCCTACGATCCGATGGGATACGCGCCCCAGTACTCGTGGGCGCCGGCCGGCAATGCCAGCGGCGCCAGCAAATACGGCATGGCGTTCGCGTTCGACAATCTCGTCAAGTATCAGGGCAAGATGGGCAACCTGAGTTACGGTGCCAGCTATGGCGCGGGCGAAGGGTCGTCGAGCGGCGATGGCGCGAAAGGCGCCGTGGCCGTCAACTACATGGCCGGGCCATGGTCGGCGATGGCGGCGTACGAACGGATCAACGGCGTGCCGGAGGCGGCAACCGGCACGCGCGGCGACACCACCGCGTGGCACCTGGGCGCCATGTATTCGGCGGGGACCGTGAAACTGCAGGCCGCGATGCGCGACTACCGGCAGGAAGCCGCGGGAACGCCTGATGTTCGGGCACGTCTGTACTGGGCGGGCACGAACGTGATGGTGACGCCGGCCGTCACCCTGGCCGGCGTCGTTTACTACCAGGATGTGCGGCACGGCGCCGCCGAAGCCGACCCCGTGATGGTCGTCGGGCGGGTGCGCTATGCGCTGTCCCGCCGCACCGACCTGTACGTCACCGCTGCGATTGCAAAGGCCAAACATGGCCTGCTCGTGGGACTCGCGCGTGACGAGGCCGGGTTCGGCAGCCGGCAGAAAAGCGTGCTGGCGGGGATCCAGCACCGGTTCTGACCGCGCTGGTGCCTGTCGACACAGGCGACCGGACAGTGTCGTGCTTCCGGCGTGCAGGCTGATGTCAACATGCAACATGCTCTATCTTTGTTTCTTTACAGCATGTTATAGTCGCACACGCGGACTGCCCCACCCAGCGCCAGTCACGCCACCGGAGAGGCCTCGCATCCGCCTTCCATCATTTCTGGAATGTGACATGCAGCCCTCCCTTGCCCTTACGCCTCCACACGCTCGTGCCCGGCCGACGGAACCCATGGTGCCGTCGTGCTGAAGCAGATTTCCATCGACCAGGCCCGGATCGGCATGTACGTGCACAAGGCGGGTGGCTCCTGGCTGGATTCGCCCCTCTGGCAAACCTCGTTCCTGGTCGACTCCCGAGAATCGCTGCGCAAGATCCGCTCCGCCGGCATCACCACGCTGTGGATCGATACCGCCCGGGGCGCCGACGTACAAGCCGCACCGCCAGCCGAAGCACGCGAGCCTGCGCAGCCCGTTCCGCCCGCACCCGCGGCAGCCCGCGCGCCCTTCACCTTTGCGCCGGCGGAGCACAGCTCGACGAAGGAAGAGATGCACCGGGCAGCGAAAGTCATCGTGCGCGCCAAGGGCGCCGTCATGAACCTGTTCCGCGAGGCGCGCATGGGCCGCCTCGCCGACGTCTCGGAAGCCGTGACGCTCGTTGAAAACGTGGCCGCCTCGGTGATGCGCAACCAGGGTGCGCTCATCAATCTCGTGCGCCTGAAGCAGGCCGACGATTACACCTACCTGCACTCCGTGGCGGTCTGCGCGATGATGGTTTCGCTGGCGCGCCAGATCGGCCTGCCCGACGAGGAAGTGCGCGACTGCGGGCTGGCCGGACTGCTGCACGACCTGGGCAAGGCGGCCATCCCGACCGGGATCCTCAACAAGCCCGCCAAGCTGACGGACGAGGAATTCGCGGTCGTCCGGCAGCATCCGGCCAAGGGCTTCGCCGCGCTCGCCGGCTGGCAGGACGTGCCAGACATCGCGCGGGACGTGTGCCTGCACCACCACGAACGGTTCGACGGCAAAGGCTACCCCGACCGGCTCCAGGGCGAGCAGATCTCGGTGCACGCCAGGATGGGCGCCATCTGCGATGTCTACGATGCGATCACATCGAACCGCCCCTACAAGTCGGGATGGTGCCCGGCCGAATCGCTCAAGCGCATGGCCGAATGGACGCGCGAAGGCCATTTCGACCCGGTGCTGTTTGCCGCGTTCGTGAAATGCATGGGCATCTATCCGGTGGGCACGCTGCTGCGCCTGAAATCACACCGGCTCGGCGTGGTGGTCGACAACAGCAAGTCGCTGCTGAAGCCGGTCGTGCGCGTGTTTTTCTCGGCCCGGTCGATGGCTTACATCGCGCCGGAAGAAGTGGACCTGAACATGGCGGGGTCGACTGACGGGATCGCGAGTCGCGAGGAGGCGGGGAAGTGGGGATTCGATGACATCAACCGGTACTGGATGCCGTGATGAGAATTCCGCCCGGGCCACCTGACCCGGGCGGAACGGATTGCTTACGCGTGCGACAGCTCCGCTTCGTGCGCCTCGTCCTTGGTGCCGGACCCGTTGAAGAACACGTTCAGCGCCACGGCCGCGACGGCGGTCAGCAGGATGCCCGATTCCAGCAGCGGGTGCAGGCTGTGCGCCATCTGCTGCGCCCAGTGCGGCGCCACCAGTGGAATCAGGCCGAAGCCGATCGACAGCGCCACGATGTACAGATTGAAGCGGTTGGTGCGGAAGTCGACGCGGTTGAGGATGCGGATGCCCGCTGCCGCCACCATGCCGAACATCACGAGGCCGGCGCCGCCCAGCACGAACTGGGGAATCGCCTCGACCGCCGCCGCCAGCTTCGGCAGCATGCCCAGCACGATCATGATGACGCCGCCCGCCACGCATACCCAGCGGCTCTTCACGCCCGTCACCGCCACCAGGCCCACGTTCTGCGAGAAGCTCGTGTGCGGGAAGGTGTTGAAGATGCCGCCGATCAGCGTGCCCAGGCCATCGGTGCGCAGGCCGGCGGCCAGCTTTTGCTGGTCGACCTTCGTGCCCGTCATTTCGGACAGCGCGAGGAACATGCCCGCCGATTCGATCATCACCACGATCATCACGACAGTGAGCGTGAGGATCATGACGATGTCGAACGTGGGCATGCCGAAGGCGAACGGCGTGACCAGTTCGAACCAGCTGGCGCCGGCCACCTTATCGAAGTTCATCTTGCCCATCGAATACGCGACAGCGCAGCCGGCGACGATGCCGAGCAGGACGGAAATATTGCAGAGGAAGCCCTTGGCATAGCGCACCGTGAACACGATGAACAGCAGCACGAAGGTGGCGATGCCCAGGTTGTCGAGCGCGCCGTAGTTCGGGTTGGCCACCGTCGGGATCGGGCCCGGCAGCTTGGAAGCCAGCGGCGCGGCGGAAGCGGCCGCATCGGCCTTCAGCTGGTCGACCATCGAGACCAGCGTGGGCACGTCCACGGCGCGTGCCGTGGTGTCGGGACCGCCCATCGCCCAGCCCACCCCCACGCGCATCAGCGTGATGCCGATGACGAGGATAATGGTGCCGGTAACGACAGGCGGGAAAAAGCGCAGCATCCGGCTCATTGCCGGTGCCAGCAGCAGGGCCAGCGCACCGGCCCCGATACCCGCACCGAAGATGGCCCGGGCGCCATCGACGCCCGGCAGGCCGTTGGCGATCGCCACCATCGGGCCGACTGCGGCGAAGGTGACGCCCATCATCACGGGCAGGCGGATGCCGAAATACTTCGTCATGCCGAGGGACTGGATCAGCGTCACCAGTCCGCAGCAGAACAGGTCGGCCGAGATCAGCATCGTCACCTGTTCGGGTGACAGCTGCAGGGCGCGGCCGACGATCAGCGGCACGGCGATGGCACCGGCATACATCACGAGAACGTGCTGCAGGCCGAGTGCCGTCAGGCGGCCGAGCGGCAAGCGCTCGTCGACCGGGTCGATTTCCAACCCGGGCGGCGGGGCCCGGTCCAATTGTTGTTGCTTCATGCCTTGTCTCCTGGTTGTTATATGAAACTTCAGAATGCATGTTGCAGCTGGCCGGACCCGGCACGCGCTTGCGACTCGAATCGCTTTATTGCTTTTTTTGCTTTATTGCTTTTTGCTTTGGTTGTTGGTTGAACGGCGTGGCTTCACGACGGCTTATTCCGTCTTGGCGCCATCCTCATACCATTTCTTCAGCAGATCGCGCTCGCCAGGGGTCATGTTGGTCGCATTGTTCAGCGGCATCAGCTTCGCCACCACGGCCTGCTGGTACAGGGCCTGCGCATGGCGCTTGATTTCGCCGGTGGAATCGAGGCGGATGCCCTTGCTTTGCATCGTCGCCGAGTGGCACATCACGCAACGCTGGTCGACCACGGTCTTGACCTTGGCGAACGGGCTTTGCTCGACCGCTGCGGTGGCGCCATCGGTGGCGACAGGCGCGGCGGCTTCGACCGGCGCTTCGGCTTGCGGTGCGGGCACCAGCCAGATGATCAGTGCGACCATGGCGGCGGTACCACCGAACGCGTGTTCCCAAGGAACGCGCTTGCCATGCACCAGGGCCTTGTGGCGGGCCACGAAGCTGTGGCGGATCAGGGCGCCCGTCATCATCATCAGGACCAGCACGATCCAGTTATGCTCGCCCGAGTACAGGAAGCCGTAGTGGTTCGACAGCATGGCGAACAGCACCGGCAGCGTGAAGTAGGTGTTGTGCACCGAACGCTGCTTGGCGCGCCAGCCGTAGATCGGGTCGACCGGCTCGCCGGCCTTCAGCTGCTTCACGACCTTGCGCTGGCCAGGAATGATCCAGAAGAACACGTTGGCGCTCATCGCGGTTGCCATCATCGCGCCCACCAGCAGGAACGCTGCACGGCCGGCGAACAGCTGGCAGGCCAGCCACGAGGCGAAGACCACGAAGCCGAACACGATCAGGCCCACCTTCATGTCACCGTTCTTGGTGCGGCCGAGGGAACGGCAGATGGTGTCGTAGATCAGCCAGAACACGACCAGGAAGGCCAGTGCACCGATGACGGCGCTCTGTGCAGGCCAGTCGTAGACCGACTTGTCGACCATGAACGTGCCGGCATTGAACAGGTACAGCACCGTGAACAGGCCGAAACCGGACAGCCAGGTGGCGTAGCTCTCCCAGTAGAACCAGTGCAGGTGGTCCGGCATGGACTTCGGAGCGACGAGGTATTTCTGCGGGTGGTAGAAACCACCGCCGTGGACGGCCCACAATTCGCCGTCAACGCCCTTGGCGACGAGATCCGGCGCGGTGGGCTTCTCGAGACTGTTGTCGAGGAAAACAAAGTAAAACGATGCGCCAATCCAGGCAATCGCGGTAATGACGTGGGTCCAACGCAACAGCAGGTTGACCCAGTCCATCAAGTACATATCCATAGAGCCTCAAACAAGCAGAGAAGCACGGTGTGATCACCGTACTGTCCCCTCACCACAGCGGGCTCTGTGTGGGGCAAATCATCGCATCCATCGGCAACGCTTGGGGCGGTACCGGTGTGCTCCGCGGCGACACTAATAACTGTATACGATCCAGTCTAAGCTGGATATACGGCGTCTAACTAATTACGGTTTGTGGCTCAGGAACCACGATACGTCGAATACGACCACGGGCTGACCAGCAGGGGCACGTGGTAGTGGCCGGCGGCGTCGGCGATGCCGAAGTCGAGCGGCACCTCGTCCAGGAAGGCCGGTTCCGGCAGGCGCACGTCGCGTCCGCGGAAGTATTCGGCCACCGAGAACACGAGGCGATAGCGGCCAACCGCCATCGTTTCGGCATTGAGCAGCGGACCGCCGTCGTTACGACCGTCGGCGTTCAGCACGAGGCTCTTGATCGTGGTGACGGTGTCGCCATCGATGCGCTGCAGCTGCACACGCATGCCGGCTGCGGGGCAGCCGTTCATCGTGTCCAGTACGTGGGTACTTAAATGTCCCATGGGGCTCCTTTTCTCGAGTAGGGCCGGCAGGATTGCCGGTGTTGGTTGGAATGCACCGGATTGTACTCGCTGGCGACAGCTGGTACGCACAGATTGCATACACTTTTTGCTTTTCTTTTTTTGAAAAGTGTATACACTCTGTTTCCGATGTCAACCAGTTTATGTTCCGATCACCCGATATTCATGGCCAGATCCCCTACCCAACTGAAGATCGTTCCCGCCACGCTGGCACCGGATGCGCACGCGCCGGCGGCGGGCGCCACCCAGCGCATTGTCGATTCGATCACCGCCGCGATCGCCGAACGCCGGCTGATGCCGGGCACCAAGCTGTCGGAACAGAAGATCGGCGACATCTTCGAGGTGTCGCGCACCGTGGTCCGGCAGGCGTTCAACCAGTTGAGCCGCGACCGGCTCGTGGTGCTGGAACCGGCCCGCGGCGCGTTCGTCGCCACGCCCTCCGCCGAGGAAGCACGCGACGTGTTCGAGATGCGCAGCATCCTCGAGACGGCCGTCACCAAGCGGCTGTGCGCCACCATCACCGAAGAGCAGATCCGCCAGCTGCGCGAGCACCTCGCGCTGGAAAGCGCGGCGGTCAACGATGCGGCCGTGCCGGGGCGCACGCGCCTGCTGGCCGACTTCCACCTCGTGGTGGCCCGCATGCTGGGCAACGAAGTGCTGACGCAGATGCTGAGCGAACTGCTCACCCGTTCCTCGCTGATCGCGCTGATGCACCAGTCGTCGCATTCGGCCGGCGAGTCGCACAGCGAACACGTGGCGATCGTCGATGCGTTCGAGCGGCGCGACGTGAAGGCGGCGGTGCGGCTGGTCGGCAAGCACCTCATCAATGTGCAACACAACCTGAACCTGGATCCACAGCAGGTGGACCTGGCTGAAATCCTCAACCGATAGAAGAAAAGCAACCATGAATCCACTCTATCCTCGCGACCTGAAAGGATACGGCCGCGACCGGCCGCAGGCGAACTGGCCGGGCGGCGCGCGCGTCGCCGTGCAGTTCGTGCTGAACTATGAAGAAGGCGGTGAAAACTCCGTGCTGCATGGCGATGCCGGCAGCGAGCAGTTCCTGTCCGAGATGTTCAATCCGGCCGCCTTCCCCGCCCGCCACCTGTCGATGGAAGGCATCTACGAATACGGCTCGCGCGTGGGCGTGTGGCGCATCCTGAAGGAATTCGAGAAGCGCGGCCTGCCGCTGACGATCTTCGGCGTGGGCATGGCGCTGGAGCGCTGCCCGGAAGTGACGGCCGCCTTCGTGGAACTGGGCCATGAGATCGCGTGCCACGGCTGGCGCTGGATCAACTACCAGAACGTGGACGAAGCCATCGAGCGCGAGCACATGGCGCGCGGCATGGAAGCGATCCGCAAACTGACGGGCGAGCGCCCGCTCGGCTGGTACACCGGCCGCGACAGCCCGAACACGCGCCGCCTGGTGGCCGACTACGGCGGCTTCGAGTACGACAGCGATTACTACGGCGACGACCTGCCCTTCTGGCTCAACGTGCGCAAGACCGACGGCACGCAGGCGCCGCAGCTGGTGGTGCCGTACACGCTGGACTGCAATGACATGCGCTTTGCCCTGCCCCAGGGCTATTCGCATGGCGATCCATTCTTCCAGTACCTGAAGGATGCGTTCGACGTGCACTACGAGGAAGGCGCCGAGACGCCGACGATGATGAGCATCGGCATGCACTGCCGCCTGCTGGGCCGCCCCGGCCGCATGCGGTCGCTGCAGCGCTTCCTCGACTATATCGGCCAGCATGACCAGGTTTGGGTCGCCCGCCGCATCGATATCGCGCGCCACTGGAAAGAGGCGCATCCATTCAACCCCGACACCGCATTCGCGTGGGAATAATATGCACACCCCAATGCTGACCCTGGAACAACTGAACAACGCTACGCAGGCCGAATTCACGGCCATGCTCGATGGCGTCTATGAACATTCGCCGTGGATCGCCGAGCAGACGTGGCACGCCCGGCCTTTCAGCAGCCTCGCGCAACTGAAGCGCTCGCTGATCGAAACGCTGCGCGAGTCGCCGCAGGAAGCCCGCCTCGGCCTGATCAAGGCCCACCCGGAGCTGGCCGGCAAGGCGATGGTCACGAAATCGCTGACCGCCGAATCGACGAACGAGCAAAGCAAGGCCGGCCTGACCGATTGCACGCCCGAGGAATTCGAACGCATCCAGAAACTGAACGCGGACTACAACGCCAAGTTCGGCTTCCCGTTCATCCTGGCCGTGCGCGGGCCGCGTGGCCTGGGCATGAACCGCTACGAGATCATGGCCACGTTCTCGCGCCGCCTGGGCAACCCGGTGGAATTCGAGTTCGACGAAGCGCTGCGCAACATCCACCGCATCGCCGAGATCCGCCTGAACGACAAGTTCGGCACCGAGCCCACGCTGGGCAACCTGGTGTGGGACTGGCACGAACAGCTGGCCTGCCACAGCGAACCGGGCTACGCCGAGCGCGGCGAACTGTGCGTGACGTACCTGACGGACGCGCACCGCGCCTGTGCCCGCGAACTGGCCGACCGCATGCGCAACGAGTGCGGCTTCGATGAAGTGACGATCGATGCCGTCGGCAACGTGGTCGGCGTCTACCATGGCGGCAACGAGCAGGGCGCGGACCCGCAGGCCAAGCGCCTGATGACCGGTTCCCACTACGACACGGTGCGCAACGGCGGCAAGTACGACGGCCGCCTGGGCATCCTGGTGCCGATGGCGTGCGTGCGCGAACTGCACCTGGCCGGCCGCCGCCTGCCCTACGGTATCGAAGTCATCGGCTTCGCCGAAGAGGAAGGCCAGCGCTACAAGGCCACGTTCCTCGGTTCGGGCGCGCTGACCGGCGAATTCAACAAGGGCTGGCTCGACCAGGTCGATGCGAACGGCGTGCCGATGCGCGCCGCCATGGCCAACGCGGACCTCGACATTTCCACCATCGACGCGCTCAAGCGCGACGTGTCGCGCTACCTCGGCTTCATCGAAACGCACATCGAGCAGGGCCCGGTGCTGAACGCCCTCGACCTGCCGCTGGGCATCGTCACGTCGATCAACGGCAGCGTGCGCTACGTGGGCCAGATCACGGGCATGGCCAGCCATGCCGGCACCACGCCGATGACGATGCGCCGCGATGCCGCGGCCGCCGCGGCCGAACTGGTGCTGTACGCGGAAAAGCGCGGCGGTGCCGTGGAAGACCTGGTGGCGACCGTGGGCATGCTGGAAGTGCCGAACGGTTCGATCAACGTGGTGCCTGGCCGCTGCCGCTTCAGCCTCGACGTGCGCGCCACGACGAACGACGTGCGCGATGCCGCCGCTGAAGACATCCGCAACGAACTGAAGGCCATCTGCGAACGCCGCGGCCTGCAGTACACGCTGGAAGAAACGATGCAGGCCGATGCCGCGCCGTGCGCGCCGGAATGGCGCCTGCGCTGGGAAAGCGCCGTCGAAGCGCTGGGCCTCCCGGTCTTCCGTATGCCGAGTGGCGCGGGCCACGACGCGATGATGCTGCACCGTGTGATGCCGCAGGCGATGCTGTTCCTGCGCGGCCTGAATGCCGGCATCAGCCACAACCCGCTGGAATCGGTTACCAACGACGATACGGAACTGTGCGTGCGCGCATTCCAGAACCTTCTCAATCAACTTGCTTCGGACCTGACATGACGACTACTTCCTCCTACGAATCCCTCGACGCGTGGATCGACGCGCATTTTGACGAGCAGGTGCGCTTCCTGCAGGCGCTGGTGCAGGTGCCGACCGACACGCCACCGGGCAACAATGCGCCGCACGCCGAGCGCACCGCCGAACTGCTGAAGGAATTCGGCTTCGAGGCCGAACAGCACGCCGTGCCGGCCGAGCGCACCCGCGAAGCGGGCCTGGAAACGGTCACGAACCTGGTCGTGCGCCGCAAGTACGGCGAAGGCCGCACCGTGGGCCTGAACGCCCACGGCGACGTGGTGCCGCCGGGCGAAGGCTGGACGCAGAACCCGTACGGCGGCGACGTCGTCGACGGCAAGCTGTATGGCCGCGCCGCCGCCGTGTCGAAGTGCGACTTCTCCACGTTCACGTTCGCCACCCGCGCGCTGGAATCGCTGGGCAAGCCGCTGAAGGGCGGCGTTGAACTGTACTTCACGTACGACGAGGAATTCGGCGGCGAACTGGGCCCGGGCTTCCTGCTCGAGAACAAGCTGGTGAAACCGGACGTGCTGATCGCCGCCGGCTTCAGCTACCAGGTCGTGACCGCGCACAACGGCTGCCTGCAGATGGAAGTCACGGTGCACGGCAAGTCCGGCCACGCGGCCGTGCCGGAAACCGGCGTCGACGCGCTGCAAGCGGCCACGAAAGTGCTGACCGCGCTGTACGACCAGAACCGCCAGTACAAGGAAGTGCGTTCCAACGTCAAGGGCATCAACCACCCTTACGTGAACATCGGCCTGATCGAAGGCGGCACGAACACGAACGTGGTGCCGGGCAAGGTCGTCATGAAGGTCGACCGCCGCATGATCCCGGAAGAAAATCCGGCCGAAGTGGAAGCCAAGCTGCACCGCGTGATGAAGGAAGCCGTGGCTGACTGCCCGGGCGTGACGATCGAGATCCGCCAGATGCTGCTGTCCAAGGCACTGCAGCCGCTGCCGGGCAACGCCCCGCTGGTGGACGCCCTGTCGCGCCACGCCACCTCCGTGTTCGGCGAAGAGATCGGCGCCGCCGGCACCCCGCTGTACACGGACGCCCGCCTGTTCGGCGAAGCCGGCATCCCTGCCGTGCTGTACGGCGCCGGCCCGCGCACCGTGTCGGAATCGAACGCCAAGCGCGGCGACGAGCACATCGTGCTGGAAGACCTGCGCCGCGCAACCAAGGTGGTTGCTCGCTCGCTGTTCGACCTGCTGGACTGATCACCGGCGCGGCTGGATGATGGGAAGCCCGTCCTCCTGAGAGGGCGGGCTTTTTTGTTGGCTGGTGCGGCGCATCGGCCTGCTGGTCCACGCGCTAACGGTAGATCATCTATCAGCACGCGGGAAGAGACGCCGCCCCACTGCTCCGCCCTTGCCTCCAGCCTTCCGGCGCAGGACCCTAATATGCTGCGCTCGATTACAAGTGGTAACGTGTGATACAGGTCAACGTGTATCCACTACGTGCCTCAACCATTAATCTACTTCTGCCGGCCAATGAATGGCCAAAGGGAGAAAAATTATGGAACAAGTCGCTACCGCAAGCCGTATCCACCCACTGTTCGCTGCCGCCGCCGTATCGGTGGTTGCCGTAAGCGCCGCCGGTGTCGCCGCCCTGACCGGCATACTGCCATCGAGCAAAGCAGAACCGGCTGCGCTCACCACACCGGCGAGCGTGACGGCACCGCAAACCCTTGGTGCACGCCAGGCGCTCGAAGCGCAGCAACTGGCCGCAGCACAGTTGAGCGCGCAGCCGCTCTCGCCGCAGACGTTGCAGCCGACCACGGGTGTGTTGCAACCGGCAGCGGCCGTGCGCCAGGCCGCCGAGCAGGCCCAACCAGAAAAAGTGATCGTGCGGGAAATCGTCTACCGTGACCGTGAGCCCGCGCCCCGGAAAGCCGTGCGCAAGGAACCAGCGCGCACCTATGCGGCCCGCCATGAGCAGCCGGCCCCCGCGCCGGTGGTGCAGGAGTCCAAGCCGAACTATGTGGCCATTGGCACCGGCGCCGTGGTCGGCGGCCTGATCGGTAATCAGATTGGCGACGGCAATGGCAAGAAACTGGCCACCGTGGCCGGCATTCTCGGCGGCGGCTATGTCGGCAACGAGATTGCCAACCGCGCCAAGTAAGCCGCTGAAGTCTTGGCTGCAACGTGACATTGGCACTGCCTGGCGCGACGCCAGGCAGTGCATGTTTGGCGGCCAGATTTTCAGTTCAGCTTTACGATCGCCGGCATAGCGGGCCAGCACCAGCCTCGACATAGCAGCGTCGGCAAGCCTGTGGCCAGATCGGAGTATTCCCTACAGATGAGCGCCCGGTTCTCCGTGAATTGATGGGAGTTGTTGGACTACTTTCCACCGTTCGGTCTCGACAATTCGCCGGCAAGCTCTGGATCAGTCGCGTTGCCCCTTCAGTAAGCCGGATTACCGTCGCCTGATCGACCGCTTCGACCTCGGGCCTGCATTCATGTTTCGTGGCTGGCGATACTGTCAAGCGCCCGAATTTCTTCGACCCTCGGCTCTGTACGCCAAAGCGCATCCACTAGAGAGAAAACCTCGCCTGCAAGCGGCGTCCCGACAACGTCCGCACGCTCCAGTGCGCGATCACAAAGACTGCGATCGTCTGCTCTTCGTCCTTTCCCACTGGTCACCATGAACGATCCTCCACCGGGACGGGGGCGATACAGCAATGACACCAGCACGCGATCAGAAGGGCTTGTTCCATCCCCCCAGGGCCCGAGGACAAGATCGAAGTTCGCCATATGCTCTGGACTATTAACCGTCCACTGTACAAAGTAGACAGCCCTGGCGCCGGACGAATCCGCCAGGTCGCCCCAGATGGTCTTGGACTGCCTGCCGCAGCAATCACAGTGACCGGTCGACTCATTCCAGAAATTGGCCTGGACGTCAGCATCTTGATTCATACATATCCCTTATTGAAACTCTCAGGCGCAGTCGCCGCTCGTCAATCAATCAGTCAGCGACAATTTACCGTAATCGGTGCGACGCTTCTGCCCGTGCGGCCTTGACACTGCCAACAAGTCCCACTCGCCCATCGGCGCCCATGAACCCGGCCAGCACATCGCGCAGCCGTCGTACAGCTTCCCTCAACGCGTCAGCCGTAAAACCGCCAAAGCCGATCATCAGCGCGGAAAGCCGCAATTTGTCCGAGCACATGGGCGACAGCGCGCGCAACGCGATGCCAGCCTCGCGGGCATCCGACGCGACGGCAACGTCGTCCACCCCTGCCGGCAGCCAGGCGACGATGTGCATGCCCTGGTCGGCCGGTTCGATCCGCAAGGCCGGCAGCTCCGCACGCAGCGCGTCCATCAGCACTTGCCGCCGTTCCGCGTAGATGCCGCGGATGCGCCGGATATGCGTGTCAAAGTACCCTTCTTTCAGGTAGGCCGCCACCACGTGCTGCTCCATCGTCGGCGAGCCGCGGCCAATGAGGCCCCTGGCGCCGACGAATGCCTTCACGAGGTGTTGCGGCGCCACGATGTAGCCGAGGCGCAGCGACGGGGCCATCACCTTGCTGAATGTGCCCAGATAGATCACCCGGTCGCCGTCCAGCCCCTGCATCGCCGGGAATGGCTGCCCTGCGTAACGCAGCTCGCTGTCGTAATCGTCTTCCACGATCCAGCCGCCGTGGCGGCGCGCCCACTCGACAAGCGCCAGCCGCCGCGGCATGGAAAGCGGCATGCCCATCGGGTACTGGTGCGATGGCGTCACGAACACGGCCCTGGCATCGGGGCAGGCCGCGATCCCCGCCGCGATGTCCATGCCCTGCCCGTCCACGGCGATCCGGTGCACGCGGGCGCCACGGTCTTCCAGCACGGCCGTGAGGACCGGATAGGCGGGGTCTTCGGCCCACGCCGCGTCACCGGGCGCCAGCAGCACTTTCGCGGCAAGATACAGACCCTGCTGGGTGCCCTCGGTGATGACGATCCGTTCCGGCGTGGTGTTCACCGCGCGCGAGCGCCGCAGGTAATCGGCGATGGCTTCGCGCAGGGCCGGCAGCCCCTGCGGGTCCGGGTAGCCGGTGGGCGCGGCCGCCTGCGACGCGCGAACGCGGTTGCCCACACGGCGCCAATGGTCATCCATCGCCACGTCGCCGTGCGGGACAGACACGGAAAACGGCACCTGCGGCAATGGCACGAGGCCTTCCGCAAGCGCAGTGTAACGGGCCACGGATGGGGGCAGCGATGGCTCCGGCCCGGTTGGTGTACCGCCCGGGAGACGCGCGGTGCCCGCCAATCCCTGCAGGCCGCTGGCGACGCGCGTGCCGGAGCCGCCCTGCGCCTGCAGCCAGCCTTCCGCGATCAACTGGTCGTAAGCTTCGGTCACCGTGCCCCGGGACAGGCCGAGCGATCCGGCAAGGGCGCGCGTCGAGGGCAAGCGCTCACCGGCATGCAGCTCGTTCCGCGCGATGGCGCCGCGCAGCGCGTCCGCGACCTGCAGCCCCACGCTGCCGCGCCGCCGGTCGATCGCGCCCAGCGCAGGTATTTCAATCACGAGCTCGCGCCGTGCCATAAAGTGCCCTTGCAGCCCAAAGCGGACCAGTTATCTTTCAGCTATCTGGCTCTGAATGATAGTCCAGTTTTACGGGAAAATGGCCACATCACCTGAAAGGAGTCACGATGCACTGCCCTGCCCCCTTCCGCGAAGACCGCCTGGACGTCCTCCATGACCTGATCCGCGCCCGCCCGCTGGCCACGCTCATCACCGTTGGCACCGACGGCCTGATGGCGAACCTCGTGCCCTTCTCGCTGCATGAAGGCGGCGAACATGGCATCCTGCGCGCCCACCTGGGGCGCAATCACGGTCAGCTCGATGCGCTGCGCAACGGCGCGGAAGCCCTGGTCGTCTTCCATGGTCCGGAAGCCTATGTCACGCCATCCTGGTATGCGTCGAAGGCCGAACATGGCAAGGTGGTGCCGACCTGGAACTTCGTCATGGTGCAGGCACGCGGTCGGCCGCGCGTCATCGAGGATGCGGACTGGATTCACGCGCAACTGGCGCAACTGACCGCCAGCCATGAGGATAAGCGCGAGCATCCGTGGACGATGGCCGATGCGCCGGACGGCTTCGTGGCCGCCCTGTTGTCGGGTCTGGCCGGCATCGAGATACCCATCGACGCAATCGAAGGAAAATGGAAGGCCAGCCAGAACCGGTCGCCGGCCGACCGCGCGGGCGTCGCCGCCGGCTTGCGGGCCGAGGGTTCGTGCGCCGCGATGGCCGACCTGGTTGCCGGCAAGTGAGCGGGTTCCGGGCTTTGATTCTCTCGTCGATAAGCGGCTGGCAAACGCCGAGGTAATGTTATTTCAAATCAAATAATGTTAATGTTGCCGCTTTCACCAAAACGGGGATAAAACCATGTTCAAGAAATTCGCGGCGGATGCGCTGGGCATCAGTGATATCGGCGTGATCGTCGGGCCTGCCGACTACAACAAGGTCGATGCGGACGATTACCTGTTCAGCGAAGACGACGAGCAGATATTCTTCCTCATCAAGAGCAAGAAAGATGAGTACTGCTTCACCAACCTCGCGCTGATCCACGTGGATGGCGACTCGGCCGTGTCGTCGAAGCGTTCCATCAAACGCTACGAATATTCGTCGTTCCAGATCTCGGGTGTCGCCATCGAGACCGCCGGCACGCTGGACATGGACATCGAGCTGAAGTTCAGGATGGACGACATCGCATTTTCGATCGACGTGAAGAAAACGTTCATCGAGCAGCTGAAGGACATCTACAAGGCCCTGATCTCGATCGGCCGGCAGCAGCGCCGCGACGAGGTGTGCCGCAAGAATGCATTGCGTGCGCTGGAAGCGACGGCCTCCGTCCACAAGCTCAATATCGCGCCGGATGGCGGCAGCCTCACCACCCAGTTCAACGCGCTGCTGGCGGCACTGAACACGGCCGTCCTCGACACGCATACCAAGCGCGATTTCAGCGACGTCTTCACGAAATACATTCACAACTGATCGCGCTTCCGCCGGCGCGCATCGCGCTCGGCGGAATGCCGGTCAACCGGGGTTCAACATGAAACTGCTTTTCCTTGCGGCCGGCCTGGCTGCCAGCACCGCGGCGTGGACCGCACCCGCCACGCCCGCAGCACCCACCGCGCCTGCCGCATCCGTGCAGACGCGCGACGTACCGATCAACGTGTTCATGAAGGGCCGCCTGCCGCAGCCCATCGCGCTGAACGTGCCCGTGCCGGTCGAGTACGCGCAGTCGAACATCAAGAAGATCGGCTACTCGTACTGGATGCGACCGGCCGATTCGGCAAGGGCAACCGCCGAGAACCTGCCGGGCGCCAACGGCTATATGTACGGTTCGACGGCCACCGTGGTCACCTATGATGCGCGCTACAAGACCTTCTACGGCATCGACGACCCCGGGTCGTTGAACAAGCTGCGCGAATCGGCCACCAACGTCAAGGTCAGGCAGTTCAAGGACGCGAAGCATCCGGCCGTGATGATCTCGATGACCAGCCGCACCACCGGCCTGCCGGCCTATTTCATGTACATGTCCACCGGTGTGAAGAAAGACGTGTTCTTCCTGGTGCTGCGCGCACCCGACGGCCGCCCGGATATCGGGGACGCCGTGTGGGAAAAGCTGGCGGCGAACATCAAGTAGGCGGGCGCCGCGGCGGCTTTAGCGCTGCCCCTGTACTATCCGCACGCTGTCATCAACCCGCCAGATCGAGCTCGCGCACCATGTAGATGGCGCCATCGCCATAGCTGGCCAGCCGCGCCAGGTCGGCCTGGCCTGACGGCGCGCGGGCGTCATAGCCGCAACGCTCCCAGTACGCCCGCGAATCCTGCACCGACACGAGGGCGCTGTGGCGCAGCCCGGCGGCCCTGCCCTCTTCCCACACTGATTCGAGCAGCGCGCGGGCGATTCCCTGCCCCGCGCATGACGGCAGCACCGCCATGTCGTGCACGTACAGCGTATCGGCCGCGCCATGCGGCACCCCGAAGTCGCCGTGCAGCGGCGTGACCTTCCCAAGCAGCGAACGATAGGCCGCCAAGTAGGCGCACACCTGGCCATCGCGCTCCCACACGCGCGAGCAGTTGACCGGGCTGGCCAGCCGGCGCGCGTACACCTGCGCGCTCTCGATGTAGGCGGCGCCATAACAGGCTTGCTGGATGGCCAGGAGAGCCGGCAGGTCGCCAGCCCGCAGGGCGCGCGAAGCGCCGGGCAAGAGAGGAAAAGAAAACATGCGTTGCGAAATTTGGTGAGCCCGGGATGATACAGCGTCCGTACCGCACGCGGGCCGGACCCGCTAAAACCATGGGACGAAAAAAAAGGACAGGCCCCCGACCTGTCCTTTCCCCCATCTACAGCTACAGCTCTTTACAACAACAGCTCTTTACAACAACTTGTTACTCGACTCGTACGACGTGCAGCAGGTTGGTGCTGCCCGCGGCGCCGGACGGATATCCGGCAATGACGACCACGTCGTCGCCCGGCACGGCGAGGCCGCAGCGGACGGCGGCAGCCGGCGCGTCGGCGATCATGCCGCCCAGCGTCGTCGCCTCGGCGAACGACATCGGGTGCACGCCCCAGGCGATGGCCAGGCGGCGCGCGATAGCCGGTTGCGGCGTGAGCGCCAGGATCGGCGTGTTGGGCCGCTCGCGGCTGGCGCGCAGGCAGCTTGCGCCGCTCATCGTGTACGTGACCGTGGCGGCGGGCTTGAGTAGCCGGTCGACGCGGCGCAGCGCGCAGCAGATCGCATCCGCCGTCGTTGCCGTCGACGGCGAATGGCTGGCATCGAGACCGTCGCGCCACAGCGGATCCTGCTCCACCTCGGTGATCACGTTGTCCATCACGGATACCGATTCGACCGGGAACTGGCCCGAAGCCGATTCCGCGGACAGCATCACGGCGTCGGCGCCCTGGTAGATCGCGGTGGCCACGTCGGAGACTTCGGCACGCGTGGGCACTGGCGATGCGATCATCGATTCCAGCATCTGCGTGGCAACGACGACCGGCTTGCCGGCTGCCCGCGCCGCATGCACGATGCGCCGCTGCAGCACCGGCACCTGGTGGGCCGGCAGTTCGACGCCCAGGTCGCCCCGCGCCACCATGATGCCGTCGGACAGCGCGACGATGCCTTCCAGCGCATCGATGGCGGCCGGCTTTTCCAGCTTGGCCATGATCCAGGCCTTGTCGCCGATCAGCGCGCGCGCCTCGGTGAGGTCTTCAGGGCGTTGTACGAATGACAGCGCTACCCAGTCCACTCCCAGCTCCAGGCCGAACGCCAGGTCGGCACGGTCTTTTTCCGTCAGCGGCGAGATCGGCAGCACCACGCCGGGCACGTTGACGCCCTTGCGGTCGGACAGCACGCCGCCCGTCAGCACAGTGGTCTCGGCATGTTCGGCGCTGCACGCATCGACGCGCAGGCGCAGCTTGCCGTCATCGAGCAGCAGGTCGGTGCCCGCTTCCAGCGCGGCGAAGATTTCCGGGTGCGGCAGGTTGGCGCGCGTCGCGTCGCCCTCCGCCGGATTCAGGTCCAGCCGGAACTTCTTGCCTTCCGTGAGCTGCACCTTGCCGCCGGACAGGCGGCCGATGCGCAGCTTCGGCCCTTGCAGGTCCATCAGGATGCCGATCGGACGGCCGATTTCCTTTTCCACGTCGCGGATCGTGCGATAGCGCTCGGCGTGGTCGGCATGGCTGCCGTGGCTGAAGTTCAGGCGGAAGACATCGGCGCCGGCCTTGGCCAGCGCGTGAATCGATTGGTACGTGGAACTGGACGGCCCGAGGGTAGCCAGAATCCGTGAGCGGCGCTTGCGCAGCATGCGTTCTCCAAATATTTTTATGCGTTCAGGACATCGGAAACCGGGGCTGCGGCATCGCATCCGCGAATTTGCCGCCCCGTTGTTACAGCCCGCTGTTACACCAGCAGGATTGCCCGGAAGTCGTTGACGTTGGTAAGGGTGGGCCCGGTGATCAGTGCGTCGCCCAGGGCGCCAAAGAAACCATGCCCGTCATTGTTGTCCAGGCTGTCGCGAGGACGGATGCCGCTGGCCCAGGCGCGTGCCAGCGTGTCCGGGCCGATGAAGGCGCCGGCCACTTCTTCGGCCCCATCGACACCATCGGTGTCGGCGGCTACGCCGTGCACGTCGGATGCGCCATCGAGCGCGATCGCGAGGGCCAACAGGAATTCCACGTTACGGCCACCGCGGCCATTGCCGCGCAGCGTCACCGTGGTTTCCCCGCCGGACAGCAGCACGCACGGCTTCGGCACGGGCTGGTCGTGGCGATGAACCTGCAGTGCGATGCCGCCCATCACGCGGGCCACCTCGCGCGCTTCGCCTTCGATGCTGTCGCCCAGGATCACGGGCGTCACGCCGGCGTCGCGGGCCACGGCGGCAGCCGCTTCCAGCGCCTGTTGCGGCGAGGCGATGATGTGGGTGGTGACGTTTTCCAGGCGGCGGTCGCCCGGCTTGATCGTTTCGCCATCGCCGCTTTCCAGCAGGCGGCGCGCGCCGGCGGGTAGCTCGATGCCGTAGCGCTTGACGATGTCCAGCGCGTCGGCGCAGGTCGTCGCGTCGCCCACGGTCGGACCGGAGGCGATGTCGGCCGGGTGGTCGCCCGGCACGTCGGAAATCAGGAGATTGACCACGCGCGCCGGGTAGCAGGCCGCTGCCAGCCGGCCGCCCTTGATGGCGGACAGGTGGCGGCGCACGCAGTTCATCTCGGTAATCGTGGCGCCCGAGGCCAGCAGCGCGCGGTTGATCGCCTGCTTGTCCTCCAGCGTGACGCCCTCGCCCGGCAGCGGCAGCAGCGAAGAGCCGCCGCCGGAGATCAGGCAGATCACCAGGTCGTCACTCGTCAGCCCCTGCACGGCGCCGAGGATGCGCTCGGCCGCGATGCGGCCGGCCGCGTCGGGCACCGGGTGCGCCGCCTCGAGGATCTCGATGCGTTCGCACGGCACGGCATAGCCGTAGCGGGTCACGACGATGCCGTCGATCTTGCCCGGCCAGTTTTTTTCCAGCGCCTGGGCCATCGCCGCCGACGCCTTGCCGGCGCCAATGACGATCGTGCGGCCCTTGGGCGCGGGCGGCAGGTACTTGCCGATGGTGAGCGATGGCTGCGCCGCGTTCACGGCGGCGGTAAACATTGCCCCTAACAGTTCACGCGGCGCGGCGATCATTTCGAGTTCCCTGCCTGCTGGCCGATCTCGAAGTTGGCCATCACTTCCAGGGCACGGACCATGGCCGAGTGATCCCAGTTACCGCCGTCGCGCGCGGCGCAGGCGTTGAACAGTTCCTGCGCGGTCGCCGTGTTCGGCAGCGACATGTTCAGCTGGCGTGCGGTCGTCAGGGCCAGGTTCAGGTCCTTGCGGTGCAGGTCGATGCGGAAGCCCGGATCGAACGTGCGCTTGATCATGCGCTCGCCGTGGACTTCCAGGATGCGCGAGGCAGCGAAGCCACCCATCAGCGCTTCACGCACGCGGGCCGGATCGGCACCGGCCTTGGCGGCCAGCAGCAGCGCCTCGCCGACCGCTTCGATGGTCAGCGCCACGATGATCTGGTTGGCCACCTTGGTGATCTGGCCGTCGCCGTTGCCGCCCACCAGCGTGATGTTCTTGCCCATCAGCTGGAACAGCGGCTTCACTTTCTCGAACGCTTCCGGGCTGCCGCCGACCATGATCGTCAGCGAAGCGGCCTTGGCGCCGACTTCACCGCCGGACACGGGCGCATCCAGGTATTCGCAGCCCAGCGCGTTGATGCGCTTGGCGAAATCCTTCGTGGCGACCGGCGAGATCGAGCTCATGTCGACGACGATCTTGCCGGCGGTCAGGCCTTTCGACAGGCCGTGCTCGCCGAACAGCACGTCTTCCACGTGCGGCGTATCCGGCACCATCACGAAGATGATGTCGGCGGCCTTGGCCACGTCGGTACCGCAGGCGCACACGTTGGCGCCGGCTTCGATCAGGTTCGACGGGGTCGGGGTCTGCGAGTACGTGAACAGGGTGTTGCCGGCGTCCGCCAGGTGTTTCGCCATCGGGGTGCCCATGATGCCCAGGCCGATGAATCCGATATTTGCCATGATGTTCTCCTCTGTGTTCTCTTCAGTTGTCCGGGGTACTGCTATGTGTAGTGCGTGTACTGCGTGTATTGCTTACTTCACGTCCTGGAGCCAGCTCAGGCCTTCGCGCGTGTCGCCGGCGGGCTTGTATTCGCAGCCGATCCAGCCGTCGTAGCCGATCTTGTCGATGTGGCGGAACAGCCAGCCGTAGTTGATTTCGCCGGTGCCCGGTTCATTGCGGCCCGGGTTGTCCGCCACCTGGATGTGGCCGATGCGGTTCAGGTGCCGTGTCAGCGTGGCGCCCAGTTCCCCTTCGGTGCGCTGGGCGTGGTACACGTCGTACTGCACGAACAGGTTGTCGGAGCCCACTTCGTCGAGCAGGCGCAGCGCCTGTTCCGTGCGGTTCAGGTAGAAGCCGGGAATGTCGTACGTGTTGATCGGCTCGACCAGCAGGCGGATGCCCGCTTCCTTCAGCTTTGCCGCCGCGTAGGCCAGGTTGTCGACCACGGTCTTGCGCAGCACTTCCTCGGAAACGCCGGCCGGCGCGATGCCCACCAGGCAGTTCACGGTGCGGCAGCGCAGCGCGGTCGCGTATTCGATCGCCCGGTCCACGCCTTCGCGGAATTCTTCCACGCGGTCCGGATGGCAGGCAATACCCCGCTCGCCCTTTTCCCAGTTACCGGCTGGCAGGTTGTGCAACACCTGCGTGAGGCCGTGCTGTTCCAGCTGCGCCGCCAGTTCTTCCTTGGCGAACGGGTACGGGAACAGGTACTCGACGCCCTTGAAGCCCGCGTCGGCGGCGGCCTTGAAGCGTTCCAGGAACGGCAGCTCGTTGAAGAGCATGGTCAGGTTGGCTGCGAATCTTGGCATGTGGTTCTCCTTGTTTGCTCGTGCAATGCTTGTTGCTTGCAGCCCGGCACCTTGCCGGGCTGTGCTTCCGTTACGTCGCTTACTTCAGGCGCGGCTTGACGGCGGTCGGTGCATCGCCTTCTTCCGTGGCCAGCGCCTCGAACTCGTTGATGGCGTTGATCTCGGTGCCCATCGCGATGTTCGTGATACGTTCCAGCATGATCTCGACCACGACCGGCACGCGGAATTCCTTCATCAGCTCGCGGGCCTTGGCGAATGCCGGCTGGATGTCGGCGATTTCACGGACACGGATCGCCTTGCAACCCAGGCCTTCGACGACGGCCACGTGGTCCACGCCATACACGCCCAGTTCCGGCGCGTTCACGTTCTCGAACGCCAGTTGCACGCAGTAGTCGATGTCGAAGTTGCGCTGCGCCTGGCGGATCAGGCCCAGGTACGCGTTGTTGACGACGACGTGCAGGTACGGCAGGTTGAATTGCGCGCCCACGGCCAGTTCCTCGATCATGAACTGGAAGTCGTAGTCACCCGAGATGGCGACGACTTGGCGTTCCGGATCGGCTGCGCACACGCCCAGCGCGGCGGAGATAGTCCAGCCCAGCGGGCCGGCCTGGCCGCAGTTGATCCAGTTGCGCGGCTTGTACACGTGCAGGAACTGCGCGGCGGCGATCTGCGACAGGCCGATCGTGCTGACGTAGCAGGTTTCCTGGCCAAACGCCTTGTTCATCTCTTCGTACACGCGCTGCGGCTTGATCGGCTCGTTGTCGAAGTGCGTCTTGCGCAGCATGGTGCGCTTGCGTTCCTGGCACTCGGCGACCCATTGCGAACGGTCCGGCAGCGCGCCCAGCGCGTCCAGGCCGCAGGCCACGTTGATCAGCTGGTCCAGCGCGGCGCCGGCGTCGGAGACGATGCCGTAGTCAGGGCCGAACACGCGACCGATCTGCGTCGGTTCGATGTCGATGTGGACGAACTTGCGGCCTTCGGTGTACACCTCGACGGAGCCCGTGTGGCGGTTGGCCCAGCGGTTGCCGATGCCGATGACGAAGTCCGATTCCAGGATCGTCGCGTTGCCGTAGCGGTGCGACGTCTGCAGGCCGGCCATGCCCGCCATCAGCGGGTGGTCGTCCGGCAGCGCGCCCCAGCCCATCAGGGTCGGGATGACCGGCACGTTCAGGATCTCGGCGAATTCCTGCAGCTTGGCTGCCGCGTCGGCGTTGATCACGCCGCCGCCGCACACGATGACCGGGCGCTTGGCCGCGTTCAGCATTTCCAGTGCTTTTTCAGCCTGGGCACGGGTTGCCTGTGGCTTGTAGGCCGGCAGGCTTTCGTACGTTTCCAGGTCGAATTCGATTTCAGCCATCTGCACGTCGAACGGCAGGTCGATCAGCACGGGGCCTGGGCGGCCCGAACGCATGATGTGGAAGGCTTGCTGGAACACGCGCGGCACCAGCGCCGGCTCGCGCACCGTGACGGCCCACTTGGTGACCGGCTTGGCGATCGACTCGATGTCGACGGCCTGGAAGTCTTCCTTGTACAGGCGGGCACGCGGTGCCTGGCCGGTAATGCAAAGGATAGGTATCGAATCGGCCGACGCGGAATACAGGCCGGTGATCATGTCGGTACCGGCAGGGCCAGAGGTGCCGATGCACACGCCGATATTGCCTGCCTTGGCGCGGGTGAAGCCCTCGGCCATGTGCGAGGCGCCTTCCACGTGCCGTGCCAGCACGTGCTTGAAGCCGCCTTCTTTCTTCATTGCCGAGTACAGTGGGTTGATAGCGGCGCCCGGTACACCGAATACCGTGGATACACCTTCTTTACGCATCACTGCTGCTGCTGCATCGATCGCTCTCATGCGGGCCATGCTCGTCTCCTGGGGGTTAATGTCAATGGTCCCAGCATACGGAGATGGCGCAATCTGTTGAATTGCTGCTAGTATTCGATCAGTCGATACTTGGAGTATGCAATTGGACCGTTACACAGAAATTCGCAGTTTCCTGCTTGTCACCGAAAAGGGCAGCTTCGCCGCTGCCGCCGTCGCAGAGGGCGTGACGCCCGTCGTCATGGGGCGCCGCCTCGATGCTCTCGAACGCCGCCTCGGCGTGCGCCTGATGCACCGCTCCACGCGGGGTCTCACATTGACCGCGCTGGGCGAACAATTCATCGAACCCTGCCGCCAACTGTTGCGCGATTTCGACATTGCCGAAAACAGCATCAGCGCCGGCCGCGCCACGGTGCGGGGCCACCTGGTCGTCTCCGCGCCGGCCGCCTTCGGCCGCTCGCACGTGGCGCCGCACGCGCCGGCGTTCCGCTCGCACCACCCGGAACTGAAAATGTCGTTCAACCTGACCGACAGCGTGGTGGACCTGGTGCGCGAAGGCTATGACATGTCGATCCGCATCGGCGAAGTCACCGACCCGAACTACGTGGCCGTGCCGCTGTTCCCGAACCGCCGCGTGGTATGCGGCACCACCGCCTACTTCGAACGCCACGGCATCCCCCGCACACCGGACGACCTGGTGCGCCACAACTGCCTGGCCTTCAACCTGCAGGGTGGCCAGCAGCGCGGCTGGATCTTCCATAACGAAGGAAAACCGTTCGCCGTGCGCGTGGATGGCGACCTGTCCTGCAACGACGGCGAACTGCTGTTCGACTGGGTCAAGCAGGGCCTGGGTATCGGCTGGCGCTCGACGTGGGAAATCCAGTCCGAGCTGAAACGGGGCGAACTCGTGACGGTGCTCGACGAGTATGCCGTGCCGAGCTACCCGATCCAGGCAGTCTACCCGCAGCAGCGCTACCTGCCGGCCAAGATCCGGCATTTTATCGATCACCTGAAGAAGGTGTACAACTCGCCGGGGTATTGGGAAAAAGCGCGCAACTGATTCACCCCAACAAAACTGGGGACGTACCCCTGTTTCTGGGAAACAGGAGGCCAGTCAAGCGAAACAGCCTATTGGAATCTTTCCGGGAAACAGGGGTACGTCCCCTGTTTGTGGGAAACACCCCTGTTTTGCTGATCAGTATTTCGCCACCGCAGCCGGCCCGTCGAGCTGCTTCACGACGATATTGCGATAGAAAGTCTCCGCCCCCTCGGACTGGATCTGGAATTTTCCGCGTGCCAGTGGCACGGTCTTGCCATCGACCTTCTGCAGCGAATTCTCGCCGCGGAAGACTTCATGGCCGTTGACGATGTGGATGAGTGTCTTGCCGTCGGCGATGACTTCCATCGTGTTCCACTGGCCCGACGGTTTTTCGTAATTGCCCTTCTTCAGGATGCGGGCAGCGAGGCCGGTGCGCAGCGGCTGCGATGGTTCATAGCGGAAAAACTTCCAGTCGCCCTGGTTCGCATCGCCCACGCGGGCGTCGACGGTCACGCCATCGAGGCTGTGGTAGTCGCCGCAGTCGCCTTCCTGGATCTGGAATTCGTGGCTGCGCATCCAGTGGCCGCTTTGCGCGCCTTCCGGGCCGACCGCGTAGTACAGCAGGCCGCTGTCGCGCGGCGCGTCCAGCCGCGGGAACCATTTTTTCTCGCCCCACTTGAAGTCGAACTTCAGGTGGAAGTTCGCGTACTCGCCCGTCGTAGAGACGCCGCCCCACTCCTCGCCGGACACGCGCAGCATGCCGTCGACGACCGAGAACACCTTTTTCGGATCGTTGTTCGCGCCGCGGATCGTGGTGGGCGTCTTCATGTTGTCGGACGTGGGCTGCATGCTGACCCACGTGGTCCAGCCGCTCAGGTCCTTGCCATTGAAGAGCGGTTTCCACGCGCCGTCGGCGGCACCGGCGTGGCCGGCAAAGGCGATCGCGGCGGTCATCAGGCCCAGGCGGGCGGTATGGAGCAGGAAGGTCATCGGTGTCTCGCTTTATTGTAAATGGTAGCGCAATCTAGCATGGCGCCGGCGTGGCTGGATAGCACGGAATCGGCAGGCACGGCGGCGCGCATGCGCATGAACGCGGAGCGCCGGCGGGCATAACCGCGCGGCCCCGGCCGGCACTTCCCACTATACTGGCGCCCGGATATCGACGATGCGCCGGTGCCGCACCAGCGGGTGCAGGCAGGGCGCGCGGGAGGGGCGAACCCTGATGAAGAACGTGCTGCGGAACCGTTTCCTGCTTGCCTGCACGATTCTGGCCGCGCTGGGCGCGCTGCTGGCGCCCCCGTGGCTGGCGTGGCGCGAAGCCGATCGCCATGCCTACGCCACGCAGGCCGACCTGGCTCTGCGGTATGCGCGCCAGGTGGGACACCGGGCCGACGAGATGGTGCGGCAATCGCTGGGCGGCATCCGCCAGCTGGCGCAGTCCCGCGACGCCCCGTGTGCCTCCGGCCAGCTCGCACTGATGCGGCGCATCGACCTGACTTCGACCTATATCCAGACCATCGGCCACGTGCGCGACGGCGTGATCCGCTGCTCATCGCAGGGGAATACGCCGATGCCGCTGGGAAATCACATCCTCCGTGCCTCCGATGGCCTGAAGGTCTATTCCCACGTTCCCGTCGAAGGCGATACCACGACACGCATGATGGCGATCGAGCGCGACGGCTATGTGGCCCTGCTCCACACCGACCTGCCGCTCGATGCCAGCAGCGCCATTCCCGGCATGTCGCTGGCGGCGCTGCACCTGGAACGCCGGCCCGACGAACCGTTGTCGATGTCGACCGGCTTTGTCGACCGGGCGTGGCTCAAGCGCCTCGGAAACCGGCGTGAAGTCACCTTCACGGATGGCCGCTACCTGGTCGCCGTGACCCGGTCCCCGCTGTTTCCATCGGCCGGCGTGGCGGCGCTGCCGCTGGCGGACCTGCCGGCCCACCGCCATGTCGTCGCACTGCGGCTGGTGCCGGCCGGTGTGGTGGCGGGCATCGCGATGGCCGCGGCCCTGCTGTTGCTGGCACGCAAGCAGACATCGCTCGCCACCGCATTGCGCAAGGGGTTGCGCGACAACGAGTTCTTCATGCTGTACCAGCCGGTCGTCGCATTGCAGTCGGGCCAGTGCGTCGGTGCCGAGGCGCTGCTGCGCTGGCGGCGGTCGACCGGGGAGCTGATCGGCCCCGACGTCTTCATTCCGCTCGCCGAGCAAACCGGCACGATCACGGCGCTCACCGCGCGCGTGCTCGAGCTGGTCGAGCACGATACGCGGCATTTCCTGGCCGCGCACCCGGCATTCCACGTGGCGGTCAATGTTTCCACGACAGACCTGGAGTCCGATCCGATCGTCGAACTGTTCGACGCCATGCTGGCGCGCGGTGGCATCGTGGCCGCCAACCTGGTCGTGGAAATCACCGAGCGGGGCATCCTCGACATCGAGGCCGCGCGAACCGTCATCGGCGCGCTGCGCGCACGCGGCATCAAGGTGGCGATCGACGATTTCGGCACCGGCTACGCCGGCCTGTCCTATCTGGAATCGTTGCACGTCGACGCGCTGAAGATCGACCGCTCGTTCATCGAAGCGATCGGCACCACGGCTCCCACCAACCAGGTGGTCAGCCATATCATCGCGATGGCTTCGGCGATGCGGCTGGTGATGGTTGCCGAAGGCGTCGAAACGCCCGCACAGGCCGATTACCTGCGCACCTGGAAGGTCGAGTATGCGCAGGGCTGGCTGTATGGCCAGCCGCAGCCTTTCGAAGCCGTGGCGGCGCTGGCGACGAGCGGGGCCACCCTCGCCCCCCGGTTCGCGGGCGCCGCCGCAACCTCGTAGCACCGCTGTTCATCGGCGTCGAAGCCACCCGGCCCCACGGGGACCCGCGCCGAATTCGTTATAAATTTTTCCGATTTTCTGACACGCCGAAAATTACCGGAATGCTACTATCCGGACATAATGAAAACGGAGACAGCCGCGATGAGCACGATCGTCATTGGCAGGGGTGTGGTGGTATCGCAGGGCACGCCCGAGGAACGCCCGCAGGCAGGCCCCGATGCCCGCGCCGGCACCGGCACACGGGCGGAATGTGCCAATTTTTTCGCCGCCCACGGGATCTCCAAACCCAGTGCGTTGTTCGACACGCTGTCGGACATGTACTACTTCGCCAAGAACAAGGCGGGCCAGTTCGTGTGGGGTAACCGCCTGCTTCAGGAGCAGCGCGCGAAGGGGAATGCGCATCCGGCCGACGTCAACGACATCCTCGGCAAGACCGACCACGATTTCTTCCGCCGCGACATCGCCGACCGCATCCGCGCCGACGACCTGTCGGTGATGGAACGGGGCGTCACCGTGAAAAACAAGCTCGAAGTGCTCGGCAGCGAGAGCGGCGAACTGACCTGGCTGTTCACGACGAAGGCGCCACTGCGCGACCGGCATGGCGACATCGTCGGCATCGAGGGTTTTTCACGCGATGCCAAGCGCTCGCAGGACGTCATCGCACCCTTCCACGAATTCCGCGCCTGCATCGAATACCTGCAGGCACACCTGATGGAAAACGTCAGCATCGAGCACCTGGCCCGGCTGTCGTGCATGTCGCTGTCCACGTTCGAGCGCAAGTTCAAGCAGCACTTTTCCCTGACACCGAAGCAATACATCCTGCACCTGAAAGTGCACGAGGCATGCCGCCTGCTGCCCCAGGTGAACAATATCGCCCGCGTGGCGGCCGAAACGGGCTTCGGCGGCCAGAGCTACTTCACCAAGCAATTCCGCACCGTGGTCGGCATCACGCCGAAGCAATATCAGTTGTCCCTGGTCGGACGCGCCCCCGGCGCGCGCCGGTCCCGCATCACCCCGCCCTGACGCCACCGCAGCCGCAATGGCAATGCCAGTTGCGCGATGCCGTCCGAGCAGAGCTTGAAATCGTTGTCTTATTGGAGGAGACGCATGTTCCATCAAGGTGAACAAGGGCCGCAAGAGCCCGCCGAAGCAGGACCTGAAGCACGACACGAAGCACGACCTGGAATCCGGCACGACAATGCGCGCCGCTCCGCCCTGCTGCGCATCGGTGCGTTGTGCGGGATAGCGCTATCCGGCGACATTCTCGCCGCCGTGGCGGCCCCCGGCAAGAACGCCGCACCGGAACTGCTCACGCGCGACGAACTCGCGCTGACGGCCGTGCTGGCCGAACTGATCATTCCGCAGACGGACACCCCGGGTGCACTGGCCGTGGGCGCGCACCGCACGATCGACCACCTGCTGAAGGCCTGCGTGCCCGATCGCGACCAGATCGCGTTTCGCGCCGGACTGGCGCGCATCGAGTCCCTGGCCCAGGCGAAGGGCGGCAAGCGCTTCGGCGCCCTGTCCCAGGCGCGCCAGGTGGCGCTGCTGCATGCCATCGATACCGGTACGGCGCCGTTCAACGCCGAGGACATGGGGTTCTTCCGCCGGCTGAAAGGCTACGTGGCATTCGCCTACTACACGTCCGAGGCGGGCGCATCGAAGGAACTGACGTACCTGCCCTTCCCCGGCGGCTATACCGGCAATGTCAAGATCAACCGATCCACGCGCACCTGGGCACTCTGAACATGGAACCTGTCTCGTCGTTTTACATCAAGAACAGCCCGGAAACGTTCGACGCGATCGTCGTCGGCTCGGGCATCACGGGCGGCTGGGCCGCCAAGGAACTCACGGAACGCGGCCTGAAGACGCTGATGGTCGAACGCGGCCGCCCCGTCGAACATGGCGTCGACTATATCGGCGAAAACAAGGACCCGTGGGTGATGCCGAACCGCGGCAAGGTCGACGCGAAAGTGGCCGAGGAACAGTTCTTCAACCAGAAGATGTGCTACGCGTTCGACGAGCACACGCAGCAGTTCTTCAACAATGACCGCGACATGCCGTATTCCACGCCCGAGGGCCGGCCCTTCAGCTGGATCCGCGGCAACCAGCTGGGCGGCAAGTCGCTGATGTGGGCGCGCCAGTCCTACCGCTGGAGCGACCTGGATTTCGAGGCGAACCTGAAGGATGGCCACGGCGTGGACTGGCCGATCCGCTATGCCGACATGGAATCGTGGTACAGCCACGTGGAACGCCACGTGGGCATCAGCGGCAGCCGGGAAAACATGGCCGTGCTGCCGGACAGCGAATTCCTGCCCGCGTTCGACTTCAACACGGTGGAACTGGCGCTGAAAAAACAGTTCGACGCGAAGTATGCGCCAGCGCGCATGATCATGGGCCGCACCGCCAACCTGCGCACGCCGGGCGAAACGCAGCTGGCGCAAGGCCGCGGCCAGTGCCAGGCGCGCAGCCAGTGCCACCGCGGCTGTTCGTTCGGCGCGTATTTTTCCACGCAGAGCTCCACGCTGCCGCCGGCGGTCGCCACCGGCCGGCTGCGCATCGCCACCGACAGCATCGTGCACAGCGTGATCTACGACGCCAGGACGAACCGTGCGACCGGGGTGCGCATCATCGATGCCAACACGATGGAAATGCGCGAGTTCCACGCCAAGGTGGTGGTGCTGTGCGCCTCGACCTTGGGCTCCACGGCGATCCTGCTGAACTCCACGTCCGAAGCGTTCCCGAACGGGCTCGCCAATTCCTCCGGCGTGCTGGGCCACTACCTGATGGACCACCTGTTCGGTGCCGGCGCCAGTGGCCGGATCGAAGGCTTCGAGAACGATTACTACCAGGGCCGCCGCCCCACCGGCCCCTACATCCCGCGCTTTCGCAACGTGCTGGAAAAACACGAGAAATTCCTGCGCGGCTATGCGCTGTCCGGCGGCGCGGGCCGCGCGGGGTGGACGGCCGCGGCGGGCAAGCCCGGCTTCGGCAAGGACTTCAAGGCCATGCTCAGGAAGCCCGGCGCCTGGCATTTCGGCCTGGGCGGCCAGGGCGAAATGCTGCCCCGCTACGAGAACATGGTGAGCCTGCACTCGACGAAGAAGGACAAATGGGGCATGCCGCTGCTGCACATCGATTGCAGCTATTCCGACAACGACCGCAGGATGCAGGAAGACATCGCCGATACGGCGGCCAATATCCTGGAGGACCTGGGCCTGAAGGACATCAGCAAGCACATCAAGTCGCTGGAAGACTGGCCGCCCGGCCTGTCGATCCACGAGATGGGCACGGCGCGCATGGGCCGCGACCCGAAGACCTCGGTGCTGAACGGCTTCAACCAGGCGCACGACGTGCCGAACCTGTTCGTGACGGATGGCGCGGCCATGGCTTCGTGCGCATGGCAAAACCCGTCGCTCACCTTCATGGCGATGACGGCCCGTGCCTGCGCCTACGCGGTGGACGAGCTGAAAGCCGGCCGCATCTGATTACCCGCCCCCACATCACGGAGACAACATGAAAAAGATCAAACTCACGGCGCTGCTGGCGCTGGCCACCGCAGCATGGGGTAACCTCGCGTTCGCCCAGGCGACACAGCCGCGCCTCGGCGTGCAGCTGTGGTCCGTCAAGGACGAAATCAAGCAGGATTTCGAAGGCACGCTGGCGAAGATCGGCAAGCTGGGCTTCCAGGGCGTGGAATTCGCCGGCGAGTTCGGCCCCTACAAGAGCAACCCGGCGGGCCTGAAAGCCTTCCTGGACAAGAACAAACTGCAATGCGCCGGCGCGCACATGCATTTCGACGCGCTGGCCGACGCGAAGTTCGAGGCCACCACCGCGTTCTACAAGACGCTGGGCTGCTCGAACCTCGTGATCTCGATGGATGAACGGGGCAAGACCACCGAAGGCAGCACGGAGATGAGCAAGCAGCTCACTGCCTTGTCCGGCAAGCTGGCCGGCAAGGGCATGCGCATCGGCTACCACAACCACGCCGAGGAATTCGCCGGTGCCGTGGGCAGCACGCCGTGGGATGTAATCGCGAAGAACACGCCGAAGTCGTCGATCATGCAGCAGGACGTGGGCTGGACCACCTATGCGGGCAAGGATCCGGTCGAATACGTGCAGAAGTATCCGGGCCGCACCACCACCACGCACTTCAAGGCGAAACTGGCCGACGGCGCGGCCGGCACGCCGATCATCGGGCAGGACAAGACCGACTGGGCGGGCCTGGCGCGCGCCGTGCGCCAGGTCGGCGGCACCGACTGGATCATCATCGAGCAGGAAGAGTACCCGAACGGCATGGGCCAGCTGGAAACCGTGGCCGCGTCGCTGAAGGGCCTGCAGGCCGTGCTGGCGAAACTGCCGAAGCAATAACATGAGCCTTTCCGTACGTTTCAGCCACGTCGTCAAGGAATTCGGCCCCGTGCGCGTGCTGCACGGCGTCGACTTCGCGCTCGAGGCGGGCCGCGTCGTGGGCCTGCTGGGCGAGAACGGCGCGGGCAAGTCGACGCTGATGAAGATCCTGGCCGGTTACGAGCGCCCCACCGGCGGCCAGCTCCTCGTCGACGGCATCGAGCGCCACTTCGCCAGCGCGCGCGATGCCGAGGCGCTCGGCATCGCGCTGATCCACCAGGAATTCAACCTGGCCGAGCACTTGTCCATCGCGCAGAACATCTTCCTGGGCCACGAGAAAACGCGCGGCTGGCTGCTCGACCACCGCGCGATGGCGCGCGATGCGGCGCAGTACCTGGAACAGGTGGGCCTGGATGTCGATGCGAACACCCGCGTCTCGGAACTGATCGTCGCCGAAAAACAGCTTGTCGAAATCGCCAAGGCCCTGTCGCGCAAGGCGCGCCTGCTGATCATGGACGAGCCCACCGCCACGCTGTCGCCCGGCGAAACGGCCAAGCTGTTCACGCTGATGGCGCGGCTGAAGAGCGAGGGCGTGACGATCGTCTACATCTCGCACAAGCTCGACGAGATGGAAAAGCACACCGATGAAGTGGTCGTGATGCGCGACGGTAAATTCGTCACGCGCGCCCATACGGCGGACGTGACGCGCCAGCAGATGGCCAACCTGATGGTGGGCCGGGACGTCTCCGACATGTTCCTGCCGAAGGCGCCGCCACCCGCGAGCGCCCCGGTGCTGCTGGGTGTATCGGGTCTCACCGTGCCGGGCTGGGTCGAGAACCTGGGCTTCGACGTGCGCGCCGGCGAGATCCTCGGCTTCGCGGGGCTGGTCGGCGCCGGCCGCACCGAGGCGTTCGAAAGCATCGTCGGCCTGCGGCCCCGCAGCGCCGGAACAGTTGCAATCGCCGGTCAAAGCGTGAAAATCCGCAGCCCGCGCGAGGCGATGGAACATGGCCTCACCTACCTGAGCGAAGACCGCAAGGGCAAGGGATTGCACATGGACCTGGGGCTGCGCGAGAACCTGACGATGATGACGCTGGAACGCGATGCGAAACCCTGGGTCGACACGAAGGCGGGCCGCGCCGCGCTGGACCAGGCGATCGCCGATTTCGGCATCCGGCTGCGCGACCCGGACTGCGTGGCCCGTTCGCTGTCCGGCGGCAACCAGCAAAAGCTCGCGCTGGCGAAATACCTGCGGCCCGGCCCGAAGGTCGTGGTGCTGGACGAACCGACCCGCGGCGTGGACGTGGGCGCCAAGCGCGACATCTATGCGCTGATCCACCGCCTGGCCGCCGAGGGCCGCGCCGTCGTCGTCATCTCGTCCGAACTGATCGAACTGATCGGCCTGTGCCACCGCGTGGCCGTGCTGCACGGCGGCCGGCTCAACGCCGTGCTCGGGCCGGACCAACTCACCGAAGAAAACCTGATCTCCCATGCAACCAACACCCACCACTGAGCGCAGCCCCGGCCAGCCCGCCCTTGCCAGCCTGTTTTCCCGCGCATCCGGTCGACTCAAGGGCGCGGGCCCCGTCATTGCCCTGATCCTGCTGTGCATCGCCGGGGCGTTGCTCAATCCCGATTTCGCCACCGTCGACAACCTGATGAACGTGCTCACGCGCACCGCCTTCATCGGCATCATCGCCGTCGGCATGACGTTCGTGATTGCCTCCGGCGGCATCGACCTGTCCGTCGGTTCGATGGCGGCGCTGATCGCCGGCGTGATGATCGTGGCGATGAACGCCCTGGCGCTGGGCACCAGCCCGCCCTCCCCGCTGGCGACCGTGGTGCTCGGCATTGCGCTGGCCCTCGCGTTCGGCGCCGTGGCCGGCGGCGCGCACGGCTTCCTCGTCACGCACGGCAGGATCGAACCGTTCATCGTCACGCTCGGCACGCTGGGCATCTTCCGGGCCGTGCTCACGTGGCTTTCCGACGGTGGCGCGATCACGCTGGACTACAACCTGTCGGAAACGTATGGCCCCGTGTACTACCAGAGCCTGCTGGGCATACCGATCCCCGTATGGATCTTCGCGCTGGTCGCCGTCGCCGGCGTCGTGATCCTGAACCGCACGCCGTTCGGCCAGCACGTGCAGGCCATCGGCTCGAACGAACAGGTGGCGCGCTATGCATCGATCCGCGTGGACCGCGTGAAAACCCTGACATACCTGCTGCTGGGCGTGTGCGTGGCCATTGCAACCATCCTGTACGTGCCGCGCCTGGGTTCGGCGACGCCGACGACCGGCATCCTGTGGGAGCTCGAAGCCATCGCCGCCGTCGTCGTGGGCGGCACGTCGCTCAAGGGCGGCTCCGGTCGCATCATGGGCACCGTGATCGGCGCGATCCTGCTGTCCGTGATCGGCAATATCCTGAACCTCACCAGCATCATCAGCGTGTACCTGAACGCCGCCGTGCAGGGTGTCGTCATCATCACCGTGGCCTACCTGCAGCGTGGCCGCCGCTAGTCTTTAAAGGAATCGTCATGCATCTACTGAACAAAATCACTGTCGCCTGCCTGCTGGCCGGTGCCGGCCACGCGCTTGCGGCACCACCGGCTGCAGCACAACCGGTTACGCTGGGCGTGGCCATCCCGACCGCCACCCACGGCTTCACCGGCGGCATCGTCTGGTGGGCCAACCAGGCCAAGAAGGAGCTGGAAGCGGCGCATCCCGGCCTGAAGGTCATCGTCAAGACGGCCGGCAGCACGCCGGAACAGGCGAACCAGGTGCAGGACCTGCTGGTGGTGAACAAGATGAACGCGCTGGTGATCCTGCCGCTGGAATCGGCATCGCTGACGCAGCCGGTCGCGCAGGTGAAGAACAAGGGCGTGTACGTGACGGTCGTCGACCGTGGGCTCAGCAGCCCGTCCGCGCAGAACGCCTATGTGGCCGGCGACAACACGGCCTTTGGCCGCCTGCCCGCCGAGTATCTGGCGAAAAAGCTGAACGGCAAGGGCAATATCGTCGTGTTGCGCGGCATGCCCAGCACGATCGACAACGAGCGCGTGAACGCCTTTAACGCCGAGATCGCGAAGCATCCCGGCATCAAGGTGCTCGATGCCAAGTACGGCAACTGGAACCGCGACGATGCGTTCAAGGTCACGCAGGATTACCTGACCCGCTTCAAGGCGATCGATGCCGTGTGGGCGGCCGACGACGACATGGCCATCGGCGCGCTGAAGGCCATCGAGCAGGCGAAACGCACCGACATCAAGGAAGTGTTCGGCGGCGCGGGCGCCAAGTTCGCCGTCAAGAAGGTGATCGACGGCGACAAGCTGATCCAGGCGAACGTCTCCTACTCGCCGAAGTTCATCTACGACGCGATCAAGATGACGGCCAACGCGCGCCTGAAGGGCGAGACGCTGCCGGCCAAGACGATCATCCCGTCGGTACTGATCACGCGGGCGAACGCCAGCCAGTTCTATTACCCGAATTCTCCATACTAAGAAAGCTCAGCATGAAGACCATCAAGGGACCGGCGATCTTCCTCGCCCAGTTCATGGGCGGCGAAGCGCCGTTCGACACGCTGGCCGGCCTGGCCGGCTGGGCGAAAGGCCTCGGCTACGAAGCCGTGCAGTTGCCGACCGACCCGCGCCTGATCGACCTGGACAAGGCCGCCGACAGCCAGACCTATTGCGACGAGATCACCGGCGTGCTGGCCGAGCACGGGCTGAAGATCACGGAACTGTCCACGCACCTGCAAGGCCAGCTCGTCGCCGTGCATCCGGCCTACGACAAGCTGTTCGACGGTTTCGCGGCGCCGCACGTGCGCGGCAATGCGCAGGCGCGCCAGGAATGGGCCGTGGGCCAGGTGAAGGCGGCGGCGAAGGCCTCGCGCCGCCTCGGCCTGACTACGCACGCCAGTTTTTCCGGCGCCCTCGCGTGGCCCTACCTGTATCCGTGGCCGCAGCGCCCGGCCGGCCTCGTCGAGGAAGCGTTCGGCGAACTGGCGAAACGCTGGAAGCCGATCCTCGACGTGTTCGATGACGCCGGCGTGGATGTCTGCTACGAGCTGCACCCCGGCGAAGACCTGCACGACGGCGTGACGTTCGAACGCTTCCTGGCCGCCACCGGCAACCATCCGCGCGCCAACATCCTGTACGACCCGAGCCACTTCCTGCTGCAACAGCTCGACTACCTGGCGTTCATCGACATCTACCATGAGCGCATCAAGGCCTTCCACGTGAAGGATGCGGAATTCCGGCCCGATGGCCGGCAAGGCGTGTATGGCGGCTACAGCGGCTGGGTGGAGCGCGCCGGCAGGTTCCGCTCGCTGGGCGACGGGCAGATCGATTTCACGGGCATCTTCTCGAAGCTGGCGCAATACGACTACACGGGGTGGGCCGTGCTGGAATGGGAGTGCTGCCTGAAGCATCCGGAAGATGGTGCCCGCGAAGGCGCGGACTTCATCCGCCGCCACATCATCCGCGTGGCCGAACGGGCCTTCGACGACTTCGCCGGCAGCGGCACCGACCAGGCCGCGCTGCGCGAGCTGATGGGGATCGCGGCATGAGCATCATCAAGACCCAGGCAGGAACCACGGCGCTGCCCCGCAAGCTGCGCCTCGGCATGGTCGGCGGCGGCGACGGTGCCTTCATCGGCGCCGTGCACCGCATCGCGGCCCGGCTGGACGACTGCTATGAAGTCGTTGCCGGCGCGCTGTCCAGTAATCCGGAACGCGCGCTGGCCAGCGGCACGGCGCTGCGCTTCGATCCGTCGCGCTGCTACGCCGACTACCGCGAGATGGCCCGGGCCGAAGCCGCTCGCATCGATGGCATCGATGCCGTGGCGATCGTCACACCGAACCACCTGCATGCGCCGGTGGCCACGGCATTCCTCGAAGCGGGCATCCACGTCATCTGCGACAAGCCGCTGGGCATCGCCACCGCCGAGGGCGAAATGCTGGCGGCCCTGGCCCGTGAGAAAAACCGCGTGTTCGCGCTGACCCACACGTACACGGGCTACCCGTTGGTGCGGCATGCGCGCGAACTAGTGGCGTCCGGCGCGATCGGCGACGTGCGACTGGTCCACGTGGAGTATGCGCAGGACTGGATGGCCGAGGCGGGCCCGCAAAGCGAAGCGTTCCAGCGCACGAACTGGCACAACGATCCCGAGCGCGCCGGCCCCACCGGCTGCACGAGCGACATCGGCACGCACGCGTTCCACCTCGCCGGCTTCGTCTCCGGCATGCAGCCGAACGAGCTGCTGGCCGAACTGCACTCGTTCACGCCGAACCGGGTATTGGACGACCATGTGCAGATGATGCTGCGGTATCCGAACGGCGCGCGCGGCATGCTGTGGTCGAGCCAGATGGCCACGGGCTGCGAGAACGCGCTGAAGCTGCGCGTGTTCGGCACCAAGGCCAGCCTCGCGTTCGACCAGGAAAACCCGAACGAACTGTGGCTCACGCCGCAAGGCGGCAGCGCCGAGCGGCTCACCCGGGGCCGCGTGCGCGGCGCGGCGGCCGAACATGCGACGCGCGTGCCGTCCGGGCACCCCGAAGGCTACCTGGAAGCGTTCGCGCAGCTGTACCGGGATGCCGCCGCCCGCATCCACGCGGTGAATGCCGGGCTGCCCGTGCCAGCTGAAACAGCCGGCCTGCCGACCGTGGACGATGGCGTGGCGGGCATGCGGTTCATCGATGCAGTGCTGGAGAGTGACCGGGAGGGCTCGCGCTGGGTGGCGTTACGGATGTAATCGTGACTGCCTCGCTGTTTTTGGCAGCAGGCAGTGGGCGCCGGGTAGTTGGCGCCGAGTAGTTGGCAGTGCTGAGCTGGCGGCATCGACGGGGCGGCGATCCGCCGGCAGAAAAACAGCGAGCAGGAAAACCATGGGCGACGGATTTTCTAAAGCGAACTAGCCGCTCGCGCTGAACCTTTAGTCATCGATATATACGGGGATTCTTGTGGCCGGTGGCCGGCGGCGGCAAGTGGCAGTCGGGCTCGGCCACCTTGCGAAGGCGATCTGGCGGCCTCAAGCGCAGTGGCAGTGGCTACTTGCTGCCTATATATGCATGGTTCCGCCCTCACGGCTCGCGCCTCGTTCGTTCTCGGACTGCCTGCCGTTTGTCTCGCCGGTTTCACGTTTTTCCCAGCAAATCAACACATTGCAACACACCGGCGAGGCACCTGCGAGACATATCGAAAGCAAACGAGGCGCCCGCGCTGAGGCCCCAACCATCGGTATATTCCCGGCTTCGCGCGGCCGGTGTCAGGCGGGCTCGAAAGGGCGTTGCCGGTGTAACGCGGCAACGCCCTTTTTGGCTGGCGGAGTCTTCTTGACCGCCGGGGCTTACATCTTCCAGCGCAAACCGAACGAGACCGAACGTCCGATCTGGAGCGTGCCGAAATTGCTGACCTGCGCGTTACCCGCATCGCCGAAGTGGTAGTACTGCTGCTGCATTTCGTTGGTCAGGTTGACCCCGCTGATATCGACCGACATGTTGTCGTTGATTTTGTAGGAGATTTGCATGTCCAGGCTCTTCTCCGGATGACGCCAGATACCGATCGGGTTTGCAAACAGGGCTGCTTCGTTGCTGGACAAGAAGCCGGAGCGCCAGACATGGGACAACCGCGCGCTGACCGGGCCCTTTTCGTAAGCCAGGGTGGCGTTATACGACTTGTCGGACACGCCGAAGAACGGTGTCTCGAGCTGGGAGACGATAACGCCGGCTTCGTTGGCGGTGGGCACGTTTTGCGACGAGCTGAGTCGCGTGAAGCTGGCCTGGATGCCCAGACCGTCCAGCAGGCTCGGCAGCCCTTTCGGGAAATAGATCAAGCCGAGCTCGGCGCCTTTGATCGTACCGTTCGAGGCGTTGACGGGCGAGTTGATGACATAGTCATAGCCGTTCGTATGGTCGCCGCCGGAGGTCGAGTTGCGGAACGGGTCGTCCGCCGGATCGACGTGCACCTTGCGGCGCAAGTCCACCACCAGGCCATTGATCTTGCGCTTGAACAGCGTGCCGTAGAGCGCGCTGTCCTTCTGGAAATACCACTCGGCCGTCAGATCGAGGTTCTTGGAGCGCGTCGGTTCCAGATCGGGATTGCCACCGCTGCCCGAACCATAACCCACTTTCGACACGTCGTCGCCGAGTTGCAGGACAGGATTCAAAGCACCGAAGCCCGGGCGGCGCAGGGTTTCACCATAGTTCATGCGCACCACCACGTCCTGGACCGGGTCGTAGATCAGGGTCATGCTGGGCAGCAGCTTGCTGGCCGACTTGCTGGCACTGGTCGCCGTGACCGCCTTGGTGGTGGCATCGACCTTGTAGAAAGTCATGTCGGTATCGACCTTGACATAGCGCACGCCGAAATTGCCGCGCAGGCGACGGCCGAACAGGTCGTTCTGGGTGTTTGCCATCAGGAAGAGGTTGGCCGTCTTTTCATTGACCTTGAACGTCTTCTGCAGGCTCAGCTGGTCCGTCGTCAGGAAGTTCTTGTCGGCCGCGTTATAGAGCTTGCGCCACTCGTCGAGATTGTCGCGGATATAGTAGGCATTGGGCTCCAGCCACGTGCGCGGAACGTCCGAGATGTCCGTGCCGAAGTTCGAGTTGGTGGATTGATACCTCGAATCCAGCGAGGCGAGGTTGCGGCCCAAGAAGGCCGACTGCGTCCGGTTGGCCTCCGATGCCTTGCGATCGTCGAAGCGCAGGCCGAACTGGAGCGTCTGCAGCGGGCCCCAGTCGGCATCGTAGACGCCCGTCAGGTTGGCCGTCGCGGCGCTGCCCTTGTTGCGGTTGGCGGTATCGTAGAACTGCGCGACGTTCCACTTGGTCGGGTCGGTCAGGTCAGCATTGTTATTGAAACGGAAGGCCGTATTGTCGCCGCCGTCATTGAAGTCGACAGTGATGGACGGTGCGGTGCGATCGATCCGGGTAGCAGTGAATTCCGAGTGGAAGGTGCTGCTTTGGTACGACAGGTCGCCTTCCAGCTTCAGCCTGTCGCCAATGTCCCATTTGCCGTTCAGGGCATAGATACGGGAATCGGTTGCCGACGTGGTGTAGTCGCCGCTGTTGAAGCCATAGACGTTACCGACCGTACGGCTCTTGATGATGTTCGTTCCCGGGAACGTCGTGATCGTCCCGGCAGGGTTGCTGCCGAGATCCCCCCACCAGTCGACAAAGCTGAACAGCAACTGGTTGAAGGCCTTGTCTCGATAACCGTTGTACATCGATTCAAACGTATAGACCGAACTGCTGTTCGGTTTCCACTGCAAGGCGATATTGGCGGAGGGGCGCTTCCGATCTCCCTGCAGGTCGGACTGGAAAATGGCGTCGCGCGACAGGTAATATGGATGAGCCTTGCCGTTGAAATCCAGCGTCGACCCCGCCGCCGTCGGCAAGCCAGTGAGGGTGCCAGGCGTCCAGATACTCGTGTCGGTGATGCGCTGCAGGGGCGTGTAGCCTGCGGGCACTTCGGCGGCATTGGGGCTGGCGAACGGCACCATGGCACCCGGCGTCACGCTTTCATTGCGGTATCTCGTCCTGGTTTGCGACAGATTGACGAGGGCACCGACTTCGCCGAAGCCCGTTTGCCAGCGGTTGCTCAACATGGCGCTAAGCTGCGGGTTAGTCTTTTCCGCGGGGTCCAGATAGGTTCCCCGCGCCGAAAGCGACACTTTCGGCCCCTTGAAATCGAACGGCCGCAGCGACTTGACGTCGACCTGGCCGGCAATGCCCGTTTCAAGCTGGCTGGCGTCGCGCGTCTTGTAGACGTCGATCTGGCGAACCAGGGTCGAAGGAATGTCCTGCAGCGCGACCTGCGTGCCGGACGCGGTGAAAATACTCCGGCCGTTCCAGGTTGTCTGGACGTCGGGCAGGCCACGGATGGACAAGGTGCCGACTTCACCACCGGCGCGGTTGGTGACCTGGATGCCCGTCACGCGCTGCAGCGCTTCAACGACATTGTTATCGGGCAGCTTGCCGATATCTTCGGCAACAACCGATTCCACCACCTGGTCGCTGGTGCGCTTGATCGCCAGGCTCTTGATCAGCGATGCCTTGACGCCCGTCACGACCACGGTCGGCGTTTCAGTCGGTGCCGTCTGTTCGGTCGTTTGCGCCCATACCGAGGCGTTGCTGAGCAGGCCAGCACCCATCAGCGCGGCAACCGACAGTTTCATTTTCAGGTTACGGGATGGGCGGACCGTGCCGGTTCCGGTGTTATTCATGCTGCATCTCCTGTGTTTTACTTGTTTTGGCGCGTCGCTCGGGCAACGCTTTCATGGTGCTGCGAACCCATCTTAGTAACGGGGAAATTACCGATCCAATCAAATTTTTCCGCTTTTCGATATCGAATCGGATATCAGTCCAAATGAATAAGCGAACGACCGGTCGCAACAGGCGGTGTCCCGCGCCAGGTCCGGGGAGGCCCTGTTCATGCGGGTTTCAGAGGGAAAACCCCTACCGCAAGGCGCAGGCCGCCGCTGCCGGACCCGGCCCGGCGGAGACGTGTCCGGTGACGTGGCGTGCGTCGCCGGCACGTTGCAGCCGGGCCAATTCCTGTCGTAGTGTGACGATTTCACAACACGCACCGCCAGAAGAGCCCATTTCCGCGCCCGGCCTGAAGCACAAATTGCTTTGCATCAGGGGCCGATGCAGGCTAATCTGCCATAGGTAGCCGCGCCTGGAAGGCAGCGGTGATACCGCGGTTCGTTGAGCGCCAGGAGAACGGATGCGAGATTCACGCCGGGATACCGCGACAGCGCGCACGATCGATATCGCGCTGATCCTGCTAAGGTTGCGCGGCATGGAAGCGGCAATGCAGTACCTGCAGTCGGCGCACACCGCCGAAGACCTGGTCGAGCGTGTGCTGTCGTCGGGCGTGAGCCGCACGTCGATGACGGCGCTGCCGGCTGCCGCGTCCGCCAGCGTCGAACCCGCGCCGGACGCCCCGAAAGGCCCGGGCTTCTACCACGTGGCCGGACGCCGGCGCGACGTCGTCCACGCGGCGGTCGTGGAGGCCGCCATCACGCTGGCCGGGGGACTGGACATTGCCCGTGCCGAACGCATGCTGCGCCGCGAAGCGCTGCCCGATGACGTGATTGCCCGCGTGCTCGGGCAGGACGAGAGCCGGCGGCGGACCCGTTAGCCCAGCTGTGAACGGGTCCGTGAGCAGATCCCTGGCACCGGTCTGGCAATGTCGCTCGCAAGTGGGTTGCGCCGGTCGCGGCGCCATCGTTCGCGCAGATTAACGATAATTAATGATTCGGCCATTCCGCCTTTAGCCGCCAACCGGCATAGTGCGGGGTTCGAGGATTCCATCGTTAACCCTTGTCACCTGGACCATCCATGCCATTCCCTCACCGCCCGCACCACGCGGGTCCGGCTGCCGTGCGCACCACGTTTTTGGCGGCCTCGCTGGCCGCCTCCATGGCCGCGCTGGCCCTCGCCGGCTGCGGCGCCGAGAAGGCGCCCCGCGCCGCCACCGTCCCACAGGTCACCACGGTGACCGTCGAACGCACGGCTGTGCCGCTCGCACTCGAACTGCCCGGCCGCACGGCGCCGTTCCTGCTGGCCGAAGTGCGCGCCCGGGTCGACGGCATCGTGCAGGACCGGCGCTTTACCGAGGGATCGGACGTGCGCAAGGGCGATCCGCTGTACGTGATCGATCCGGCACCCTACCGCGCGGCGCTGTCGAGCGCGCAGGCCGCCCTGCAGCGGGCAAAGGCGAACCTGGTCAGCAGCACGTCGCAGCTGGAGCGCTACAAGGTGCTGGTGGGCGGGAACGCCGTGAGCAAGCAGGCATATGACAATGCCGAGGCGGCGCAATTGCAGGCCGCCGCCGACGTGGCCGCGGCGGAAGCGGCCGTGACGACGGCGCGCATCAACCTCGGCTACACGAGCGTGACGGCGCCGATCAGCGGCCGCAGCAGCGTGTCGCAGGTGACGCAGGGCGCCTATGTACAGGGCGGCTCGGCCACCCTGCTGACGACGATCCAGCAGCTCGACCCGATGTATGTCGACCTGCAGCAGTCGAGCGCCGAGGGCCTGGCGCTGCGCCGCGACATCGCCAACGGCAGCCTGAAACTGGCGGGCGCCGGCAAGGCGCAGGTGCGCCTCAAGCTGGAAGACGGCAGCACCTATGCGCATGCGGGCGTGCTGGAGTTTTCCGGCGTGACCGTCGACCGGGATACCGGCTCCGTAACCCTGCGGGCACGCTTCCCGAACCCGGAGAAGCTGCTGTTGCCCGGCATGTTCGTGCGCGCCAGCGTCGACCAGGGCGTGCGCCAGGGCGTGGTGCGCGTGCCGGCGCCGGCCGTCACCCGCAATCCGCAGGGCGAAGCCACGGTGATGCTCGTTGGCGCCGGCAACAAGACCGAAGTGCGCACCGTGGAAACGGGCGCGCTGGTCGACGGCCACTGGCTGGTCGAACACGGCCTGAAGGAAGGCGAACGCCTGATCGTCAGCGGCGTGCAGAAGCTGCGGCCCGGCACCATCGTCGAGGCGCGTGCCGCGGCGCCGCGCAAGCTGGCTACCGCACCAGCCCCCGATCCCGTTTCCGCCGCCGCCCCGGCAGCCCGCTGAGGATGACCCCGCATGGCTAAATTCTTCATCCAGCGGCCCATCTTCGCGATCGTCATTTCCCTGCTGATCATGCTGGTGGGCGGCATCGCACTGTTCAAGATGCCGGTCGAGCAGTATCCGCCCGTCTCGCCGCCTTCCGTGCAGATCCAGGCCACCTTCCCCGGCGCCTCCGCCGAAACCATGGCCAACACCGTGGTGCAGGTGATCGAGCAGCAGATGACGGCGATCGACAACCTGCTGTACATGACGTCGACCACCGACGATACGGGCCAGTCGACCACCTCGCTGACGTTCGCGCCGGGCACCGATCCCGACATCGCCCAGGTGCAGGTCCAGAACAAGCTGCGTTCGGCCGAGCCGCGGCTGCCGGCCGAAGTGCAGCAGTCGGGCCTGCGCGTGACGAAGTCGACGAGCGACTTCCTGATGGTGGCGGCCTTTGTTTCCGAAGACAACAGCATGACCAAGTTCGATATCGCCAACTACGTGGCGTCGAACATCCAGGATCCGCTGTCGCGCATTCCCGGCGTGGGCAGTCTGAACGTGTTCGGCACGCAGTATGCGATGCGCATCTGGCTCGATCCGGTCAAGCTGACGGGCTACGCGCTGACACCGCTCGACGTGAACCGCGCGATCCAGGCGCAGAACGTGCAGATCTCCGGCGGCCAGCTGGGCGGTTCGCCGGCCGTGGCGGGGCAGACGCTGTCGGCCACGATCAACCAGGCCAGCCTGCTGCGCACGCCGGACGAATTCCGCCGCATCCTGCTGAAGGTGCAGCCGGACGGCTCGTCGGTGCGCATCGGCGACGTGGCCCGCGTGGCCCTCGGCCCGGAAAACTACAACGTCGACGTGCGCTACAGCGGCAAGTCCGCTTCCGGCATCGGCATCCAGCTGGCGCCCGGCGCCAACGCGCTGACCACGGCCGATGCCGTACGTGCCCGCCTTGAGGAGCTCAAGGCGTTCTTCCCGCATGGCCTGAAGGTGGTGTACCCGAACGACATCACGCCGTTCATCGAAGTGTCGATCCATGAAGTGGTGATCACCCTGCTCGAAGGCATCGTGCTGGTGTTCCTCGTCATGTACCTGTTCCTGCAGAATTTCCGCGCCACCCTGATCCCGTCGATCACGGTGCCGGTCGTGCTGCTCGGCACCTTCGGCATCATGTCGGCGCTGGGCTTCACCGTCAACACGCTGTCGATGTTCGGCCTCGTGCTGGCCATCGGCCTGCTGGTCGACGATGCGATCGTGGTCGTGGAGAACGTCGAGCGCGTGATGCACGAGGAAGGCCTGGAGCCCTATGAGGCCACGGAAAAGGCGATGAGCCAGATCACCAGCGCGCTGGTGGGCGTGGCCCTCGTGATCTCGGCCGTGTTCGTGCCGGTGGCCTTCTCCAGCGGCACGGTGGGCGCGATCTACCGCGAGTTCTCGCTGACCGTCGTAGCGTCGATGCTGCTGTCCGTGTTCATCGCGCTGACCCTGACGCCGGCGCTATGCGCCACCCTGCTCAAGCGCCCCGATCCGGACCATTATGAAAAACGTGGCTTCTTCGGCTGGTTCAACCGGAGTTTCGACGCGAGCCGCGACCGCTACCTGGGCGGCGTGGCCGCCATCGTGCGCCGGCGCGGCGTGTGGATGGCGCTGTACGTGGTGATGATCGGTGTCGTTGCACTGCTGTTCCTGCGCCTGCCGGGCGGCTTCCTGCCGCGCGAAGACCAGGGCAATATGTTCGTGCAGGTGCAGACCCCGGCCGGCAGCACGCTGGAGACCACGGGCAAGGTGCTGGAAGAAATCAATCATTACCTGCTGAACGACGAGAAGGCGATGGTCGATTCCACGTTCGCCACGATCGGCGCCAGCCAGCCGAACCGGGGCCAGAACCAGGGCCGGCTGTTCGTGCGCCTGAAACCGTGGGACGAGCGCACGGACAAGGACCTGTCCGTGGCGGCGCTGAGCAGCCGCATCTCCGCGCGCTACGGCGACTTCCAGGGAGCACAGGTCACCGCGGTGGAACCGCCGCCGATCCGCGGCCTGGGTTCGGCCACCGGTTTTTCGCTGCAGATGCAGGACCGCGGCGGCCTGGGCCAGGAGGCGCTGGCGAAGGCACGCGACCAGTTGCTGGAACTGGCGAAAAACGAACCGGCCCTCTCCCGCGTGCGGTTCACGGGCCAGGCCGACAACGCCACCTACAAGATCGACGTCGACCGCGAGAAGGCGGCCGCGCTGGGCGTGAACCTGACGGACGTGGACCAGACCTTTTCCACCGCCTGGGGTTCGCGCTATATCAACAACTTCCTCGACACGGACAACCGCATCAAGCGCGTCTACGTGATGGCTGACGCGCAATACCGCATGAACCCGGACGACATCCGCTTCCTGCACGTGCGCAACGCCGCCGGCACCATGGTGCCCTTCTCCGCCTTCGCCAGCGCCCGCTGGACATGGGGTGCGCCGTCGGTGCAGCGCTACAACGGCCTCGCGTCGGCCGAGATCCTGGGCCAGCCGGCGCCCGGCCACAGTACCGGGGAAGCCATGGAAATCATGGACCGCCTGATGGGCGAGCTGCCGGAAGGAATCGGCTACGAGTGGAGCGGCATCTCGCTGCAGGAATCGCAGGCTGGCGCCCAGGCGCCGCTGCTGTACGCGCTGTCGATCCTCGTGGTGTTCCTGTGTTTGGCCGCGTTGTATGAAAGCTGGGCCATTCCCGTTTCCGTCATCATGGTGGTGCCGATCGGCGTGCTGGGCGCGCTGGCCGCGGCCACGCTGTTCGGGCTGGAAAACGACGTGTTCTTCCAGGTGGGCCTGCTGACGACGATCGGCCTGTCGGCCAAGAACGCGATCCTGATCGTGGAATTCGCCCGCGAACTGCAACTGCAGGGCAAGGACGTGCTGGACGCGGCGATGGAAGCGGCCAAGCTGCGGCTGCGGCCGATCCTCATGACGTCGATGGCCTTCGTGCTGGGCGTGCTGCCCCTCGCCGTTGCCAGCGGCGCCGGCGCGGCCAGCCAGAACGCGCTGGGCATCGGCGTGATCGGCGGCATGCTGACGGCCACGTTCCTGGCCACGTTCATGATCCCGCTGTTCTTCGTGCTCATTGCCGGCAAGATCAGGGAAAAAAGGCGCGGTCACAAGCCCGCTGCCATCGCTGTACAGGAGGTGAATTGATGAAGCGCCTGACGACCTTGCTGTCGGTGGCGGCACTGGCTTCCGGCTGCGCGCTGCAGCCGGCGTATGAACGCCCGGCCGGCGCGGCACCGGCCGCCTATCCTTCAGGCCCGGCCTACGACGGCGCCGGCGCAGCCGGCATGGATGGCAACATCGCCGCGGCCGATATCGGCTGGCAGGACTTCCTCGTCGATGCGCGCCTGCGCCAGCTCGTGGGCGTCGCACTGGCCAACAACCAGGACTTGCGCATCGCGCTGCTGCGCGTGGGCCAGGCACGCACGGCCCTGCAACTGCAGCGCAGCGCCGCCCTGCCCCGCGTCGACCTCGAAGCGTCGGGCACGCGCGGCAGGAGCGCAGGAAGCAGCAACAATGCGGGTAACGGCGGGGGCAACAGCACGCGCAGCAATTTCGCCGGGTTCGCGGCGGCCTGGGAGGTGGACCTGTTCGGCCGCCTGCAAAGCCTGACGGACGCCGCCCGCGAGCAGTACCTGGCCAGCGCCCACGCCCGGCAGGCCACCCACATCCTGCTGGTTGCCCAGGTGGCCGAGCAGTACCTTGCCATGCTGGCCTATGCGGAGCAGCTGGCCGTCACGGAGGAAACGCTGGCGGCGGCGCGCGAGTCGTACCGCATCGTGAAGCTGCAGTTCGATACGGGCACCGTGTCGGAGCTCGATGAAACGCTGGCGCGCGGCACCGTGGAACAGGCGCTGGCCAACCGCGCGGCCCAGCAGCGCTTGCGCGCACAGGCGGAAAACGCGCTGGTGCTGCTGCTCGGCCAGCCGCTGCCGCCCGCAAGCGCGCCGGCAACGCCGCTCGACCGGCAGCCGCTGCTGGCCGCGCAGTTTCCCGATATCCCCGCCGGCCTGCCATCGGACCTGCTGCTGCGCCGGCCGGACGTGCTGCAGGCGGAGGCGCAGCTGCGCGCGCAATACGCCAACATCGGCGCGGCCCGCGCGGCCTTCTTCCCGAACATCGGGCTGACGGCCAGCGCCGGCACCGCCAGCGCCGCGCTGGGCAGGCTGTTCGAGGCGGGCACCGGCGTCTGGTCGTTCGCGCCCAGCCTCGTGCTGCCGCTGTTCGACGGCGGCGCGCGCCAGGCCGATCTCGACAACGCCCGCATCGCGCGCGACATCGGCGTGGCGCAGTACCGGCAAGCCGTGCAGGTGGCATTTCGCGAGGTGGCGGACGGCCTGGCCGCGCGCGGCACCTACGATGCAGAACTGGCGGCTCGCCGGCGCGACGTGGCGTCGCAGCAGCGCCGGCTGGAACTGGCCGAGCTGCTGTATAGCAGCGGCACGAACGATTATCTGTCCGTGCTGACGGCGAAGACGGACCTGTACAATGCGCGCGTTTCACTGATCGCCGCCCGGCAGAACCAGCTGGCCGCCCTCGTGGGCCTGTACCGCGCGCTCGGTGGCGGGTGGCTCGAGCGCACCGGCGACGCGCCTTCCGCGCCCGATGCAGGCTTGTTGGTTCCGGCATCCTGAGCATTCCAGACCCGCGCGCAAATTCCGGGGTCAGACCCGCCGGGTCTGACCCCAGCCTCTCGCAGTTGGGCTATAAAGCACCTCTGAAAGCCATGAAACTCTTACTCGTCGAAGACAACGAACGCGTTGCCCGCTTCGTCAAGAAAGGCTTGACCGAAGCCGGCCACACGGTCGACCACGCGGACAACGGCCGCGACGGCATGTACCACGCCGTGAGCGAAACGTACGACGCGATCGTGATGGACCGCATGCTGCCCGGCGGGATCGACGGGCTGGCCATCGTCGAAGCGCTGCGCCAGGGTGGCAACCACGTGCCGATCCTGATCCTGTCCGCACTCGATGGCGTGGACGACCGCATCCACGGCCTGAAGAGCGGCGGCGACGATTACCTCGTGAAACCGTTCGCGTTCGGCGAACTGCTGGCCCGGCTGGACGCGCTGCTGCGCCGCTCGCAACACCAGGCGGTGGAGACGACACTGGCGTTGGACGACCTGCACATGGACATGTTGGCCCACAAGGTGACACGGGCCGGCAAGCCTGTGGCGCTGCAGCCGCGCGAATTCAAGCTGCTCGAATACCTGATGCGGCACGCGAACCAGGTGGTCACGCGCACGATGCTGCTGGAGAACGTGTGGGATTACCACTTCGATCCGCAGACCAATGTGATCGACGTCCACGTCAGCAAGCTGCGCCAGAAAATCGATGCCGGCTTCGGCAAGCCGCTGCTGCGCACCGTGCGCAATGCCGGCTACATGCTGACGGACCAGCCATGAGCCGAACAAGGACAAGGAAAGGGGCAAGGAAAGGAGCAATACCGTGAGGCTGCCCGGTTTTTCCGCGCGCACGATCGCACTCGGCTACGGTATCGTCAGCCTGCTCGTACTGGCCATGTTTGCCGGGCCGCTGTGGTATGCATGGCATACCAACATCCAGGAGGTGCGCACGGAACTGATCACGGCCGATGCGCAGCGGCTTGCCAACCTGTTCGCGCGCGGCGGGCCGTTCGCGCTGACGACCGCCATCGAGAGCCAGGTGGTGGGCACCAACGACGGCGTGCGCAAGATCATCCTGTTCATGGCGCCGAACGGTGTCAAGCTGGCCGGCAACCTGCCCGGCTGGCCCACCGGCCTGCCGGACCGCGACGGCACGGGATCGGCCACGATCCACGTCGCTGGTGAGCCGCGCCGCATCGAACTGGTGCGCCTCACCCTTGGCGGCGGCTACCGCCTGCTGATCGCCAGTAACCTGAACCGCTTCGACGAACTGGAACGGCTGTTCGTCTGGGGCCTGCTGGCCTGCGCCGCGACGGTGCTGATGGGCGCCGCGCTGGGCGGCGTGCTGATCCGCCGTGCACTGCTGGCACGCGTGCAGGGTATCAGCCAGACGACCGCCGCGATCATCGAAGGCAAGCTGTCGCGCCGCCTCCAGGAACCGCGCGATGGCGACGAGCTGCAGCTGCTCACGCGCACCGTGAACCGCATGCTGGACCAGATCGAACACCTGGTGACGGGCGTGCAGGACGTGTCGAACGCGATCGCGCACGACCTGCGCACGCCGCTCTCGGAATTGCGTGCGCGGCTCGAGGAACTGTCGGTGACCCGCCCGGCCGAGGAAGAAACGTTTGCCGAGATCGATGCGGCGATCAGCGACGTGGACCGCGTGATGAACATCTTCAATGCGCTGCTGCGCCTGGCGGAGATCGACAGCGGCAGCCGGCGCAACGGCTTCGTCCAGGTGGACCTGGCGAAGCTGGCGGCCGAGGTGGCCGAGTTTTACGCGCCGGTCGCGGAGCTGAAGGACATCGCGCTGGCATTCACCCCGCGCGGCGCATCGACCGCCGTGGGTGATCCGGTGCTGCTGGCGCAGGCCCTCGGCAACCTGGTCGAAAATGCGCTGAAATATGCGCCGGAAGGTGGCGACATCGCCATCTCCGTGCAGCGCCCGCGGCGCGACATGCTGGAAATCGTGGTGGCCGACAACGGTCCCGGCATCATGGCCGATGAACGGCCCCGCGTGGTGGAAAGGTTCTATCGCGGCGACACCAGCCGCGGCACGCCCGGTGTGGGCCTCGGCCTTTCCGTGGTCTCGGCCGTGGCGCGGCTGCATGGCGGCGCGCTGCTGCTGGCCGACAACCGGCCCGGCTTGCGGGCCACGCTGCAGGTGGCGGTCAGTCCGGCGGGCGGCTCCCGGGTCTAGGTCTGCGTCTGCGTCTGCGTCTGCGTCTGCGTCTGCGTCTGCGTCCGGGCCGCGGCCACGCGATTGCGGCCGGCTTCCTTGGCCTGGTACAGCGCGCCGTCGGCCGCTTCGACGAGGGAACGGGCGGCATCGGCCTCGCGCGGCCGGATGGCGGCGACGCCCGCGCTGATCGTCACGATGCCGGCACCATTGCCGGTGTGCGGCAACGCCAGTGTTCCCACCGCGGCGCGTGCCGCCTCGGCCACCCGCAGCGCGCCATCGACGTCCGTGCCGGGCAGCAGGATGGCGAATTCCTCGCCGCCGAAACGCGCGGCCAGGTCCGCCGGCCGGTGGACGACGGTACCGATGGCGGCAGCCACGGCGCGCAGGCAGTCGTCGCCGGCCGCGTGGCCATAGGTGTCGTTGTAGCGCTTGAAATGATCGACGTCGATCATGATGACCGCCACGCGGCCGCCGTCGCGGGTGGCGCGTGCCGTTTCGGCTGCCAGGCATTCGTCGAGACAGCGGCGGTTGGCCAGGCCGGTCAGCGCGTCCGTGCGGGCCAGCCGGTCCAGCGTGGCGTTCTTGGCTTCCAGTTCCGCCTGGGCGTTGCGCAGGCGGATTTCCAGGCGCTGCTTGCCGCGGATGTGCACGAGCAGCCAGCCGCCCAGCGCATACAGGGTGCCCAGCATGACGACGATGGCGGCGAATTCCTGCCGCGTGACCGTCCACCAGTCGGCCAGGATTTCTTCCTTTGCCAGCGCCACGGTGACCACCAGCGGGTAGCCTTCCACACGGCGATAGCTCATCAGCCGCTCGACGCCGTCGAAATCCGTCTTCAACATGACGGTACCGCGCGGCCCGCTGCGCCGCATGAACTGGAACAGCGGCGAGCTGGCGACGGACTGGCCCACGTCATCCCTGCCGGAGTGATGTCCCACCACGACCGTTCCATCGGTCATGGCAAGCAGCATGGCGCCGCGCGGACCCACGGAGAATCGCCGGTAATACCGTTCAAAGTAATCGACCGGGATCGTTGCCAGCACGATGCCGCCGAAGTTGCCCGCCTTGTCGTTCCAGCGGCGCGACAACGTGATGATCCATTCGCCGCTGGTGCGGCTCACGATGGGTGGCCCGATGCGCACCTCGCCATCGCGATGCGTGCGGTGATAGTCGAAATAGGCGCGATCGGCATTGGACACATGCCATGTGGGATGCGGGTCCGTCGATATCAGCAACTGGCCGCGCGGGCCATGCACATACATGCCCTGCAACGCCGAGTCTTTCCTGCCCAGCCGCGTCTTCATGTAGTCGCGCAGGCGGCGCCTGTCCTCGCCGTCAAGACCATCCGTTTCCACCCGTTCGACGATACCGTCGAGCAGCCAGGCGACCGTGTTCATCGCCCCTTCGACATGCTCGTCGGCCGCCTGCGCCACGTTCTCGGCGGCGATGCGGCTTTGCCCCAGCTGGCTGCGATAGGCCGTATGGCGGCTCCAGCTCTCGATGAGTACCGAAAAGAACGTGAGCGCGAACAGGATCAGGATAGTCGCCATGGCCGCGGCCGAGCGCGGTCCGGCCGCGCCGCTTGCCATGGGCAAACAATGCGACAGCAAATTGTGTGGGAAATAATTCAACAGGGACACGGCAACGGCCACGACGGGCAAATAAAGGCTGAGCGATGGAGCCGGCGTTTTTTTGGCCGTCGAGTGACGAGGATAGCACGACAGTGCCGCTGAGCAAGTATTTGAGAAACCGGTGTACCCGTACGGCAACATTCGGCGATCGGCGCAGGTCTTGCGATGATGGCTTCGCCTGCTCACCGTATCGCCGCGAGCGCCGCTGCGGCAAGCTGCGACTGGCCGGAGGCCAAAACGTCGAGGATTTCAAAATGGTTCACGCCCTGCAGCACGTACGTGCCGGCCAGGCGCCCCGCGGCGCGCAGTTGCCGCGCCATCAGCATTCCTTGCCGCTTGAATTCCGGGCTGTCGCCGGTGCCCCAGGCAACGATCACCGGGCATTTCACGTCGCGCAGGCGATGGACGGGACTCAGTTCGATCCGTTCCGCCGCTGTCAGTTTCAGGTGGCGGTTTCCAGCCGCCAGCACGACAGGTTCCAGGTCGCATAAACCGCTGAGCACCAGCCCGCCCTTCAGCAAATCGGGCGGCGCGCCATGGCGTGTCCAGTCGGTCGTCAGCATGACCGCGGCGAGATGGCCACCCGCCGAGTGCCCACCCACGTGGATCCGGTCCGGGTCCACCCCCAGTTCCCGCGCATGCCGCCAGACCCAGAGGATGGCCCGGCGACACTGCTCCGCCATGCCGGGCAGCGTGTTGGCGGGAATACTGTCGAACTCCGGCGCGGCGAAGATCGCGCCTCCTTCCAGGAACGGGGTAGCAAGGCATGAGACCGATTCCTTGGTGCCTACCCGCCAATTCCCGCCATGGATGAAGACCATCGCCGGCAACCCGCCCGCGACACCGGCGGGTGCAAACACATCGATCTTTTCCGCCGCTTGCGCGCCATAGCTCAGTGTCTTCGGCGGGAACGCTGCCCGCAACCGCGCACCGGCCGCAGCCTGCTTGCCAAGCAGTTCACGCATGTTCGGCGCCCACTTCGGGTCCGAATACGCATCGTCGAGTTCCTGCTGCGAGTAATGCAGATAGACTTTTTCGCTATCGGAAAAAGCCATTGCCGCAGGGGCGCGAAGCATGGCTCCGACCGCAAGGCAGCTGCCGTAATCCATGAAATCGCGTCGCTTCATCTCGCCTCCTGGCCGCCCGCACGGCACAACGATGCATGGTTCCTGCATCGACAAGGCAGGTTACCGCATCCACAAGCGGGCGTCACCATGACCGGGTATCCCTGTGCCTTGCTTGCGCAGCCGATCCGATGGTGCGAACGGATTCACCAGCGCGGGCTGCCCCGCGTTGTTATATTCATATCGGTCTAGCCGGTATATCGCGCACGATTCTTGACACGGTGCCCTGCAAGGTAGAGTCCAGCGGTGCATTTATAAACCTGGATGGAGCGAGATCTTGTCGATGCGAACGCATTATTGTGGCCTTGTCACCGAGGCCCTCGTGGGTCGGACGGTCAGCCTGTGCGGCTGGGTGCAGGTGCGCCAGGATGACGCGGATGCCATCCGCATCGACCTGCGTGACCGCGAGGGTAGCGTGCAGGTGGTGTGCCTTGCCACGCAGCCGGCGGTGTTCACCGTTGCCAGCGAGGTGGGCGAAGAGTATTGCGTTCGTGTCCAGGGCATCGTGACCGATCGCCTTCCCGGAGGGACGCCTGGCGAAGCAGCGTCAAGGAACATCGAAGTCGTGTGCCAGGCCTTGCAGGTGCTGAACGCCTCCGTGGCGGCAGCCATCGCGCTCGACGACGGTCATGCCAGCGAAACCACCCGGCTGACCCACCGCGTGCTGGACTTGCGGCGCCCGCGCATGCAGGACAACCTGCGCCTGCGCCACAGGGTGACGATGGCGATGCGCACCTACCTGGACAAGCTGGGTTTCATCGACATCGAAACACCGATCCTGACGCAGCCTACCGGGGAAGGCGCGCGCGAATACCTGGTGCCGTCCAGGGTCAATGCGGGCCGTTTCTTTGCCATGCCGCAGTCGCCGCAGCTGTTCAAGCAGCTGCTGATGGTGGCGGGCTTCGACCGCTATTACCAGATCACGAAGTGCTTCCGGGACGAGGATCTGCGCGCCGATTGCCAGCCCGAATTCACGCAGGTCGACTGCGAAACCTCCTTCTTGGACGAGCAGGAAATCCGTGATCTCTTCGAGGACATGATCCGCACGATCTTCAAGGACACGCTGGACATCGACCTGCCGGCCCCGTTCCCGGTCATGGACTTTGCCGAAGCGATGGGCAAATATGGATCGGACAAGCCGGACTTGCGCGTGAAGCTGGTCTTTACGGAACTGACCGACACAATGACCGACGCGGGCTTGCCGGGTTTCTCGGCCGCCGCCAGCCTGCCTGGCGGGCGCGTGGTGGGCCTGCGCGTGCCGGGCGGCGCCGGCATCGCGCAAGCGGAAATCGACGCGTGGGAACGGTTCGTTGCCAGGCAGGGCACCGCGCACCTGGCCTGGATCAGGATCATCGACAAGGCCAGGGGCCGCGGCGGCCTGCAGTCTCCCATCGCCGGGGATCTGGACGACGACGCATTGGCCACGATCCTGGAGCGTACCGATGCCCGCAATGGCGACCTGCTCCTGTTCGGCGCAGGCAAGGCCAAGGCGGTCAACTTCGCGATCGGCGACTTGCGGGTGATGATCGGCCACAGCGAATTCGGCAAGGCGAACGGCCTGTTCGACGACAGATGGGCACCACTGTGGGTCATCGACTTCCCGCTGTTCGAATACGACGAGGACGGCGGGCGCTGGACCGCGGTGCACCACCCCTTTACCGCCCCGATCGACGGCCACGAAAACATGGTGGAAACCGACCCGGGCGCCTGCATTGCGAAGGCCTACGACATGGTGCTGAACGGCTGGGAACTGGGCGGCGGCTCGATCCGCATCCATCGGCAGGAACTGCAGTCACGGGTGTTCCGTACGCTGGGCATCGACGCCGAGGAAGCGCAGCTGCGGTTCGGATTTCTTCTCGATGCGCTGCAATACGGCGCCCCGCCGCACGGTGGCCTCGCATTCGGGCTCGACCGCATGATTGCATTGATGACGAAATCCGATTCCATCCGGGACGTGATCGCGTTCCCGAAGACACAGCAATTCCAGGACCTGCTGACGCATGCCCCGGCGGAAGTGGACACGGAACTGCTGGAGGCACTGCATGTGCGGCTTTCGCCCGGCGACATCACAGTTGCTGATTGACCATGGGATCGGCGTGAGGGCTTTCAGCAGAACTCCAGGAATCAACGCATCATTGCCAGTGTTGCTCCCGCGTGCAAAGACTGTTCGGAAGCCATCGCGTCGATAATCTCGAAATGGTTAATGCCTTCCAGGACGTACGTTCCCGCAAGGCGCCCGGCGGCGCGTAGTTCCTGTCCCATCAGCATCCCCTGGCGCTTGAATTCCGGGCGCTCTGCGGTGCCCCACGCAATGATCACGGGACAGCGCACCGTTTGCAGGCGATGTACGGGGCTCAATTCGCGCCGTTCGTCCGCCGTCAGCTTCAGGTGTCGGTTACCGGCCGCCAGCACCACGGGCTCCAGGTCGCACAGTCCGTTGAGCACCAGCCCGCCTTTCAACAAGCCTGCTGGCGCGCCGAAGCCGGTCCAGTCGGTAGCGAGCATGACGACGGCAAGGTGCCCGCCAGCCGAATGACCCCCACGTGGATTCGGTCCGGATCAGCGCCGAGTTCGCGCGCATGGCGCCACACCCACAGGATCGCCCGCCGGCATTGCTCCACCATGCCGGGCAGCGTGGTCGCGGGAATGGTGTCGTATTCCGGCGCGATGAACACCACATCGTTCTTCACAAACCGGGGTGCGAGGTACGACACCGATTCCTTAGTGCCCACCCGCCAGTTGCCGCCATGGATGAAGATCATCGCCGGTAACGCAGGCGCTGCACCTGCGGGCGAAAACACATCGAGCCTCTCCGACAGCTGCGTGCCGTAGCTTGCCGTCCTTGGCGGAAAGGCCGCCCGCACGCGCGTACCGGCGGCAGCCTGCCCGCCGAGCAGTTCCCGCATGTTCGGCGCCCATTTCGCATCCGAATACGCGTCGTCCAGTTCCTGCTGCGAGTAATGGAGATAGGCTTTTTTGCCGCTGGCATCTGCGCTCACCGGACGGGATGACAGTAGAAGTCCCGCAGGAAGGGAACTTGCGTACCGCATGAAATCTCGCCGCTGCATGCTGCCTCCCTGCCCCCTCGGGGGGCTACGATGCATGACTTCGGATCGAACGAAGACTTACACATTCGCCATCCGCGCAAAAAATTCCGCAGAAAAATGCATTCTTGTTTTCGACAGCAACCTTGCCAATTTTTCGCGCGAACGACGCTGATTGGGAATTTTCGCTAAGTAGTATTCAATCATTACTACTAGTTCGATCACGTTCCTCGATACGCTGAGCAACAAACGAAAAACTTTGGCGTGCAGTTTTCGCAGCCTTGTGTCACTAATCTCGAAGTGTATGGTTAAGTCAAGATCGTACCATTCAGCTGTTGGACGCTACCAGATTTTATTATTTTTTGTGATCTGATCCAAGCCTTAGATATGAGAACTCACTACTTCACGCACTTGGCAGTGCATCGTTAGGCTTTAGCGTGCAAGCAAACAGATCTCCTACCCCCATATCTGGCAATTCTTGTACGGCAACTTTGCGTTCCATGTAACGGTAACAAGGGACGCTGTCACGGATACGATTAGCGTCGATATAGAGCCGGACACGGTTTTCTTCGGCTTCAGTAAATTTCTTTCTTGCTTCCTCAATACTCATCCGCACACTTTTATCAACGGTAAGTATAAAACCCTGCTTAAAATAAGAACCTGCATCTTCTTTCCGGAGTCGGAACAGCGAATCTCTTGGCCCAAATTCTTCGAATATGAAAAGAAATCGTCCAGATCGAACAGTATCTCCACTATCTGACTGGCCGAGCCACGCCTCATTAATCTCGCCAAGATTGATCATCCCATCTGCAGCTGCACGAACAGGTATGACTGCCGAAATATAGATGTTACAGTCATCCAGTTCAGTCACTATACCTGGAATTGCGGCTTGGTGTGATAGAGTAAATACACGAATCTGAAAACCACCTGAAGCCAATGCTCTAGCCGCAGAAGTATTTAATTGCTTGAATTGCAGAGTACTGCGAACAGCAATGTTGGTTGGAGGGGACATAATCACGTCAGTCGCCTTCGTTATAGTGGCACGGCTTTTCCTCGGAAAAGATGCATCCGCTGCGTGGGCCAATGCAGTCGGCATTAGAAACGCGCCGAATAGGATCGCATTACGAAAAATGTACATACCATCCTCCTTTAACATGTAACTTCTTTTGATGAACAATCCGTGCGAGCGAACCCTTTATGCCAACGTGAGACGTCAACCTCTTGGCACTGTTCAACTGGCGGAAGATTCATGGTAGCCTTCAATACTTGGATGGCTTCCTTTAATTCAACTTTTTGTAATTGAACATCTGTCTCTAGCTTGCTCAGCTTTAAGATAACGGACCTCACTGTTCCCGACTGAGTAATCAGCTCAGATTTAATTCCCGCGCTAACCAAATGATCACGTAATTCACTCAGCAATGCATATCCACTCGACCTATCAAAGTCATCATAAAGGACGTGCACTTCTTCAACTCGTGGATTAGCAGTCATCTGATGCATCGCTTTTTCAAGAGTTATCTGTGCCTTTTCCGACTGCGGAACTGCCAATAACCCTTGCTGCAAGTACATCATCGCTTTGCTGTAGCGATAAGAAATTTCTGTATCGAGCCGTTCGACACGCGCAACTCTTGCCTCTCGAGCATCGTTGCGTTGGCGCTCAACCTGAATAGCTTGAGACACTAAGCCATGAAGCCAGATTAGTACCGGAAGCAAAACAGATGACAGAAGAAATAAGCCTAAAGGAGTACTCAATAGTGCTGTTATCGATTTTCTCCCTTTATCTGAGGACTGATCTAGCTTACGTCGCACTTCCCAACGAAATATTTCCTCCGCCTTCATACGATTTTGTTCTTCAATAGTGAAAGGTAAAAGGTTATCCAAGATTTCTCCTAAAACATTACAATCGAAGATAGTCTATTGCATCGACCATTGATGAGCAAGATCATAAAGCATAAACTTTCGCTATTGCCAACAGCAGTCATCTACATGGAGAAAGCCCTACCGCATGAATAATATTTCTCACTGTACAGTTTTATAATTTCAATATAGATAACAATTTACCTCGATTTGGTACGTTTAGGCATGTCTCTATAGGCGCTTAATACCATTTTTTTAGCTACATCAAACTGCTGTTTCGTTTTCGGTGCCAATTGGCCATAATTGTCAAAGTTAAACCATTTGGACTGCTCAGCAATCTCAATCATTGCTCTCCGCGTCTGAATGACACTATCAATCAAACCAATACTAGCGAGACGCTCTATGGAAAACGAAACCAATACTGCATGGATCTCCCTGGAATTCCTTTCCACAAATGCTTTATAAATCGGCTCCAAGTATTGTTGATCACAACATAAAGACAATTCGTTTCTGATCGTACCTTCCTCAACCTGTGTAACGAGATCTACCGCACTATCTAAAATTCTACGGACGCTACTGTCGAGTATTTCCTCATCTTCCAACTTGGCCCGAGTCGTCCGTCTGATATCTTCTCGTGAGATCCAGACTGCCACTGCAATCCCAGCAATACCGCCCCAAGCCTGGAGCCATGCGGGTAACTCAGCGTTATCCGAATCATTCCAATGTCGAGCGAGCAAAAAAAATAGGATGAGTGCAAATCCTATGCTTGTCAAATATACAATCCTACCTAACGAGGAGAAATATTTATTCATAAGCGTGCAACCTCCGCTAGCTGCCGGTACGACAAAATTTCTAATGAAACCATGTCCATTTCGAAATATAATCTTCGAAAAAAAATACTATAGAGAAACCTTAGTTTCCATGCGCTGCTGCCCGCTTGGTTACAGGGACTTGCGTAGATCGCTGTTAATAGTTTTAGGGAGCTTGGTTCCGAGTCTCGAGATTAATATCACGTGGCTATTTTGCAAAGAAGGAATTTCCGACTTGGTCTGGTTTACGCAACAACAAAAGCGAAGCAAGAGATATTCGTGCAATATCCGACCACCGTCGTTTCAATCGCTTACGCAACGAACAACAGTTGAACGCCCTAATTCCGCCGAAGTAGATACTCTTTTCCCATAATGTTTAAGGCTGTTAAGTTACGCTAACGTGTCGCTGAGTCCTATGAGGCACAACTTGGCAAACCCTTGCGTTAAGGGTCAAATTTTCCCCAGCCACCCCAGCACGAGCGGAATCAGCCCCGGCGCCAGCAACGCCGTCAGCACCCCGTTCAAGCCCATCCCCAGCCCGGCGAACGCGCCCATCTCGGCACTGACCTGGAACGCCCGCGCAGTGCCGATGCCATGCGAGGCGACGCCCAGCGCGAAGCCGCGCACCTCGTGCGAATGGATCTTCATCCAGCCGAACAGGAACCTTGCCGTGACGGCGCCGAAGATGCCGGTGCCGATGACCAGCACGGCGGTCAGCGACGGCAGGCCGCCCAGGCGCTCGGAAACCGCCATTGCGATCGGCGTGGTGGCCGACTTCGGGCCGATCGAGCGGGCCAGCTGGGCCGTACCGCCCAGGGCCACGACGATGCAGACCGCGGACGCGATGGCCGTGACGGAGCCGCACGCGAGCGCCACCATGACCGGCATGAAAGCGCGGCGCATCCGTGGCAGTTGCCGCACCAGCGGCACAGCCAGCGCCACCGTGGCAGGGCCGAGTAAAAAGTGCACGAACTGGGCGCCGGCGAAATAGCGTTCGTACGACATGCCCGACAGCCACAACGCCACGCACACGAGCGCGATCGCGATGGCGACCGGGTTGGCCAGCGGCGAGAACTTGCAGCGAGCGTAGATCGCCTGCGCCACCGCGTAGGCGCACAGGGTCAGCGTAAGCCCCAGCAGAGGCGAGGCGGAGAGATAGACCCAGAACGAGCGCAGTTCGGCCAGCTCAAACATCGCGGTCCTTTGGCATGAGGGCACGCAGCACCAGGGCCGTCACGGCCAGTGTCAGCAGCGTGCTGCCCATCAGTCCCGCCAGCAGCGCCAGCCAGTGGCCGCTGCTCGAGGATGCCGCGGCCACGATGCCCACGCCGGCCGGCACGAACAGCAGCGACAGGTGCCGCAGCAGCTCATTGGCATCGGCCTCGATCTTTTCCAGCAGCGCCGGCGACGCGACCAGGGCGCCGAACAGCAGCAGCATGCCGGCGACGGGGCCGGGAACCGGCAGGTGCAGCACGTAGACGATGCCTTCGCCCAGGCACTGGAACAGCAGCAGGATCGTGAAACTGACAAGCATGGCGTTTTCCTTTGTGGTGATGGGTGGCGGCTATTCCCCGAACGCTTCCGCCACCAGTGTGCGCAGCCAGCGATTGCCCTCGTCCTGGTTGTAGCGCCGGTGCCAGAACACGTTCGTTTGCAGCGCCGCCAGCCGCAGCGGCGATTTTACATACACGAGGCCAAACGGCGCGGCCGCACGCTCGGCGAGTTTGCGCGGCACCGTCACCACCAGGTCCGTGGTGCTGACGATATACGGCGCGGCCGAGAAATGCGGCACGGAGAAGCTGGCGGACGTGAGGATGCCGGCCTTCTGCAGCGCGGTATTGATGCGGTCGTACGGACTTTCCAGCGCCGCCACCACGAGGTGACGGGCATCCGTCAGGCGCTTCATCGTTAGCGGACCGGTGGCCAGCGGGTGGCCGGCACGGAACAGGGTGACATAGTCCTGCCGGAACAGGCGCCGCTGGTACAGCGCGCCCGGGGCATCGTCGAACGCGCCGATGGCGAGATCGATGCGCCCCGCTTCCATTTCCGCCCGCAGGTCCGCCGCGCCCGCCCGCACCGACGCGATCCCGACACCGGGCGCCGCGGCGCCGCACAGTTCCACCAGGCGGGGCATGAAGTACACCTCGCCCAAGTCCGTCATGGCGACGTTGAAGCGGCGCCGGCTGGCGGCCGGGTCGAACACGTCGGCTGGCGCCAGCGCCTGCTCGAGGTGGGAAAGCGCCGTGGCCACCGGCTCGGCCATGCGCTCGGCGTACGGCGTGGGCTGCATGCCGGCCGCCGTGCGCACGAACAGCGCGTCGCCGGTGGCGCGGCGCAGGCGGGCCAGCGCATTGCTGACCGCGGACTGCGTCAGGCGCAGGCGGCGGGCGGCCGCCGAGATCTGCCGCTCCCGGAAGACTTCCTGGAAGACGACCAGCAGGTTCAGGTCCAGTTCACGCAGTTCCATCGTCCCTCTATTTACCCCGTAAATAAAGTGCATTTTGCCATTCACAGTGCAAATGGTCTACAGTGCCCGCATGTACTCTGACATGCCCTCATCCGCATCCTGACTGGAGACGACGTGAACACGACCGACCTGCATCCGGGTTACCTGTCCGGCTTCGGCAACGAATTCGCCACCGAAGCCTTGCCCGGCGCGCTGCCGCAACACCGCAATTCGCCGCAGCGCGCCGCCTACGGCCTGTATGCCGAGCAGCTGTCCGGCACGGCTTTCACGGCCCCACGGGCGCACAACCGCCGCAGCTGGCTGTACCGCATCCGGCCCGCCGCGGTCCATCAACCGTTTACCCGCATCGACAACGGCCGCATCGTCAGCCGTTTCGACGACGTGCCCACGCCACCGAACCAGCTGCGCTGGGATCCGCTGCCGATGCCCCTGCCGACGTGCCCACCGATTTCGTCGACGGCTGGGTCACGATGGCCGGCAATGCCGGCGTGGCGATTCACCTGTATGCCGCGAACGCACCGATGACGGACCGCTTCTTCTACGATGCCGATGGCGAGCTGCTCGTCGTGCCGCAGCAGGGACGGCTGCGCATCGCCACCGAATTCGGCATCGTCGACGTGGAACCACAGGAGATCGCCGTCATTCCGCGCGGCGTGCGATTCCAGGTCACCTTGCCCGACGGCGAAGCCCGCGGCTATCTCTGCGAAAACTTCGGCGCGCTGCTGCAACTGCCCGACCTGGGCGTGATCGGCTCGAATGGCCTGGCGAACCCGCGCGATTTCCTCACGCCGCAGGCGGCGTACGAGGACCGCGAGGGCGATTTCGAACTCGTGGCGAAATTCTCCGGCAACCTGTGGCGCGCTTCGATCGGCCATTCGCCGCTGGACGTCGTGGCCTGGCATGGCAATTACGCCCCCTACAAGTATGATTTGCGGCATTTCAATACGATCGGTTCGATCAGCTACGACCACCCGGACCCGTCGATCTTCCTCGTGCTGCAATCGCCGAGCGACACGGCCGGCGTGGACACGCTGGACTTCGTGATCTTCCCGCCCCGCTGGCTGGCGGCCGAGAACACGTTCCGGCCGCCCTGGTTCCACCGCAACGTGGCCAGCGAATTCATGGGCCTGATCGCCGGCCAGTACGACGCCAAGGCCGAAGGCTTCAGGCCGGGCGGCGGCAGCCTGCACAACTGCATGAGCGGCCACGGTCCGGACGCGGCCACGTTCGAGAAGGCCAGCGCGGCCGATACCAGCAAGCCGCAAAAGGTGGAGGCGACGATGGCATTCATGTTCGAGACGCGCGACATCATCCGCCCCACGGCCCACGCGCTGGCGACGCCGCTGCTGCAGCCGGACTACCATGAATGCTGGGCAGGCATCGGCAAACATTTCAACCCGGCTAACATGCCCCAGGCATAAGGAAGCACCATGCACATCAATGAAACACACGATCCGTCGCTCACCAGCTGGGTCGCCACGGCGAACGATCCGGCCAGCGATTTCCCGATCCAGAACCTGCCGTTCGCCGTGTTCCGGCGCGCCGGTTCCACGGAAACGTTCCGCGGCGGCGTGGCGATCGGCGACCAGGTACTCGACCTGGCCGCGCTGGACCCGGCCACCGTGGGCGAACCGGCCAGCGCCGCGCTGGCCCTTGCGCAGCGCGACACACTCAACGATTTCATGGCCGCCGGGCCCGCCGCATGGTCGGCGCTGCGCCTGGCGCTGTCCCGGCTGCTGCGCGCCGGTGCCGCGGCGCAGCAGCACGCCCTGGTACCGCAGGCCGCGGCCGAGTTCTCGATCCCGGCGCGCATCGGCGACTACACGGATTTCTATACATCGATCCACCATGCCACGAGTGTCGGCCGCCTGTTCCGCCCGGACGAGCCACTGCTGCCGAACTACAAGTGGGTGCCGATCGGCTACCACGGCCGGGCCTCGTCGATCGGGGTATCAGGCCAGCGCTTTCCCCGCCCGAAGGGGCAGACGCGCCCGGCCAGCGGCACGGATGCGCCGAATTTCGGGCCGAGCCGCCGCCTCGACTACGAGCTGGAAGTGGGCATCTTCGTCGGCACCGGCAATGCCGACGGCGACGCGATCCCCGTCGATGCGGCCGAGGCGCACGTGTTCGGCCTGTGCCTGCTGAACGACTGGTCCGCCCGCGACCTGCAGGCCTGGGAATACCAGCCGCTGGGGCCCTTCCTGGCGAAAAACTTCGCCACGACGATTTCGCCATGGATCGTCACGCTCGAGGCGCTGGCGCCGTATCGCGCGCCATGGCAGCGCGACGCCGCCGACCCGCAGCCGCTGCCCTACCTCGATTATCCGGCGCTGCGTGAGGCGGGCGCGTTCGACGTCGAACTGGAGGTCCTGCTGCAAACGGCAACGATGCGCCGGGAAGGCCAGCAGGCGGCTTCCGTATCGCGCTCGAACTTCCGCGATTCCTACTGGAGCGTGGCGCAGATGGTGGCGCACCACACGGTCAACGGCTGCGGCCTGCGCCCGGGCGACCTGCTGGGCTCCGGCACCCAGTCCGGCCCGGAACCGGAAGCCGCGGGCTCGCTGCTGGAACTGTCCGGCGGCGGCAAGGCGGCTATCACGTTGCCGAACGGCGAACAGCGCACCTTCCTCGAGGATGGCGACACGGTCGTGCTGCGTGGCCGCGCTGTGCGCCCCGGCCTGCCGCGCATCGGTTTCGGCGAGGCTGCAGGCACCGTGCTGCCGGCCCGCTGAGCATCCAGGCGGCCGTGCCGGCCGCGCACAAGCCTGCTACACTGCGAAGAGTGCTCGTGCGGAGGACCTGGCAATGGACGTCCGGCAACGCAACAATGTCAAGGCGTGGGGCAGCGGCCCGGCAACGCTGCTGTTCGCGCATGGCTTCGGCTGCGACCAGTCGATGTGGCGCTACCTCGTGCCTGCCTTCGATGGCCGTTACCGCATCGTTGCCTTCGACGCCGTCGGCAGTGGCGCATCGGACTGGAACGCCTACGACCCCACGCGCTATGGTTCGCTGCACGGTTATGCGGAAGACGTGCTCGAGATCGCCACGGCGTTCGCCGAGGGGCCGGTCGTGTTCATCGGCCATTCGGTGGCGGCGATGGTCGGGTTGCTGGCCACGATACGGCAACCCGAGCGCTTCGCGGCGCAGGTGATGGTCAGCCCGTCGCCCTGCTACCTGAACGCCGGCGACTACCATGGCGGCTTTGAAACGGCGGACATCGAAGATTTGCTGCAGACGCTGGCGGACAACTACGAGGGCTGGGCCCGCGCCATGGCCCCCGTCATCATGGGCGCGCCGGCCCGGCCGGAGCTCGGCAGCGAGCTGGCCGACAGCTTCTGCCGCGCCGATCCGGCGATCGCCGCGCATTTCGCCCGCGTGACTTTCCTCTCCGATCACCGCCAGGACCTGCCCCACTCGACGACACCGGCGCTGATCCTCCAATGCACGGACGACGTGATCGCACCGCCCAGCGTGGGCGACTACACGCACCGGGCGCTGCCGGCCAGCGAGCTGCGCCTGATCGACAATATCGGCCATTGCCCCCACATGAGCGCACCGCGTGCCTGCGCCGCGGCGATTGGCCCCTTTCTCCGGCACGTGACGGGTTGACGCCATGTCGCTGCGATACGAGCCCCCTTTCGGCCAGCCGGAGTCTGGACCAGACCCACTGCCTGCGCCCGCCTACCTGTTCAATCTCGCGCCCTGCGCCCTGCTGCTGACCGATCCCGACGGCATGATCCTGCAGGCGAACGTGGCCAGCGTGAACTGGCTGGGCTACCCGCACCACGAACTCACGGGCGGCATGCGCCTGCAAGACCTGCTCAGCATCGGCGCCGGCGTGCTGTACCAGTCGCATTGCCAGCCGATGCTGCAGTTGCAGCAAGCGGTCAGCGACGTGCAGATCGACCTGGTGCGGCGCGACGGCGCCCGCGTGCCGGCGGTGCTTGCCATCGCGCGGCACCGCTTCGATACCGGCACGTTCGATGAAGTGGCGATCCAGCCTTCGGGCGACCGCCGCGCGTTCGAACGGGAATTGCAGCGCCTGCGGGCCGAAGCGCTTGCCGCCCAGGCTGCCCGCGACGACCTGACGGAGAAGCTGCGCACGGCCATCGGCGCACTGGCCGCCGCCGAGCGCCATGAAGACGCGTTCCTCGAAGCGTTCTGCCATGACCTGCGCAACCCGCTGGCACCGATGCGCAACGGGCTCGAACTGCTGAAGATCACGCTGCCGGCCGATCACGCCGCAGCCAGCGTGGTGGCGATGCTCGACCGCCAGCTGGACCGCCTGGTGCAGATGATCGACGACGCGGCTGGCGCGGAGGGGCGGCGGGGCGATCGGTCAAGCGAACAGCGAGGCGGGCCGCCAGGCCGATAGCGGCCAGCCGACGGCGCGACCGTGCCGCCCCCGGGGATGGGCCGCAATGCCGGGCGTCCCGTGGTGCTCAACCCAGCAGCTTGTCGAGCGTGGCCGGCAGGTCGCGCACCCTGGTCCCGCAGGCGTTATGAATGGCGTTGACCACCGCGGCCGCGGTGCCGGTGATGCCGATCTCGCCGATGCCCCGTGCCCCGGCCGGCGCATGCGGGTCGGCAATGTCGGTCCACATCACGTCGATGGGAGGCACGTCCAGGTGCGCCGGCACGTGGTAATCCCACAGGCTGGGGTTCATCACGCGGCCGTTGCGCTGGTCGAACAGCGTTTCCTCCATCAGCGCCATGCCCAGGCCCATGATCATGCCGCCGCGGAACTGGCTGGCCGCCGTCTTCGCGTTGAGGATGCGGCCGCAATCGAATGAACCCAGCAACCGGGTCACCCGCGCCTCCCCGGTCACGGCATTGACCCTTGCCTCGCAAAAGATCGCACCGGTCGAGTGCATCGACCAGTGCCGGCTTTCCAGTGGCGGCGGTGCCTGCCCTTCGACCTGCAACGCGTCGTGGCCCGCGCGTTCCAGCAATTCGGCATAGCTGGCCCGGCGTGCCGGATCGCCCGCCTTGCACAAGCCGCTCGCATTGTCCTGAAAGTGGCCGCGCACTTCGTCGAAATGCAGGCCGTCGAGCGGCGTGCCGTGGCCGCCCAGGCGCAGCAGGTCGGTAAACAGCCCGCGCAGCGCGGCAATGACGGCGCTGCCGATCGCCGCCGTTTGTTGCGAGCCGCCGGCCAGGATCGTGCCGGGAAACGCCGAGTCGCCATACGACACTGTCACGTCCTCCAGCGGCACGCCAAGACGTGCCGCCACGAGCTGCGCCTGCACCGTGGCCGTGCCCATGCCCATCTCGTGCGCGGCCACTTCGACGTGCGCGCGGATGCGCCCCGACGCGTCGCGCGCGAGCGTGATGCGCGCCGCGCCACCGGCCATGCGGTAATACGGATACGTGGCCGTGGCGCAGCCCATGCCGACGAACCATTCGCCCTCGCGCCGCATGCGCGGCTTCGCGTGCCGGGCGTCCCAGCCGAAGCGCTCCGCGCCCATCCGATAGGCTTCCACCAGGTGGCGCGACGAAAACGGCGCGCCCGTCGTGGGATCCCTGTCCGGCTCGTTGCGGCGCCGCAGCTCCACCGGATCGATGTCCATCCGTCCGGCCAGTTCGTCGATTGCGCACTCCAGCGCGAATGAACCGACCGATTCGCCCGGCGCGCGCATGAACGTGTTGGCCAGCATGTCCATGCGGACCGCCTGCACGTCGAGCCGGAAGCTGCCTGCCGCGTACAGCGATTTGGCCGGCATGATGAACGGCTCGGGCATGTTGTTATGGGGCGACATCGCCACCATGCCCGCGTGGATCAGGGCCGTAAAGCGGCCATCGTGATCGGCGCCGATGGCCACGCGCTGCTCGGTCAGCGTGCGCCCGCCGACCACGCGGTACACCCCCTCGCGCGACAGCGCGAGCCGCACCGGCCTGCCCGCCAGTCTCGACGCCGCAGCGGCCAGCACCTGGTGCTGCCAGAGCAGCTTGCCGCCGAACCCGCCGCCAACGAAGGGTGACGTCACGTGCACCTGCTTTTCGTCGAGCCCGAACGCCTGCGCCAGCGACCATGCCGTGTGCGCCACCGCCTGCGCGGCGTCGTGGATGCGCAGCGCGCCATCGTGCCACGCCACGGTCACGGCGTGCAGCTCGATGGCGTTGTGGTTCAGCAGCGGCGTGCGGTACACGGTGTCGACCTGGTAGGGCGATGCGGCCAGCGCCGCTTCCGCGTCGCCGATCTCCACGTTCTGCGGCTCGCCCATGAAGGCGGTGGGCTCGAGGCCTTGCGCCCTGGCGGCCGCCAGCGAGGTGATCGCCGGCTCGGCGTGATACGTGACACGGACGAGGGATGTGGCGTGATCGGCCTGCTCCTGGGTTTCGGCCAGTACCACGGCCACCGGCTGGCCGTTCCAGTACACGGCATCGTCCTGGAACACGGGCAGGCTGTCCCCGTGCGCCGCCTTCGGCTGCGTGAAGATCATCGGCACGGGCTTCATGCGCGGCGCGTTCTTGTGCGTCATCACCAGCACCACGCCGGGTGCCGCCTCGGCCGCCGCCGTGTCGAGCGCGGCGATCCGCCCTCGCGGGATCGTGCTGTGGACGAGCGCCGCATAGACCATGCCGTCCAGCGCGAACTCGGCCGCGAACGGCGCCGCGCCGCGCACCTTGACCGCGCCGTCGACACGCGGCACGGGCGCGCCGATCAGTGCATGGCGCTCGAGGATCAGCGGATCGGGAATGCCGCCCGGGATGAAGGCGTCGGGCGCCAGCTCGACGGCCTTCTGCATCACCGCCTTCGCCGCTTTCTGAAGAATGCTCATCGCTGCTCCTTAGGATCGGGTATCGACGAGACCGTCCAGCACGGCCACGATGGCGCGGCGTGCCAGGTCGACCTTGAAGGCGTTGTCGCGCAGCGGGCGCGCATCGGCCAGTTCCGCCGCCGCGGCGGCATGGAACAGCTCCTGCGTCGCGGGCCGGCCTTTCAGCATGGCCTCGGCCGTGGATGCGCGCCATGGCTTGTGGGCCACGCCACCCAGCGCCAGCCGCACGTCGCGCACCACGCCATCGTGGACGTCCAGCGCGGCCGCCACCGACACGAGCGCGAACGCATAGCTGGCCCGGTCGCGCACCTTGCGGTAGGCGGAGCGGGCACCGAAGGCCAGCGCCGGTACTTCGATGGCGGTGACGAGCTCGCCCGGTTGCAGCGCCGTTTCACGCTCGGGATGGTCTTCCGGCAGCAAGTGGAAGCTCACCAGCGGCACGGCGCGGGTGCCGCCCGTGCCTTGCAGGTGCACGACCGCATCCAGCGCGGCGAGCGCCACGCACATGTCGGAAGGATGCGTGGCCACGCAATGCGCGGAGGCGCCGAGGATGGCATGCATGCGGTTGAAGCCGCCGATCGCGTCGCAGCCCTGCCCCGGTTCGCGCTTGTTGCAGCGCGAACCGTCGTTGTCGTAGAAATAGCCGCAGCGGGTGCGCTGCAGCAGGTTGCCGCCCACGGTCGCCATGTTGCGGATCTGCGCCGACGCGCCGGCCGTGATCGCGCGGGTGAGCAGCGGGAAGCGGCTGCGCACGGCCCGGTGCTCGGCCACCGCCGTGTTGGTGGCGGCGGCGCCGATCAGCAGGCTGCCGTCGGGGCGCTCGTCGATGGTATCGGGCAGGCCGGTAACATCCACCAGCATCGCCGGATGCTCGACCGTTTCGCGCATCAGGTCGACGAGGTTCGTGCCGCCACCCAGGTACTTCGAGCCGGGCGTACCGCCGCGGACGACGGCGTCCGCGGCATCGATCGCGCGGGCATAGGCAAAGGGATTCATCGCGGCTCCTTCGCGTGGTGCTCCGTCACGGCATCGACGATGCCGTTGTAGGCGCCGCAGCGGCACAGGTTGCCGCTCATCCGTTCGCGCACTTCGTCATGGGAAAATTCGACGATTTCGGCCGACAGGTCCGCCGTCACGTAGCTGGGCACGCCCCGTTTCAGTTCGGCCGCCATGCCCAGCGCGGAGCACAGCTGGCCCGGCGTGCAGTAGCCGCACTGGAAGCCGTCGTGCTCGATGAACGCGTGCTGCAGCGGGTGCAGCGCGCCGTCGGCCGCCAGGCCTTCCACGGACGTGACGGACCGTCCCGCGTATTGCACGGCGAGCGCGAGACAGGACAGGATGCGCCGCTCGCCGTCGACGAGCACGGTGCAGGCACCGCAGGCGCCCTGGTCGCAGCCTTTCTTCGTGCCGGTCAGATGGAGATGTTCGCGCAGCAGGTCGAGCAGTGACACGCGCGGATCGGTGGGTACCGGCACCGGCATGCCGTTAATGGTGAGGGTGGGCGGCGCGAGTGACGATACGGGAACGGGGGGCGATACTGCTGGGGCGGCGGGCATCGGCGATTCCTTTCGGCGGGCGGTCGGAACGACCGGCGCGACACCGCCGGTCAGCGGAGGACAGCGACCGAGTGTAGTACCGCGAAAACGTTTGCGGCGCCACATTGAGGTGTCCGTGTTGGCCGCGATGTGTCAGATACCGGTGTTCGCATGCGTTATCGGAGCGTTGCGGACAACCGGTGTCAGACACCTTTTTCGGGAAATTCGTCCGAAAAAAGTGTCTGACACCAGCCACTCCATCAGTGCCTCAGCAGTTCGTGGCCTTGCCTGCCTGCCGGTCCCGCACAGCCGCGGCGATGGTGTCGGCCAGCTTGCCCAGCGCGACGCGGTGCCCGGCCACCACGGTCTCGTAAGCTGTGCCGGCATCCTCGCGCAGCACGCTGCGGCAAGTGAGCACGGTAGCACTGCCCACCTGCCGCACGCTCCACACGGCATCGACCAGCGCGTAGCTGCCCGGCACCGACTCGAAACGCTGGACGTTGGTGCTGATCCGGTACACCGCCGCCCCCTCGGGTGCCGGCGTGCGGTAGACGTCGATGGCGCCGAGCCGGGCTGCAACGCCCAGCGATAGCGCAGAGCCGATCTCATCGGCCAGGGGACCGGCCCAGCGGTGCTGGTCGAGCACGTCGACGCGCCCTTCCCCCGTGCCGACGACGAGCTGGTCCCGGTTCACCGAGGCCGGAATGTTCACGGCCAGCATCTCGATGTACACCGGGGCTGTGCCGCCAACAGATGCGGGGGCGGGCCCGCCGGCCAGCGTGTAGAAATGGTCGGACGGGGGCGCGGCGCAACCGGTCAGCAGAACGGCGGCCAGCGCCAGGGCGGGAGCGAACGAGCCGCGAACGAACAAGGGCGTCATTTTTTCTTTTCCTGTGGTTTGCCCCGGATCAGCGATTCCGGATGGCGTTCGAGGTAGTCGGCCAGCGCTTCGACCGACTGCATCGTGCGCGTCACTTCCTGCAGCGTGCGGCGCAGGTCGGACTGCAGCGGCGCATCCTGTGCCAGCAGGCTTTCCGCACTCGCGAATGTCTTGCGGGCCGAGGCCAGCGTGTCGTTCACCTCCGGCAGCACTTCGCCGTCGAGCCGTTCCAGCGTGGACGTGGCACGCTGGAGCATCACGTCCGCCTGGGCCAGCGTGCGGTTCAGGTTGGCGCCGATATCGTCGAACGGCACCTTGTCGAGCTTCCGGGCAATGCTCAGCAGCTGGCTTTGCAGCTCGTCCAGCGAGCCGGGCACGGTCGGCAGCACGAGCCGGTCCGGCTCCACCACGAGCGCCGCCTTCGGCGCGTTCGGGAAGAAGTCCAGCGCGATGTACAGCTGGTTCGTGAGCAGGCTGCCCGTGCGCAGCTGGCCGCGCAGGCCGCGACCGATCATGCGCGCCATCGTGTCGTGGCCCGCCTGCACGTCGCCCGAATAGGCATCCAGGAAGCGCTTGCCCAGCCGGCCGGGGTACAGGTCGATCGTGACCGGCATGCGGAACGCCTTGCGCTTGCGGTCGAATTCCACGCCCACGGCGCGCACTTCGCCCAGCACGATGCCGCGGAAATCGACCGTTGCGCCGGGCACGAGGCCGCGCAGCGACTGGTCGAAGTACAGCACGGCCGCCACGGCCGGACCGTCGGGCGCGCGCAGCGCCGCCGAACGGTCCTCGGCAAGGATGAACCGGCTGCCCGCCGGCGCCGCGGCCGCGGGCTTTCTTCCGTTCCCGGATTCAAAGGCGATGCCGCCGGTGGCCAGCGCCGCCAGCGACTGGGTATTGAGCTTGAAGCCGGCCGCGTCGAGCCGCAGGTCCACGCCGCTGGCATGCCACCAGCGCGTGTCGGTGCCCACCAGGCCCACGTAGCGATCCTCGATGAAGACGGACATGTCGATGCCGTCGCCGTTGCGATCCAGCTCGAACGAGGCCACCTGCCCCACGCGCAGGCGGCGGTAGTACACGGGCGAGCCGATGCCCACGGAGCCCAGGCTGTCGGCATGCAGCTTGTACTCGCGCCCTTTCAGGCCGGGCGGCACGGCGGGCGGCGTGTCGAGCCCGGTGAACTCGGTCGTGGTCGCACCCTTGGTCCCGGGCGCCGCGCCGATGTAGGGGCCGGACAGCAGCGTGCCCAGGCCGGACACGCCGCTGGCGCCGATCTGCGGGCGCACCACCCAGAAGCGCGTGTCCTCGGCCGTGAAACGCTTCGCCTCGCGCGCCATGTGGATCTTTGCATCGACCCGGTTGCCGTCCTCGCCGAGCGTGACCGCGACGACTTCGCCGATATCGACATCCTTGTACTTGACCTTGGTCTTGCCGGCCTCCAGGCCCTCGCCGGTGGCGAAGCTGACGACGATCGTCGGCCCGCGGCTGGTCATCCAGTTCACCACCTGCGTGGCGCCGATGATGGCGGCCAGCACGGGAATCAGCCAGATCAGCGACGGCAGCCAGCGGCTGGGCCGGTCGACGGCGGGTGGCGGAAGGTCTTGCTCAGGCATGCATTTCTCCGTTGTGTTCGACGCGCTTTTCCTTGTCATCGAGCGCGTCCCAGATCAGCCTCGGGTCGAACTGCGCGGAGGCGATCATCGTCAGGATCACCACGCAGCCGAAGGCCAGCGCGCCGGGGCCGGCGGTGATGACTGCCAGCGTTTGAAAACGCACCAGCGCCACGGTCAGCGTGACGACAAAGATATCGAGCATCGACCAGCGGCCGATGAACTCCACCATGCGGTAGATGCGGGTGCGGCCGGCCGGCGCCCAGCGCGAACCCCATTGCGCCGTGCCAGCCAGCAGCGCCAGCGCCACCAGCTTCGATACCGGCACCAGCACGCTGGCCACGAAGATCACGATGGCCAGCCCGGGGGAGCCCGTCTCCCAGAACAGCACCACGCCGCTCATGATCGTGTCGCCACCCGTGCCGCCGATCGATTCCGTATACATCACGGGCAGGATGTTGGCCGGCACGTAGAGCAGCGCCGCCGCGGCCAGCAGCGCCCACGTCCACGTGATGCTGTTCGGGATACGGCGGTGCAGCGTGGCGCCGCAGCGACGGCAGTGGCGGCCTTCGCATGCGCAGTCGTTGAGCAGCCCGCAGGCGTGGCAGGCAACCGGCGGCCCGGCCGCGGTGTCCACCGCTGCATTGTCCACACCTGCCTTGTCCCGCTCCTTCCACAGTCCAGACGATGGAGGCGGTGGGCCGGCATGGTCGCCCAGTGCCCACAAGGCGCGCGGCTCGTAGCGCAGCGCGACGGCGCACAGGATCGTCAGCGCGCCGAACGCGAACAGGCCGGGATGCGGAATCACCCGCGCCAGGCTCGTCATCTTGATCGCGGTGACGAGGATACCGATCATCAGCACTTCCGTCATCGCCCAGTGACGCGCCCCCTGCACGACGCGCAACAGCAGGTGGAAACCCGGCACGCGACGCCCGCGCAGCAGTCCGGCCGACACATACAGCAGCGCGCCCAGCTCCAGCGCGGGAAACACCACCGCGAAGAAGAACACCATCGCGGCGATTACCTCCATGCGCTCGTTCCACAGCACGCCGATCGCCTGCAGCAACGTGGCCCCGGACGTGAGCCCGTTCATTTCCAGCTCGACGATGGGAAAGCACTGCGCGATCAGGTAGACAAGCACCGCGCCCAGCGTGACGGCCACCATCGATGCCGGAGTCGGTGCCGGCCCGGTGGCATACCCGCGATACAGCACGTTGCCGCAACGGGTGCAGCGGGCACGCTGACCATCGGCCACGGGCCGCCAGCGGTACAGCGCGCCGCAGTCGTGGCAGCCGACCGGGTCGCCGTCGGTCATCGGCGCGCCCATGCGGCGATGACCGGACGAGAACCGGCCGGCAAACGGTCGACCGGGTGCATCGGTTCCATGAGGATGGCGGAAAGGCGCATCTTGTCATTATGACCAGTTGCACGGCAGCCCATGCGCACGATTGGCGCGCGATCTGCGAAGGGGGGTATGCACGAGTGGTATGCAGCGCACACAACGCGCAGGCGCAGGCGCAAAAAACGTTGCCCGTTCGGCTATGATGGGGCCACGTTGCTACCACTACCAGAACAAAAACCATGAAACGCTACACTCTGCCGCAATCGTCGTTCCTGCTGCTCCTCGCCATCGTCACGCTGGCCTTCGTCTGGATCCTGCTGCCGTTCTTCGGCGCCGTGTTCTGGGGGATCGTGTTCGCGATCGTGTTCGCCCCGCTGTATTCGCACCTGCTGAACGCGCTCGGCAACCGGCCCAACTCCGCGGCGCTCCTCGCGCTATTGCTGATCCTCCTGATGGTCATCATGCCGCTGGCGATGATCGGCGCATCGCTCGTCGAGCAGGCGTCCGGCGTGTACGCGATGATCGAATCGGGCCAGATCAATTTCGGCAGGATGTTCCAGCAGGTGATCAACGCGCTGCCCGCATGGGCACTGTCGCTGCTCGAGCGCTTCGAGCTGGCCAACCTGACGGCGCTGCAGGCCAAGCTCACGGCCGGTGCCGCGCAGATCAGCCAGGCCACGGCGCGCTATGCGATCAACTTCGGCAGCAAGGCGTTCGATTTCCTCGTCAGCACCACCGTCATGCTGTACCTGCTGTTCTTCCTGTTCCGCGACGGGCGCACGCTGGCGGCCCGTGTCAAGCGCGCGGTGCCCCTCGCCTCGCGCTACAAGAAGCCGCTGTTCGACAATTTCACGACGGTAATCCGCGCCACCGTGAAAGGCAACGTGCTGGTGGCGATGGCGCAGGGCGCCCTCGGTGGCGGCATCTTCTGGTTCCTGGACGTGCCCGGCCCGCTGCTGTGGGCGGTCATCATGGCCTTCCTGTCGCTGTTGCCCGCCGTGGGCGCGGCCATCATCTGGGCCCCGGTGGCCGCCTATTTCCTGATCACCGGTTCGATCTGGGAGGGCGTGGTGCTGACCGTGTTCGGCGTGGTGGTCATCGGCCTCGTCGACAACCTGCTGCGCCCCCTGCTCGTGGGCAAGGACACGAAGCTGCCCGACTATATCGTGCTGCTGTCGACGATCGGCGGCATGGCGCTGTTCGGCCTGAACGGCTTCGTGATCGGGCCGGTGATCGCCGCGCTGTTCATCGCCTCGTGGGACCTGTTCGCCAACGCCGACGAATTCCACGGCGAGTAAGCCGGCGCGGCGATGGCCTCCCGTTCCCGCACGAAGCATGCGTTCCATCCGGCCGTCGCGGCCTGGTTCGACGCGACGTTCACCCGGGGCACCACCGAAGCGCAGCGCCGCGCCTGGCCGCTGATCCAGGCCGGCAAGGCCACGCTGGTTGCCGCGCCGACCGGGTCGGGCAAGACGCTGACGGCCTTCCTTGCCGCCATCGACGCACTCGTGCGCGAAAGCGCGGAGCAGCCGCTGCCCGATGAAACGCGGGTGCTGTACATCTCGCCGCTCAAAGCCCTGTCGAACGACATCCGCGTCAACCTGCTGGCACCGCTGGAAGGCATCGACCGCGAGATGGCGGAATTGGGCCTGCGCCCGCACGGCATCCGCAGCGCCGTGCGCACGGGCGACACGCCGCAGGCCGAACGCAATGCCGCTCGCAAGCGCCCGCCGCACATCCTCGTGTCGACACCCGAATCGCTGTATGTGCTGCTCGGTTCCGACAGCGGCCGGGCCATGCTGGCCACCGTGCGCACGGTGATCGTCGACGAGATCCACGCGGTGGCCGGCAGCAAGCGGGGCAGCCACCTGTCGCTGAGCCTCGAACGCCTGGCGGCCCTGTGCATCGAGCGGGGCAATGCGGCCCCCGTGCGGGTCGGGCTGTCCGCGACGCAGAAGCCGATTTCCGTCGTGGCCCGATTCCTCGCCGGCGCCGGCCGGGATTGCGCGGTGGTCGACGTGGGCCACGTGCGGGCGCGCGACCTAGGCCTTGAATTGCCGCCCGTGCCGCTGGAAGCGGTGATGCCGAACGAAGTGTGGGAACGCGTGTATGACCGCCTGGCCGAACTGACGGCCCTGCACAGGACCACGCTGGTGTTCGTCAACACGCGGCGCATGGCCGAGCGGATGGCGCGCCACCTGGCCGACCGCCTCGGGGCGGAACACGTGGCGGCGCACCACGGCAGCCTGGCCAAGGAATTCCGGCTGGAGGCCGAGCAGCGGCTGAAGCGGGGCGACTTGCGCATGCTCATTGCCACCGCATCGCTGGAGTTGGGCATCGACATCGGCGACGTCGACCTGGTATGCCAGATCGGCTCGCCGCGCAGCATCGCCGCGTTCCTGCAGCGCGTGGGCAGGTCCGGCCACCACGTGGGCGGCCTGCCGAAAGGCCGGCTGTTCCCCACATCGCGCGACGACCTGGTGGAATGCACGGCGCTGCTCGACTGCGTGCGGCGCGATGAACTCGACACGCTGCACATCCCCGTGGCGCCGCTGGACGTGCTGGCCCAGCAGATCGTGGCCGAAGTGGGCAGCCGCGAATGGCATGAGGAGGCGCTGTTCGACTTATTGCGTGGCGCGATGCCGTACGAGTCGCTGGAACGCGATCGGTTCGAGGCCGTCCTACGGATGCTGACGGAAGGCTTCAACAGCCGCCAGGGCGTGCGCGGCGCCTACCTGCACCGCGACGCCGTCAGCGGCACGGTGCGCGGCCGGCGCGGCGGGCGGCTGACGGCCGTCACGTCCGGCGGCGCGATTCCGGACAATGCCGACTTCACGGTGCTGCTGGAACCGGGTGGCCAGAACGTGGGCACCGTGCACGAGGACTTCGCCGTGGAAAGCCTGGCCGGCGACGTGTTCCAGCTCGGGAACACGTCCTACCGCATCGTGCGCGTGGAGGCGGGCAAGGTGCGCGTGGAAGATGCGCGCGGCGCGGCGCCGAACATCCCGTTCTGGCTGGGCGAGGCACCAGGCCGCAGCGACGAGCTGTCGCTGGGCGTGGCGCGCCTGCGCGGCGAGATCGACCGGCTGCTGGGCGAGAGGGACGATGGAGAAAAGGGAATCGAGCATGCGATCGACTGGCTGTTCGAACACCTGGGACTGAACGACGACGCGGCACGCCAGATCGTCGACTATCTCGCCCGCGCCCGCGCGGCCCTATCGGCGCTGCCCACGCGCGACACGCTCGTCATGGAGCGCTTCTTCGACGAATCGGGCGGCATGCAGCTCGTGCTGCATTCGCCGTATGGCAGCCGCATCAACCGTGCATGGGGCCTGGCGCTGCGCAAGCGTTTCTGCCGCACGTTCAATTTCGAACTGCAGGCGGCGGCCACCGAGGATGCGATCGTGCTGTCGCTGTCGGAAAGCCACAGTTTTCCATTGGACGACGTGTGGCGCTACCTGCGTTCGACCAGCGCGGAGCACATCCTCATCCAGGCGCTGCTCGATGCGCCGCTGTTCAACGTGCGCTGGCGGTGGAACGCGACTACGGCGCTGGCCCTGCCCCGCTTCGCCGGCGGGCGCAAGGTGGCGCCGCAACTGATGCGCATGAAGAGCGACGACATGCTGGCCGCCGTGTTCCCGGATGGCGCCGCGTGCTTGGAAAACATCGTCGGCGAACGCGAACTGCCCAGCCACCCGCTGGTGGACCAGACACTGGACGATTGCCTGCACGAGGCGATGGACAGCGAAGGCTGGCTGGCGCTGCTGCGCCGCATCGAGGCCGGCGACGTGCAGTTGCTGTCGCGCGACCTGCCCGCGCCGTCGCCGCTGGCGATGGAAATCCTCACCGCCCGCCCCTACGCCTTCCTCGACGATGCACCGCTGGAAGAGCGCCGCACGCAGGCCGTGCTGAACCGGCGCTGGACCGATCCGTCGTCCACCGACGATCTCGGCGCGCTCGATGCGGGCGCCATCGAGGCCGTTGAGGAGGAAGCGTGGCCGCGCGTGCGCAATGCCGACGAGATGCACGAGGCGCTGGTGGCGCTGGCCTGCGTTAATCGCGACGAGGCGGCGGTCAACGACGGCTGGCAAGACTGGTTGATGGCGCTGGCGGAAGGCGGCCGGGCCACGCAACTGCAAGGCGCAGGTGTGGACTTGTGGTTAGCGCTGGAGCGACTGGCCCTGGCGCAGGCAGCTTACCCGGATGCCGTGGCCACGCCGGCACTTGCGATCCCCGAGCGCCTGGCCCTGGATGGCGACGAGGCGTGGACGCGCGATGCCGCGCTCGTCGAACTGCTGCGCGCGCGGCTGTCCGGCTTTGGGCCTTTGACGGTCGACGCCATCGCCTCGTCGCTGGCCCTGCCGGAGAGCACGGTAACGATCGCCCTGGCTCAGCTGGAAAGCGAAGGCTACGTGATGCGCGGGCGTTTCACGCCGGGCGCGGCGGACGAGCAATGGTGCGAGCGCCACCTGCTGGCGCGCATCCACCGCTACACGATCAAGCGCCTGCGGCGCGAGATCGAACCGGTGGAGCGGCAGGATTTCATGCGCTTCCTGTTCGAGTGGCAGCACGTGAGCGACGACACACGCCTGCAGGGCAGCGACGCCCTGCCCCAGGCGCTGGCCCAGCTGGAAGGCTACGAGGCCGCCGCCGGCGCGTGGGAAAGCGACCTGCTCGCCACGCGGGTCAAGGATTATTCGATGCTGTGGCTCGATGAGCTGTGCCGCGCCGGCCGCATCGTGTGGACGCGCGTCGGCGCGCCTTCCAGCGCCAGCGGCGGCCCGGTGCGCGGCACGCCGCTCGTGCTGCTGCCCCGGCGCCAGCTCGCGCTGTGGCATGCGTTGCCAGCCGTCGCCAGCGAGGTGCAGGTATCGTCGCGCGCCATGCGCGTGCTCGACGCGCTGCGCGCCCACGGCGCGATGTTCTACGACGAACTGGCGCACGACGCCCGGCTGCTGGGTGCCGAGCTGGAAGAAGCGCTGGGCGAACTGGTGGCGACGGGCCTCGTCAACGCCGACAGCTACGCCGGCCTGCGCGCGATGCTGGTGCCGGCCAACAAGCGCAACACCATGGACCGGAAACGGCGCCGCGGTGCCGGTCCCACGATGGAAGAAGCGGGCCGCTGGGCCGTCGTGCGCCGCGCCGATGGTGTGACGATCCTCGAACGGGGCGGTGCCGCCGAAGCCGGTGCCGAAGGCAAATCCGATGCCCGGCCCGTGCCCGGGCGCAGGCCGCGCACGGAGCCGGCCACGCTGGAACACATCGCGATGACGCTGCTGCGCCGCTACGGCGTGATGTTCTGGCACCTGCTGGAGCGGGAGGCGGCTTGGCTGCCCGCATGGCGCGAGCTGCTGCCCGTCTATCACCGGCTCGAAGCCCGCGGCGAGATCCGCGGCGGCCGTTTCGTCGCCGGCCTGTCCGGCGAACAGTTCGCGCTGCCCGAAGCGATCCCGCTGCTGCGCGAGATGCGCCGGCGGCCCCACGACGGTTCCCTCGTACTGGTGTCCGGTGTCGATCCGCTGAACCTGGGCGGTGTTCTACTCCCCGGCGACAAGGTGCCCGCGCTGGCCGGCAACCGCGTGCTGTTCCGCGACGGCGCGCCGGTCGCCACGCTCGTCGCCGGCAAGTTCGCCTACCTGAACGCGCCGGTGCCGGCCGAGCGGGAACTGCTGCATGCGCGGCTGGTGGGCAGCGTCAGATAGCCGCACGGCACATCATTCCGCACGGCACATCATTCCGCACGGCACATCATTCCGTACGGCACGTCATTCGACGACGGACGTTGCCCCTGTCACCCGTCCGGCTGGCTGCTGGCAAAGATCGCGTCGCGCAGCCAGCGGTGCCCCGGATCGTCGTCGCGCCGCGCATGCCATGCCTGCTGGTACGAAAAACTGGGCAGCTCGAACGGTGGCTTGAAACGGCGCAGCGCCTTGTGCGCCGCCATCGCACCCGTGGTGCGGCTGGCGGCGGTGAGGATCAGGTCGGTGCCGGCGATCAGTTCCACGGCGGCGCTCCAGTGCGGCAGCGCCACGGCGATGTGGCGCTGCAGTCCCAGGTCGCCGAGCGCTTTTTCGATTTCATCGTAGGAATCGGGGCGCAGCGCCAGCTTCACGTGCGGGCGCGCGAGGAACTGCTCCAGGGTCAGGCCGCCCTTCGCCGGCAGCGTGCCCTTGTCCGCCAGGCTGATGAACTCCTCGGGGAACAGGTCCTGCACGTGGATCATCTCGGGCCGGTCGGGGAAGATGCCGAGCGCCACGTCGACTTCGCCGTCGACGAGCTGGGCCAGCATCGCGTCGCGGCTGGCCTGGCTGATCGCCAGGTCGATGCCCGGCGCGTGACGGCGCACGTAGCGCACCAGCGGCGGCAGGATGATGCGCGCCGAATAGTCGGACAGCGTGAGCCGGAAGCGGCGCTGCGCGGCGGCCGGGTCGAACTGCTGCTCGGCCAGCAGGCCGTTGAGCGTGGCCAGCGCCTCGGCCAGCGGCTCGACCAGCGCCATGGCCCGCGGCGTGAGCGCCATGTGGCCTTCGCGCCGAACGAGCAGCGGGTCGTCGAAATGGGCGCGCAGCTGGGCCAGTGCATGGCTGACGGCCGGCTGGCTCTTGTGCAGGCGCAGCGCGGCCCGGGTCACGTGCTTTTCCGCCAGCAGCGCGTGCAGCGTCAGCAGCAGGTTGAGATCGATGCGCCGGAGTTCATCCAAGGTCTGGTTCCCCATGTTTATTCATGCCATGGATAGTACACGTGCACAACAACGATTTCCATCGATATCGCGGATGCGAGATCATGTGCTCATTGTCCCACCAACTTGTCCCACCCTCCTCCACAAGGCTTCGCGTACCCATGCTGACCAAGACCGCCCTGTTGGCCATTATTCCCACCGGCATTGCCTTGCTGGCCGGCGCCGCACTGCCGCTCCAGGCCGCAAGCGATGCCGCCATCGGCCTGGAACCCGGCCACCCGCTGTCGGGCGCCCTCGTCTGGCTGGCCGTCGGCATCATCATCACGCTGGCCGTGGCCCTGCTGCTGCGCGTGCCGGGCGCACAGCGCCGCGGTGACTGAGTTGCAACGGTAAGCCCGCGGCCCTGCCGCTTGGCTTACACTGGCGGGATCGTCAACGACAGGAGGCAGCATGTCCGACTGGTCCGCCGGCTACGTGTCCGACATCGGCTATACCTATGGCGTGTATTCGGAGCTGAATCCGCTGCGCGTGCGGCTCGCGTTCCTGCACGCCGGGCTGATGTTTCCCGGGCAAGGCTACTCGTGCGAGCTGGGGTTCGGGCAAGGCGTCAGCGTCAACGTGCATGCGGCGGCATCGGGCACGCAATGGCATGGCACCGACTTCAATCCCGCGCAGGCGGGCTTTGCCCGCGACCTGGCGGCCGCGTCGGGCGCCGATGTCCACCTTTCCGACGCGTCGTTCGCCGACTTCTGCGCCCGCCCGACTTGCCCGATTTCGATTTCATCGGCATGCATGGCGTGTGGAGCTGGGTGTCGGACGAGAACCGCCGCGTGCTGGTGGACTTCGTGCGGCGCAAGCTGAAGGTGGGCGGCGTGCTGTACGTGAGCTACAACACGCAGCCCGGGTGGGCCGCCCTGTGCCCCGTGCGCGAGCTGATGACGCGCCATTATGCGTCGATGACGGTGCCCAGCGCGAACATCGGCCAGCGCATCGGCCAGGCGGTGGGGTTCGCCGACCGCCTGCTGGCCACGAATCCCGGCTTCGTGCAGGCCAACCCGCACGTGCTGGCCAGGATGGAACTGCTGAAGGCGGAGGGGACGGCGTATCTGGCGCACGAGTATTTCAACCGTGACTGGCAGCCGATGTCGTTCCCCGCGCTGGCCGAATGGCTGGCGCCGGCCAAGGTCGACTTCGCGTGCCCGGCCACCTACATCGAGCACATCGACAGTGCGATCGTCACGCCCGAGCAGGCCGCGTTCCTCAAGGAGATCGACGATCCGGCGTTGAAGCAGATGGCCTTCGACTTCATGGTCAACCAGCAGTTCCGGCGCGATTACTGGGTGCGCGGTGCGCGCCGGCTCGCGCCGCTGGAGCGCGCCCGGCTGCTGCGCCAGCAGCGGGTCGTGCTGGTGATGTCGCCGGCCGACGTCGTGTATTCCGTCAAGGCCGGCCAGATCGAGGTGGGCCTGAACGAAGCGATGCACCGCCCCGTCATCGAGGCGCTGGCCGACCACCGGCCTCGCACCATCGGCGAGCTGGAAACCATCTGCGCGGCGGCGGGGCTCACCACCTTGCAGACGCAGCAGGCGGTGTTCCTGCTGGCGGGCACCCAGCAAGTGCAGCTTGCCCAGGACGACGCCATTGCCGAACAAGCGCGGCCTGCCTGCTGGCGCCTGAACGACCACCTCGTCGCGCTGGCCGAGCATGCCGGCGACGTGCAGTACCTGGCGTCGCCCGTCACCGGCGGCGGCATTCCGGTGCCGCGCCTGCACCAGCTGTTCCTGCTGGCGCTGGCGCGCGGCCACCGGCAGGTGGCCGAGCTGGTGGCGTTCGCGCTGGCGCACGGAGGCGCGCACGGCGTGCCGCCCGGCCACGGTAACCTGTCCGCCACGCCGGACGACCAGGCGGCCCTGCTCGAGCGGCAGGCCACGGCATTCCTGCAGCGGCGGCTGGTCGTGCTACGGGCACTGGCGGTGGTACAGTAAGGTACATTCAGGTACAGTCAATTCAGTCATGAGCAACCCCACCTTCTGGCGCGACGACGCCCTGCCCTTCCTTGAAGCCCGTGCCATCGCCGATGGCCGCGACATCTGCTATGCGAAGCACTCGCATGAAACCTTTTCGATCGGCGCCGTCACGGGCGGCGAAAGCATCTACGTGAACGGCCGCGCGCGCGAGCGCGTGCTGGCCGGTGCCGTGGTGCTCATGAACCCGGGCGACGCCCATGCCTGCAATCCGCTGGGCGAACAGCCATGGTCGTACCGCATGTTCCACGTCGACAGCCGCTGGCTGGCCGACATGCAGGGCGAACGGGGCGAATTCCAGCCCTACCAGGCCGTGGCCAGCTACGCGCCTGGGCTGTTCCGGCGCCTGGAGGCGCTGTACGCGAGCTGCGCGGACCCGGCCGCCGATGCGCTGGAAAAGCATGGCGCGGCGCTCGACTTCTTCACCTTCATGCACGACGTGCTGCAGCCGGCGCCGGCCGCGAAATTGGCCGGCCGCCAGTTGCAGCGCGCCGCCGACTACCTGCGCGAGCACCGCGCGGGCACACCCACGCTGGACGACCTGTGCGCGGCGACGGGGCTGTCGCCGTCCTACCTGATCCGCGCATTCAAGGCGCGCTATGGCATGACACCGCATGCCTGGCTGGTCGATTGCCGCATCCAGTACTGCCGCGAACAGCTGCGGCGCGGCGTGCCCATCGCCGATGCGGCGCTGGCCGCCGGGTTCGCTGACCAGGCGCACCTGCAGCGCGCCTTCAAGCGGCATGTGGCGGCAACGCCGGGCCAGTACCGCAACAACCTGGCGAACCACCGCCGCCAGGTCTCCGGCAGCTAGCCGCCAGCAGCTAGCTCACCAGCAGCCAGGCCGCGCTGGCGCCCAGCAGGCCCGCCATCGCCCGGTTCAGCAGGCGCACGCGCGCGGGCTTCGACAGGTAACCGCGCAGGCGGGCCCCGGCCCATGCCCAGCAAAAGATCGACAGCCAGCAGACCACGAAGTAGATGGCGGCAAATTCCCACACCATGGCCGTATCGCCATCGGCCGCGAAGGCGCCCATGCCGGAGACTGCGGCCAGCCACGCCTTCGGGTTCAGCCACTGCATCGCCGCGCCCGACAGCAGCGAGGGGCCCCGTGCGCCGGCGGCGTCCAGCGGCAGCGCGCCATCGTCGGCTGCCAGCTTCCAGGCCAGGTACAGCAGGAAGGCGATACCCGCCCAGCGCACCATGCCGATGAGCTGCGGCCAGCGCAGCAGCGCTTCGTACAAGCCCAGGCCCGTGGCCAGCAGCAGCACGGTAAAGCCGAGCGTGGCGCCACTGACATGGCGCATGCTGGCCATGAGCCCGTGGCGGGCGCCGGCACCGAGCGCAACGATATTGACGGGACCGGGCGAGATCGACGACGCCAGCGCGAACGCGGCCATCGAGAAATAAAGTGTCATGCCGCTTCCTCCTGTTGAACGAAGCGCCACGATACGGGTCCTGTCTTTTCCTGTATTGAACGAAATGACCCTGCGGCTGGTCCGCCGCTACGGCAAGCCGTGCGCAGCGGGCGGATCAGTGGGCGAGAATCAGCGGGCGGGAAGGATGGCGGCGGGAACTCAGGCCGCGGGTTCGCCGCCCACGGCCGGCTCGTGCGATGCACGCCGCATGGCCCCCCGCACAGCGGCGCCGAGCGCAGCGATCGGGAACGGCTTGCGCAGGATGTCGACGTCGCCGATCGCCGCGCGGATCGCATCCATGTCGGCATAACCGGTCGCCACCACGACGGGGAGGTCGGCGAAATGCCCGCGCGCACGGCGCGCCACCTCGGCGCCCGTCATGCCCGGCATCAGGTAGTCGGTCAGCAGCACATCGGGACGGCGTTGCGCCAGCACTGCGAGCGCCGCCGCGCCATCTGCGACGTGCGTCACGTCGCAGCCCAGTTCCAGCAGCGCGTCGGCCATGCAGGCGCGCACGAAGGCATCGTCCTCGACGATCAGCACCTTCAGCCCCGTCAGCGCTGGCGCTTCGTCGGCGGCCTCGGCATCACGGGTCTCCTCGGCGCCGCTCGCCGGCAGCCAGATCTCGACGGTGGTTCCCTGGCCCGGCGTGCTGTCGATGCGGGCAATGCCGCCGGACTGGCGGGCCATGCCATACACCTGGCTCAGGCCCAGCCCGGTGCCCTTGCCGACCTCTTTCGTCGTGAAGAACGGTTCGAACACGCGCGCCACCACGTCGGCACCCATGCCGGGCCCATTGTCCGAGACGGCAATGCGGACAAAGCCAGAGTCGGCACCGTCCGGCAGCAATCCTGCCGGCGGTCGCGGCAGTGACGCGTGCAGCATGATGCGCCCACCGCCGGGCATGGCGTCGCGCGCATTGATGACCAGGTTCAGCAGCGCCATGTCCATCTGGCTGGCATCGGCCAGCACGCTGGCGACCTGCTCGTCCACGCGCGTGACGAACTCGTAGGCATCGCCCAGCAGCGGCCGCGCCATCTCGAGCACGGACTCGAACAGCGGCCCGACGGACAGCGGTCGAAGGTGCAGCGACTGGTTGCGCGCGAACGACAGCAGTTGCGCCGTCAGCTTGGCGCCCCGTTCGCAGGCTGCCTTCGCCGTCTCGGCCCGGCGCCGCACGTGGGCATCGGTGCTCGTGGCGAGGATCAGTTCCATGCTGCCCTGCACCACGTTGAGCAGGTTGTTGAAGTCGTGCGCCACGCCGCCGGTCAGCCGGCCCAGCGATTCCATCTTCTGGTACTGCAGCATCGCGCGCTGGGCGTTCTCGCGTTCGATGGTTTCGGCCGTCAGCCGGTCGTTCGCATGCGCCAGCGCCCGCGTCCGCTCGGCCACGCGCGCCTCCAGCGTGGCATTGAGTGCCGCCAGTTCGCCGGACATCGCCGCGCGATCGGCCAGCACGGCGCGAGCCTGGTATTGCCGGCGCCGGGCGCGTAGCGCGGCGGCCATGGCGCTGCCCAGCGTTTCGGCGCTCAGCGGCCGCTCCAGCAAAATCACATTGCCCAGCGCCTCGAAGCGCGCGGCCGACGCGGGGTCAGGCGGGCCCAGGCGCCGGGACAGCAATATTACGATGGGGAAATCCGACCAGGGTTCCTGCGCCGCCAGCCATGCCAGCAGCGGTGCCAGGTCCGCGCCATGCAGTGCCTCGTCGGCGACGAGCGCCGCCGCGGCGCCCGCCATGACGCCATCGGCCAGCGCGGCGAAATCGCGCACCGCGGCGCACGGCACGCCATGGCGGTCGAGCACACCGGCGATCACGTCGGCGTCACGCCCACGCGGGGCCAGCACAAGGACGCGCTCTTCGCTGTCGTCAGGGCGGCGCATCGTCGCCCAGCGTCATCATGGCCGTGTTGCCGCGGTAGTTCGGCAGCCCTGTCAGGACACCATCGAAGCCGACCAGCGGCGCACCGATGCGGATGCCGCTGGTGTCGAGCAGCAGTTCATGGATCGTCAGCGCATGGCCCGCGGTGCGGTTCTTGATGACCGTGATCGCGCGCCGCAGCTCGCCGGAGGCCTCGAAGAAGCGCAGCAGCACGGTCGAATCGCTGAGGTAGCTGAGGTCGACGTCGCGCTGTACCTGGCCGATGAGGCCGTGCTCGCCCAGCACCAGTACCGTCGTCACGCCCTTCTGGTTCAGGTAGGCCAGCAGCTCGTGCATCTGCAGCGTGAGGAACTTCTCGCCGGGCATCGCCTGCATGTAGGCGTTCAGGCTGTCGATGACGATGAAGGCCACCCCGTCGATTTCCACGGCGTCGCGCAGCATCTGCGCGAACTCGCCCGGCGCCAGCTCGGCGGAATCGATATGGCGGATCGTCAGCCGGCCCGCCGCGACGTGCTCAGCGAGATCCATGCCGAGCGCCATGTTGCGGGCCATGAACGTGCCCATGCCTTCGTCGAACAGGTAGAACGCGGCTTTCTCGCCCCGTTCCAGTGCCGCGAGCATGCAGCGCACCGTCACCGTGGTCTTGCCGACGCCGGACGGGCCGACGATCAGCGTGTTGGTTCCGCTTGTCAGGCCGCCGCCCAGCAGCGCATCGAGGTCCACGCTGCCGCTGGACTGGAGCGCGGCCTGGAACGCCGCCGTGTACTCGGCGGCCACCAGCCTCGGAAACATGCGGATGCCGCCGGTGTCCAGCACATAGTCGTGGTAGCCGCCGCGGAACTTCATGCCGCGCATCTTGATGATGTTGACGCGCCGGCGCTCCTTGCCGAATTCCTGGGCGATCTGTTCAAGGCTGATCACGCCGTGCGAGATGCTGTGCAGGTGCTGGTCCGACTGGCTGGTCTTGTCGTCCAGCAGCAGCACGGTGCAGGCGCGCACGGAAAAGAACTGCTTGAGGGCGAGGATCTGCCGGCGGTAGCGCAGCGGATTCTGCGCCAGCAGGCGCAGCTCGGACAGGCTGTCGAACACGACGCGCGCCGGCCGCACCAGGTCGACGCGCTCCAGCACGCCCCGGGTGGTCTCGCCCAGTTCCACCTCGGAAGCATGCAGCACGGACTGCTGCGCGCCCGGGTCGAGCACGGTCTCGTCGGCCAGTTCGAAGATGTCGATGTCGTCGATCGTCCAGCCGTGGCTTTCGGCGACCGCATCGAGCTCGTCCGTTGTCTCGGAGAGCGTGATGTACAGGCCCCGCTCGCCCCGCGCGGTGCCGTCGAGCAGGAATTGCAGGCCCAGTGTCGTCTTGCCCGAGCCGGGCGAGCCTTCGACAAGGTAGACGCGCTCGGCGGTGAGCCCGCCGCCGAGGATGTCATCCAGGCCCGGGACGCCGGTGGAAATCCGGCGCGCCGGCTTGCGGCGCGCGCGCCGTGACTGTGCTTCTGTGTCCATAATCGAATTCAAGTGAAGGTGCCGGCTCCGTGCCGGCCCAAGAAGGCTGAGGCCAAAAGTCACGGCTGATTGCAAGCTGAGTGCAAATGAGTGCAAAGGTCATTGCAAGGCTGATTATAAGATAGTGCCCGCACATGCGGCGGGACCGTGCCGCCGAGCAATAACCACAGTACTGCACAGTTGACAACACGTTGTATCCGAATTAACGCAAAACCGTCGTTCTGTTGCGTGGGCGACGCAGTGCCTGTCGAAATGCATGCCGGTTCGGGACCAGGCCGGCATGCCTTCGCCAGCCAACGTTACTATTGCCGCCTGGATATATTCACCATCCGTTTCCGGAGTCGTCTATGAACCTCGCAATCATCAAACCGTCGCGCGGCACCCTGTCGCTCAACGCCCGCATCACCCTCGCCGCCACCGCTCTCGTGATCATCAGCCTCGCCATCACCGCTACGGTGACGGGCATCCGCGGCCGCGACACGGCGCACGAAGCGGCGATGCGCCTGGCGCACACCACCGCTGCCGAAGCTGCCGCGGCGATGCAGGGGCGCCTGGGCAGCAACCTGACCGCCGTGGCGACGCTGGCCGGTGGCCTGGGCAATACGCTGGCCAACGGGCACGCGCCGAACCGTGACCAGGTGGACAGTTTCACGAAGGCCGTGCTGCTGGGCACGGAAGACCTGGTGGGCACGTCCGCCACGATGGAACCGAACGCGCTGGACGGCAGGGACGCCGAGTTCGCCGGCCAGAAGCCCCGCTTCGATGCCACCGGGCGCCACATGCCCTATTTCACCCGCGCGGAAGGTGGCGGCGTGAACGTGGTACCGATCGAATTCACCACCACGCCGGGCGGCAACGACTGGTACGACGTGCCGAAGAAAACCGGCAAGCGCTATTTCTCGGAACCGTATGCCTATCCCGTGAACGGCAAGGACGTGCTGATCGCCTCGCTGGTGGCGCCGATCGTCACCAAGGACGGTGTGCGCGGCGTGGTCACCGGCGACTTCATGCTGACGAAACTGACGGGTATCCTGGCCGAAATGAAGACGATCGAGGGCGCGGAGCTGGCGCTGATCTCGAATGGCGGCCTGTATGCCAGCCATCCGGTGCTCGAGCGTAACGGCAAGCAGGCCAATGACATGCCGGCCGCGGCGCTGGAAGCCATCCGCGCCGGCAAGCCTTTCGAGTATGACGCCGATGGCGTCGTGCACCTGCTGCAACCCGTGCGGTTGCACGCCGACGTCGCACCGTGGGCCGTGCGCTTGTCCTTCCCGGAACAGGTCGCGACCGCGCCGGCACGCGAGCAGCTGATGTACACGCTGGCGGCCTCGGCGCTCTGCGCGCTGGTCGCCGCGATCGCCATGGTGACGGTGCTGCGCCGCATGACACGGCCGCTGCGCACGCTGGCCGGCGCGATGACGCAACTGGCAAGCGGCAATGCCGACCTGTCCGCGCGGCTGACCGTGCGGGGCAGCGACGAACTGGCCGTGATCGCCACGGGCTTCAACAGCTTCATCGCCAAGATCGAGAACGTGCTGGCCCGGGTGCGCGACAGTTCCACCAGCGTGGCCACGGCCAGCGCCGAGATCCGGCAGGGCAACGCCGACCTGTCGGCCCGCACCGAGCAGCAGGCCAGCGCGCTGGAGGAAACGGCGGCGTCGATGGAACAGCTGACCGGCAGCGTGCGCCAGAACTCGGACAACGCCGCCCAGGCGCGCCAGCTGGCGGACAACGCTTCGGACGTGGCGCTGCGGGGCGGTGCCGTGGTGGCCCAGGTGGTCGATACCATGGCGGCGATCGACGCGTCGTCGAGCAAGGTGGTGGACATCATCGCCGTGATCGACAGCATCGCCTTCCAGACCAATATCCTGGCCCTGAACGCGGCCGTGGAGGCGGCGCGGGCGGGCGAACAGGGCCGCGGCTTCGCGGTCGTGGCCAGCGAAGTGCGCACGCTGGCGCAGCGCAGCGCCAGCGCGGCCAAGGAAATCAAGGCCCTGATCGGCGACTCCGCCGCGCAGGTGCACCGCGGCAGCGCGCTGGTGAAGGATGCCGGCGCCACCATGGACGGCGTCGTTGCCAGCGTGCGCCAGGTGGCGTCCATCATCGCGGAGATCGCCGCGGCGGGCGCCGAGCAGAGCGGTGGTATCGGCCAGGTCAACCAGGCCATCGTGCAGATGGATGGCGTGACGCAGCAGAACGCCGCGCTCGTGGAGGAAGCAGCCGCCGCGGCCGAGAGTCTCGAACAGCAGGCGGCCACGCTGGTGGCGCTGGTCGGCGAGTTCAGGATCAGCGCGTGAACACGGCGGCCTGAACACGGGTAGCAGGGGATGCCGCGGGCCGGCGCTCTTGTGCCGGCCTTTTTGCTACAGTGAGCGCTTTCGCCCGTGAGAGAGCGTCCACCCTACATGCGTGTCGAAACAAAACTCAAGATAGCGGCCGCCTGCATCATCGTCTTCATGTCCGGCATTGCACTGGTGTCCCATTTTCTCGCCGCGAGCGTGACCAGGGTGATGGAAGAGCTGGATACCACCACCACGCGCGAACGCGAATATGGGGTGCTGCTCAACTACCTGAGCGACGCCGAGGCGGCCCAGCGGGGCTACGTCATCACCGGCCGGCAGGAATTCCTCGTACCCTATTACGACGCCCTGCGGGCGCTCCCTTCGCTGAAGCAGGCGCTGGCCGCGGACAAGATACCGGCCGCCGAACGAAAGGCGCTGGAAGAGATCGCCCGCCTGTCCGAAACAAAGGTCGCCTACATGCGCGACGTTGTGCGCGTGCGCTCGGCGCAGGGCGGCGTCGCCGCGGGGGCGCTCGTCGACACGGGGCGCGGCAAGCAGTACATGGACCGGCTGCGGGTCCTGATCGGCACGCAGGAGGCGGCCTATCGCCGTTACCGGACCACGCTGCGCGATGAGCTTGCCGCGCGCTCCCGTCTTGCCGCGAATGTCTCGAGCGTGGCCACCGTCATCGATATCGTGCTGCTGGTCCTCATGGGCGCGGTCGGCAGCAATGCGCTGTCGCAGCGCCGCAAGGCCGAGCAACATGCCAATGAAGTATCCCGCCAGCTGCGGCTCACGGCCGACATGGCCGAACGGCGCAACGTCCAGCTGCAAAGCGGCGGCGAGATGCTGCACGCGCTGGAACTGGCCGAAACGCTGGACGAAGGCGCGCAGATCGTGGCGCTGTACTTCGGCCAGCTGCTGCCGGCGTTGTCCGGCTCGATGTACCTGTACCGCCATTCCCGCGACGTGCTCGAACGCAAGGCAACCTGGGGCAGCGCCAGCGATCCCGACGTCGTCGAGCCGCTCGACTGCTGGGCCCTGCGCAAGGGTGCCCAGCATTTCACGCTGGGCAATGAAGGCACTCTCACCTGCCGCCACGTGGCGCAGGCCGGCTCACGGCTGCCGCGCATCTGCCTGCCGCTGGTCACGCAGGGCAACGTCATCGGCTTCATCACGGCCGAAGGGATGGCGCTCGGCCAGGACGACAGCGCCACAGAACGCACGTGGATCCTGCAGCTGGGCGAACAGGTGGCGCTGGCGCTGTCGAACGTGCAGTTGCGCGCCTCGTTGCGGCACCAGTCCGTGATCGATCCGCTGACGCAGTTGTACAACCGGCGCTACCTGGACGAGACACTGAAGCGGGAACTGGCGCGCGCCGAGCGCCGCGACGTGCCGCTGGCCCTGATCATGCTGGACCTCGACCACTTCAAGCGCGTCAACGACACGTTCGGCCACGAGGCCGGCGACCTGCTGCTGCGCCACGTGGGCCGCGTGCTGCTGCAATCGATCCGCGGCAGCGACGTGGCGTGCCGCTACGGCGGCGAGGAACTGGTCGTGCTGCTGCCGGACTGCACGCTGGAGATCGCGGCCAGCCGTGCCGAGCGCCTGCGCCAGGACATCCGGGCCCTGAACCTCACCGTCAACAAGGACGTGCTGAGCCCTCCGCCTCGTTCGGCGTGGCCGCGTTCCCGGTCCATGGCGACAGCCCCGAGTCGCTGATGCAGGCCGCCGACACGGCGATGTATGCCGCCAAACATGGCGGGCGCGACCGGGTCTGCGTGGCCGCTTCGCCGGGCCTGCCGGCCCAGCCAGCCCGGCTGGCATGAACGCGGGCTGGACCGGCGTTGTGTCGCCTGCACTGGCCGCCAGCGTGCCACGGTAGAGCCGATGGCTGCGGCTTGCCGGTCGCGCAGCCATTTAATCGTGCTGCCGTGCTGGCGTGATGCCGTGCTGCCGTGCTGGCGTGATGCCGTGCTAGGGTGCTGCTTGCGGTAGCTGTGCCATATGCCATGCCGTCCGAATCCGGTTGTATCGATGGTTGGATGCCTGGACTGGCGTCCCGGATGCCTTTCGAAACGCCTCGCAAGTACTCAGATTCCTCGCAAGTGCTCGCTGGTGTGCAACAAGGCGCTGGTTCAGCCGAGAAAATGCAAAATCGGCGAGCCAGAAAAGAGCCGGCCCGAGACTGAACGAGGCGCAAGCTGGAACTGGGCGCCCCTGTCCATAGGGCGGGCAAGTGTCGGGGCAGTTATTGAAGGTGCCACGTTGCCACAGCAATATGGTCGAGCCCACCTGCCACCTGCCGCCTGCTGCCCGCTGCCCGCTGCCTGCTGCCTGCTGCCTGCTGCCTGCTGCCTGCCCCCGTCGCCTGCCGTCCTCATGCTGCATCATGTGTCCGCCGCCGGCCGAGGCCGCAAGGAGCCGGGTATATATCGATGGTTGGGGCTCAGCGCGGGTGCCTCGTTCGCTTTCGGAATGCCTCGCAAGTTCCTCGCGGGTGTATTGCAATGTGCTGATTTGCTGGAGGAATTTCGAAACCGGCGAGACAACCAGCAGACACTCCGAGACCGAATGAGGCGCGAGCCGTGACCGGGGAACCATGCATATATAGCCAGCAAGTGTCGGCTGCCATGCGGTTGAGGCTGCCAGATTACTTTCGCCAGCCGAGGCAGCCCGCCGCCCGCTGCCGGCCGCGGCTGAGGCCGCAAGGAGCCAGGTATATATCGATGGTTGGGGGCTCAGCGCGGGTGCCTCGTTCGCTTTCGGAATGCCTCGCAAGTGCCTCGCGGGTGTATTGCAATGTGCTGATTTGCTGGAGGAATTTCGAAACCGGCGAGACAACCAGCAGACACTCCGAGACCGGACGAGGCGCGAGCCGTAACCGGGGAACCATGCATATATAGCCAGCAAGTGTCGGCTGCCATGCGGTTGAGGCTGCCAGATTACTTTGGCCAGCCGAGGCCGCCCGCTGCCGGCCGCGGCTGAGGCCGCAAGGAGCCAGGTATATATCGATGGTTGGGGGCTCAGCGCGGGCGCCTCGTTCGCTTTCGGAATGCCTCGCAAGTGCCTCGCGGGTGTATTGCAATGTGCTGATTTGCTGGGAGAATTTCGAAACCGGCGAGACAAACAGCAGACACTCCGAGACGGAACGAGGCGCGAGCCGTGACTGGGGAACCGTGCATATATAGCCGGCAAGCCGTTGGCTCCCACTGCGGTTGAGGCTGCCAAATCGCCGCGCCAGGGGCCGGGCCGCCTGCTACCTGTCGCACGCCACCCGTCGCCTGCTGCCCGCTGCCCGCTGCCTGCTGCCCGTTGCTTGCCGTGCCCCGTCCTGCATCATGCCCCCGCCGCCGGCCGAGGCCGCAAGGGGCCGAGTATATATCGATGGTTGGGGGCTCAGCGCGGGCGCCTCGTTTGCTATCGGAACGCCTCACCAACGCCTCGCGGGTATGCTGCAATGCCCTGATTCGCTGGGAGAATTTCAAACTCGACGAGACAACCGGCAGACAATCTGAGACCGAACGAGGCGGGAGCAGTGATTGGGGAACCGTGCATATATAGCCGGCAAGCCGTCGGCTCCCACCGCGGTTGAGACTGCGAGATCGCCTTGGCCAGGGGCCCGTGCCGCCTGCCGGCTGCCGCCTGCCGCCTGCCACCTGCCACCTGCCACCAGTCGTCCACCGCCTGCCATCCTGCCCCCCGCCGCCGGCCGAGGCCGCAAAGGGCCGAGTATATATCGATGGTTGGGGGCTCAGCGCGGGCGCCTCATTTGCTATCGGAACGCCTCGCCAGTGCCTCGCGGGTATGCTGCAATTCCCTGATTCGCTGGGAGAATTTCAAACCCGGCGAGACAAACGGCAGACAATCCGAGACCGAACGAGGCGTGAGCCGTGACTGCGGAACCGTGCATATATAGCCAGCAAGCCGTTGGCTGCCACTGCAGTTGGGGCTGCCAGCTCGCCTCGGCCATGGGGCGGAGGCCGCCTGCCGCCTGCCGCCTGCCGCCTGCCGCCCATTGCCCACCGCTCGGCGCCGGAGGCGCAGGCCGCAGGAGCCAAGTGTATATCGCTGCTTGCGGACTCAGCGCGGCCGCTTTCGAACCGGCTTGCCCGCAATACTCATGCCGCTGTTTTTCTGCTCGCTGTTTTTCTGCTCGCTGTTTTCCGCTCCCTGTTTTCCGCTCCCTGTTTTCCGCTCCTGTTTTCCGCTCCCTGTTTTCCGCTCCCTGTTTTCTGCTCCCTGTTTTCCGCTCCCTGTTTTCTGCTCCCTGTTTTCTGCTCCCTGTTTCTGCTCGCTGATTTCTGCCTGCTGATTTCTGCGCGCTGATTTTCTGCTCGCTGTACTTCTGCTTGGCGTTCTCCTGCCTGATGGTCGCGGTCCCCTCGATGCCAATTGGCGATCAATGCCTGGAACTCAGGACTCGGCACTCGGCACCCGGCGTTCGGCGCCAGCTGCCACACAGCCACAATGTCAACAGAACCCGCGCCCGTCGGCAAACCTGAAGGCCACCCAAAGTCAGCCAGGCCGCCCGCAATGCCACCCGCGGCGCGGCGTGACGTGACGCGGCATGGCATGGCGTGGTGTGGCGTGCGCGAGCCCATTGCCTGCATTGTTAAACTCTGCCTCGGCAAGGCCGGGAAACCCGGGCCGGCACCTGACCAAAGGCTTACATGTTCGGAAACGCGCGCGTAGTTCGCAGGATGGCTTCGCTCGGCCCCCGTGCCCGCTGGGGTGGCGCCGCCACGCTGGCCGTGCTGGCGGTGGCGCTGCAGGTGCTTCAGTGGCGGTTCGACGGCGGCCGCGCGCCCTTTCTCGTGTTCAGCCCCTGCCTCGTGTTCGCGGCGGCCGCGTTCGGCCATGGGCCGGCCCTGCTCGTGTTCCTCACCGGGCTGTTCGCCGGCGTGTGGATGCTCGATCCGCACGGCACGCCGCCCGCCCTGGAAGGCAGCGAGCCGGCGGCGATCGGCGCTTATGCGCTGCTGGGCTTGCTCTCGATCTACCTGGGCGGCCTGGGGCGCATCTATGCGGGGCGTGCACTGCGCGCCGAACAGGCGCTTGCCGACGAGCGCGTGGCGCAAAGCGAGGCCCAGCGCGACCACCTGTACCACCTGTTGCTGCAGGCGCCGGGCTTCGTCGTGATCCTGCGCGGGCCGGGCCACCTGATCGAATTGACCAATACCGATTTCGACGCGCTGGTCGGCCGCACCGGCCTGGTCGGCACGCCGTTCGCCACCGCCGTGCCGGAACTGGCATCCGGCCACCTGGTGGCCCAGCTCGATGCGGCGTTTCGTGGCGGTACCTCGTATGCTGCCCGGGAAACGCCCGTCCATGTGGGGAACGGCGGCAGCCCGGCGGAACGGCTGCGCTACATCGACTTCGCGCTGCAGCCGATTGCCGGCGACGGTCCGCCAGCGGGCGTGTTCCTGTCGGGTGTGGATGTCAGCGAAGCGCGGCGTGCCCGCGAAGCCCTGCTGCTGAACGAGGAGCGGCTGAAGGATGGCTTGATGGCGGCCCGCATGGCGGTCTGGGAATTCGACTTGGTGCGCGACGAGGTCCTGTTCTCGGACAGCGCGATCGTCCTGTTCGGCGCGTCACTGGAAACGTTGCGCCGGCCATGGCACCTCGTGCACCCCGACGACCTGCCCCGCCTGCTCGAGGCGCGCGCGGCGGCCATCGCCCGGCGCGGCGAATACCAGATGATCGTGCGCGCCCGGCGCGCCGACAACGGCGCAGCGATGTGGCTCGACCTGCGCGGCCGCTGCATCGTCGGGCAGGATGGCGGCGTGCACCAGTTGCGGGGCGTGACGATCGACGTGACCGCCCGGGAAGTGGCCGAACAGGGCCTGCGCGCGGCAGAACGGCGCAAGGATGAATTCCTGGCGATGCTGGCGCACGAGTTGCGCAACCCGCTCGCGCCGATCAGCGCCGCGGCCACGCTGCTGCAACGCGGCATCGCGCAGCCGGCGCAGGTCGCGATGGCCGCCGCCATCGTCGCGCGGCAGGCGTCGCACCTGTCGCGCCTGGTGGACGACCTGCTTGACGCGGCGCGCATCAGCCGCGGCAAGATCGAACTGGTGCGCCACCCTTTCGACCTGCGCGAGGCCGTGCGCGACGCGCTCGAGCAGGTACAGCCGCTGCTCGATGCGAAGCGACACCGCCTGGAGGCGGCGCTGCCGGCCACGCCGCTGGGGGTCGATGGCGACCGCGCGCGCCTGACACAGGTGGTTGCCAACCTGCTCAGCAATGCGATCCGCTTCACCGCGCCGGGCGGCAATATCGGCGTGACGCTCCACGACGATGGCGGCCAGGCCATGCTGGCCGTCAGCGACGATGGGTGCGGCATTCCAGCCGAACTGCTGCCGCATGTGTTCGGGCTGTTCACGCAGGGCGAACGCGGTGCCGACCGTTCGCAGGGCGGCCTGGGCATCGGGCTGGCCATCGTCTCCGGCATGGTCGCGCTGCATGGCGGATCGGTGCGGGCCGACAGCGACGGCCCCGGGCGCGGCGCCCGCTTCACTGTCTCGCTGCCCGCCGTGGCACTGCCCGACCGGCCCGTCACCGTCACGCCGGCCGCCTTGCCGGGAAAAGCGATGGCGCTGCTGCTGGTGGACGACAACCGCGATGCCGCCGACACACTGGCGATCCTGCTGCGCGGCGCCGGCCACCACTGCGAAGCCCTGTACGACGCCGAGTCGGCGCTGGCGGCCGTGCGGGCGTGCCGGCCGGACGCGTGCATCCTCGACATCGGCCTGCCGGGCATGGATGGCTACACGCTGGCCCGCGAGATCCGCGCCATCGCCGGGCCGCACGTCGTGCTGTTCGCGCTGAGCGGATATGGCCGAGCCGAAGACAAGGCAAAGGCCGCGGCGGCCGGCTTCGACCGCCACTTCGTCAAGCCGGTGGCACCGGAAGAGCTGCTTGGCGCACTGACCGCCGCCGGCGCTTGCCCACCCGCCGCCAACGGGCCGATCGGCGGCACCACCGCGTAGGCTCCTGGATCGCCACATGCCGCGTGTGCGGCGCCGGGCGCTGGTGCGGGACTACAATGCACGCATGTTCCGTCCGCTTACCGCCTTCCTGTCGACGGTGTTCCTGGCCAGTGCCTGCACCGCAGGTCACGCGGCCCCGCTGCGCGCCGGCGGCTTCATCGTGGCCCCGCTGATCGTTGGCGAGGCGAACAGGCCGCTGCGCGGCGCATTGCGCGATTTCCTGGAGCGGGAAGTGGTGCCGGGCGGCGTGGCCATTCGCTGGATGCCGCCGATGTCGTTGCCGGAAACCGTACAAGCGCTGCGCGACGGCACGCTCGACGTGGTGCTGCTGGCGAGCGGCGAGGGCGTGCGCCAGTTGGGAGCCACGGCGGCCGGGTGGACCTACTTGCTGGCCCGCCCGCACCTGGCGGTACGCGACGATTCGCCACTGCGCGGCGTGGACTCGCTGGACCAGCTGGCGGGCCTGGACATCGGCTGGATCGCCGGGCCGGAGCTGTCGCCCGCGCTGCGCAAGTCCGGCGCCCGGTGGCTTCGCACGACCACACCCGACTGGCAGGTCGAAAACCTGCGCCGGCTCCAGACTGGCGAGATCGACGCGGCCTATTTCGAGAACGAATATTCGCCACGCTACCTTGCCCGCGCGGCAGGCATCCCGATCCGCGTGGTGCGCCTGCCGATGCCGCCCCGGCCGTTCTACATGCTGTATTCGTCGAAGGCGGACAAGGCCGACATCGCCCGCTTCGACCGTGCGGCGGCCGCCGCATTCGCCGGCCGCCGCTTCCGCGATTTCCTCGATCGCTACACCGCGGCGCCGCAGTCCCGGCGGCCGTGAGCGCGCTGGCGCGGGGGTACCCCGCGGCGATCCAGGCCGCGCCGGCATGCCCCGGGATTGAACCACAAAACATTTATTTTGCACAAAGAAACGTAAAATTGTGACATCATGCCCGGCTACTGTTCCGCCAGGTCCGAGCCATGCCACCCGCCTCCACGTTCCCGTCATCCGACGCCACCGTCAGCGCAAGCCCCGAAATGCGATTCCGCGCCCTGTTCGAGCAGGCGCCGGTCAGCATCCAGATCCTCGCGCCGGGAGGACGCACGATGCACGTCAACCAGGCGTGGGAGGATCTGTGGCAAATCCGTGAAGGCTCGGCGCTGAAGGCCCATGTGCTGAGCGCCGCCTACAACGTGCTGGAAGATCCGCAACTCATCGAGACCGGTATCGTCGCGGATCTGCGCCGCGCATTTGCCGGCGAATCGGTCGCGGTCCCCGCCATCCGCTATGACGTCGCGGCACTGGGCGGGGCCGGGCCGGCACGCTGGGTAACCGCCCGCGCGCATCCGATCAAGGATGGCCAGGGCAATATCCTCGAAGTGATGCTGATGCACGAGGACATCACCGAGCGCGTGGAGGCGGAACAGGCGCTGCGCAACCGCGAGGCGCGTTTCCGCTCCCTCGTGATGGCCACATCGCACATGGTCTGGACGACCACGCCCGACGGCCGCGTGGTCGAGGATTCCCCGTCGTGGCGCGCATTCACCGGCCAGCGCTACGACGAGTGGAAGGAGTACGGCTGGCTGAACGCCTTGCACCCGGACGACCGCGATGCGACGGCCGCGCTGTGGAACCAGTGCGTGGCGACGCGCGCAGTGTTCGAGACGCGCTACCGCATCCGCCGCGTGGACGGCGACTACCGCTGGGTGGCGGTCAAGGGCGTGCCGATCGCCGACGCCGGCGGCGCCGTGCGCGAATGGATCGGCGCGAATGCCGACATCCACGAGATGGTCGAACAGGACCGCCGCAAGGACGAATTCCTGGCCATGCTGGCCCATGAACTGCGCAACCCGCTGGCGCCGATCTCGGCGGCGGCGGATGTGCTCCGGAGCGGCAGCGCAGGCGCGGAGTCGATACGCCGGGCCAGCGACGTGATCGCACGGCAGGTGCGGCACATGACGTCGCTCGTCGACGACCTGCTCGACGTGTCGCGCGTGACCCGCGGCCTGATCCGGCTCGACCGCGTGCCCGTGGACGTGGCGGCCATGCTCGCCAATGCCGTGGAACAGGCGCGCCCCCTCATCGTGGCGCGCGACCATGCGTTCGCCATCGAAGGCGATGCCGCGGACGCGCGCGTCATCGGCGATCCGAACCGGCTCGTGCAGGTGGTCGTCAACCTGCTCAACAATGCGGCTAAATACACGCCGCGGGGCGGGCGGATCACACTGGCCATCGACCGGACGGCCACGGCACTCACGGTCAGCGTGCGCGACAACGGCATCGGCCTGGACAACCAGTTGCTGCCGCATGTGTTCGACCTGTTCACGCAGGCGGAGCGTTCGCCCGACCGCGCCCAGGGCGGCCTCGGCATCGGCCTCGCGCTGGTGCGCAATATCGTTGCGCTGCATGGCGGCCAGGTCACGGCACACAGCGACGGGCTCGGGCTGGGCAGCGCGTTTACGGTCACGTTGACCACGGATGACACCGGGGGCGTCGCCGGCTCATAGCGGCTTGCCCGGACCGGACCATCTTTCGCTCCGACGTCCCAAGTCGGACAAGCCGCTAGCCGCCGAACAGGTGATTGCGCGCCTCCTGGCTGATCGCCACGGTGGCCGGATGGCTCAGGCGCCGCTCGGTGGTGATCGCATACACCTGGTCCATCACGTCATGCGCCTCGCCGAACTGCTCGACCTCGTACTGCCTGCAGATATAGTCGGCCAGCACGCCGGGGGCAAAGAACAGCCCCGCGCCGGCCCGCCCGAACGCCTTCATCATCGCGCTGTCGTCGAATTCGCCGACGATACGTGGCCGCAGCCCGTGTTCCTCGAGCCAGCGCAGCACGCGCGGCCGCGTGGCGAAATCCTCGCCCGGCAGCAGCATCGGCATCTTGTCGAGGCATTGCGGGAACGGCCCCTTCAGGCGTGAACGCAAGGCCGGCGCGCCGAAGACCTTCAGCGCGCTTTCCCCCAGCAGGTGCGAATAGCCGCGCACGGCCAGGTGGGGCGGCATCGGCCGGTCCGCGATGATCAGGTCGAGCCGGTGCACGGCCAGGTCGCCCAGCAGCGTGGCGAGCCGCCCTTCCCGGCACACGAGGCGCACGGGCTCGGCCAGCGACAGCGCGGGTGTCAGCACCTGGCTGGCAACCATTTTCGACACGGAATCGGCGCAGCCGACGAGAAAGCGCGTGGCGTGCGCCGATTCGTCGTGCAGGGCTTCGACCAGTTCGTCGCCCGTGCGGAAAATCGTGTCGGCATAGCCGAGCACGCGCGTGCCGGCCTCGGTGAGCTCCAGCGTGCGCCCGGCCCGGCGGAACAGTTCCACGCCGAGCGACTCGGCGAATTCCGTCAGCTGGCCGGAAATCGATTGCGGCGTCAGGTGCAGCTGCTCGGCCGCCCGGGCGATCGTGCCAGTGCGCGCCACCATCCAGAAATATCGAAGATGCTTGTAATTCAGGCTCATGGTTCGTGACGGGCGGGATGGTTGATTGGACATCGAGACATGATCGATCGATAACTCATCGTTTTTTTCGATGTATCGGGCAAGTATATTCGATTTGTCCAATGAATCGGGCGCCGGTATCCTTCGCGTATTGATATTCCTTAAGGAGTTGGTCGATATGACTGGACTTGAAAATATAGCCACACCGGGCATGTGGGCCGGCTTCGTGGCATTCGTGCTGGTGATGCTGGCACTCGACTTGTTCGTCTTTGGCGGTAACAAGGCGCACAAGGTGAGTGTGAAGGAAGCGGCCGCATGGTCGGGCGTGTGGGTAACGATGGCGCTGCTGTTCAACGCCGGCCTGTGGTGGCACCTGAAGGGGACAGTGGGCGAAGTGGTCGCCGACCAGAAGGCGCTGGAATTTCTGTCCGGCTACCTGATCGAGAAGGCGCTGTCGGTCGACAACGTGTTCGTGTTCCTGCTGATCTTCGGCGCCTTCCAGGTGCCGCCGCAATACCAGCGCCGCGTGCTGATCTATGGCGTGCTGGGCGCGATCGTGATGCGGGCCGTGATGATCCTGGCCGGTGCCTGGGTGGTGAAGGAGTTTTCGTGGGTGCTGTACCTGTTCGGCGCGTTCCTGCTGTTCACCGGTATCAAGATGCTGATGGCGTCCGAGCAGGAGCCGGACGTGACGCAGAACCCGGTGCTGAAGTTCGCCAAGAAGCATTTGCGCGTGGCCGAGGACGAGCAAGGCGAGAAGTTCATGGTGCGCCGTAACGGCCTGCTGTACGTGACGCCGCTGTTCCTCGTGCTGATCCTGATCGAGGTGACCGACCTGATCTTCGCGGTGGATTCAATCCCGGCGATCTTCGCGATCACGACCGACCCGTTCATCGTGTTCACGTCGAACCTGTTTGCGATCCTGGGCTTGCGGGCGCTGTACTTCCTGCTGGCCGACATCGCCGACCGCTTCCACCTGCTCAAGTATGGCCTGGCGCTGGTGCTGGCGTTCATCGGTACCAAGATGCTGATCATGCCGTGGTACCACATGCCGGTGGAAGCTTCGCTGGTGGTGGTGGCCTTCCTGATCGCCTCGAGCGTGGTGGCGAGCCTGCTGCTGCCGCCGAAGAAGACCGATAACTGATCGCCCTGATCAATGTAATGACGACGCGGCCCCGGTGGGGCCGCATGACCAACAAAGGAACTGAAATGCGACCGTATGAAACAAACAGCCCGCAGGCCCGCGCCCGCCTCCTGGCCCTGTCGATGGTGGTCGATGGCCACCTCGACCCGGCCGAACTGCAGGTGCTGAAAGACGCTCCCGTGCTGAGCGACCTGGGCATCGACTGGACCCTGTTCAGCGAAGTGCTCGACGAACTGTGCAGCGACATGCTGGGCGGCACGGTGCGCCACGGCGCAGTGGAAATCGGCCCGGCATTGCTGGACAGCGTGCTTGGCGAAATCACCGACCCAGGCCTGCAGCGCCAGCTGCTGGTGGCGATGCTCAACATCGTCGAGGCGGATGCGCGGCTGGCCCACGCCGAGCGCCTGCTGGTGGCCCGCGCCGGCGAGTGCTGGATACCGGATGCACAGGGCGAACCGGTGCCGGCGTGACGGCAGCGCCGGCAACACGTACCGGTACAGGCGCCGCTTAGTTATCACTTGACTGGAAATGTTTCAAAACAACCGGTGTCTGTCATGCGTGGTGTCGGACACTTTTTCCGGGCGCTTCATCCGGAAAATGTGTCGGACACCGGTCTTCGCCTGATGTTACCGATTTTCTAAGCGGAAACCGGTTGCTGCTGACGGGCACATGGGATTAGGCGGGACCGGCGGCATCGATTACCATGTCGGTCTTTGCCACCATGCCGGTGCCTGAACCTTGAAACAGACAGTCCTCCACCCCGCGCGCACGGTCATCCTGGGCTTTGCCCTGGCGATCGCGATCGGCACGCTGCTGCTGATGCTGCCCGTGGCGCGCGCCGCCGGCGTGCCGGCGCCGCCGATGGTGGCCTTCTTCACGTCCGTGTCCGCGATCTGCGTGACGGGCCTCGTGCTGGTCGACACCGGCACCTACTGGTCGGTGTTCGGCCAGTCGACGATCATGGTCATGTTCCAGCTGGGCGGCTTCGGCATGATGACGGCGGCCACGCTGCTCGGCCTGATGGTGAACCGCTCGCCGCGGCTGCGCACGCGGCTGGTGACGCAGACCGAAACGCGCTCGCTGTGGGTCGGCGACATTTCCAGCGTGGCGAAGCTGGTGCTCGGCGTGACGATCCTGTCGCAGCTCGTCATCGGCACACTCCTCACATTAAGGATGCGTTTCGGCCACGACATGGCCTGGGGCGACGCCGCGTGGAGCGGCTTCTTCCATGCCGTGTCGGCCTTCAACAATGCCGGGTTCTCGATCCATGCGGATGGCTTCATCCGCTATGCGGGCGACGCGCTGGTGCTGCTGCCGGTCATGATCGCCGCGGTGGTCGGCGGCATCGGCTTCCCCATCCTGAACGATCTGCGGGACCGCTGCCGCGATCCGCGCCACTGGTCGCTGCACACCAAGCTGACGCTGGCCGGCACGCTGGTACTCGTCGCCAGCGGCTTTGTCGCCATCCTGCTGTTCGAGTGGGACAATGCGCGGACCTTCGGCCCCATGTCCATCGCGGAGAAGCTGCTGAACAGCCTGTTCATGTCGGCTTCCGCGCGCACCGTGGGCTTCAACACGGTGGACATCGGTGCGCTGACGCCGGAGACCTGGGCCCTGCACTACTTCCTGATGTTCGTCGGCGGCGGCAGCGCCGGTACCGCCGGCGGCGTGAAGGTGGGCACGGTGATGATCCTCGTGCTGCTCGTGATCGCCGAGGCGAAGGGCCATGCCGATACCGAGGCATTCGGCCGCCGCGTCGGCGCTTCGGCGCAGCGGCAGGCCATCACGGTGCTGGTCGTCGGCAGCGTGATCGTCGCCGTGGGCACCATCGCACTGCTGCGCATCTCGCATTTCCCGACCGACCAGGTGATCTTCGAGGTGATCGCCGCCTTCGGCAGCGCCGGCCTGTCCACGGGCATCACCGCCGACCTGCCGCCGGCGGGCCAGTTCGTGCTGGCGCTGCTGATGTTCTTCGGCCGCGTCGGCACCATCACGCTTGCCACGTCGCTGGTCATCGGCGAACGGCGCATGCCTTATCGTTTTCCTGAGGAGCATCCAATTGTGGGGTAGGATTTTTACGGAGCAGTTCGCGTTTTCGGCCAGCGACAGCGTCATCGTCATCGGCCTGGGAAGGTTCGGCGGCGCGGTCGCGCAATCGCTGATGCACCTGGGCCACGACGTGATGGGCGTCGACAAGAAGGAAGAGCTGGTGCAGGTGTGGGGCGACCGCCTCACGCATGCCGTGCAGGCCGATTCGACCAATGAGAACGTCATGCTGCAACTGGGCGTGGCCGATTTTTCCCACGCGATCGTGGCGATCGGCTCGGACCTCGCGGCCAGCCTCATGACGCTGATGGTGCTCACGGAACTGGGCATCAAGGATATCTGGGTCAAGGCGCTGACGCCCGAACACGGCCAGATCGCCCAGCGCATCGGCGCGCATCATGTCGTATATCCGGAAGCGGACATGGGCGAACGCGTGGCGCACCTGATCACGGGCCGGATGATGGATTTCATCGAGTTCGAGGATGGTTTCGCGATCGCCAAGATCCATGCGCCGGCGGACACGCACAACGTGACGCTGGCCGAATCGCATGTGCGCACGCGCCACGGCGTGACCGTCGTCGGCGTCAAGCGCGCCAACGAGGACTTCCAGCATGCCCGGCCGGAAACCCGCATCCTGCCGGCCGACCTGCTGATCGTGTCCGGGCCGACGGCAAGGATCGAACAGTTTGCCGGCGGGGACAAGGCCAAGAGCAGGAAGTAAGCGAAGCCGCGTCCGGGTCAGTCGCGTGGCAGCACATGCCGGAACGTCGGCTCGATGTTCCTGGCGTGCAGGTGGCGCACGATATCCTCGAGCGTGGCGTCCTTCAGCAGCAGCCCGGCAGGCACATCGCCGGCGGGCGCAACCGGCGCGTGCTCCGTGGCGGCAGCGCGGGGCGCGGGTGCGGGCACCGTCTCCGGCTGCGCCGCCTGCAGGATGTCGAGCGCATGCCGGAGCTGCTCGTCGTCGATCGGCTGCAAGCCTTGCAGGAAGGCGACTTGCGCGGCGAGCGGCGGCATCATGTCCAGCGCCGGCTCGTCCGCGAACGAGGCCCCCATGCCGGGGTGGATGAATGCCGCCCACTTGTCCGTCGCCGCGTTGCGGCATGGCGGCAGCTCAATCGGCGCGCCAATGCCGGTAAGCGGCGGCATGTCAGGGCAGTACGCCGTGCGAACGAGGTCGAGCAGTACTTGCGCCTGGACGATCGGCATCGGCCGCTCGAACGACAGCCACAGGCGAAACCCGGCCGCGCCGGAAATGCTCACCGCGGGCGCCGGCAGCCCCAGCTCGCCCTGCAGCGCGTTGGCCACGGCGCACAGCCGCTCCCACTGCATTGCACCGTCGGCATCACGCTGCCGCTCGAACGGGATGACGATGGCGCGGACCGCGCCGTCCCTAACGAGATCGAAGGCGTGGGTCGCCCGGCCTTCCAGGTGGGCCTCCAGGCCCTGCGGCACGGGTGCGCCCGCAGGCAGGTAAAGGCGGAGCAATTGCGCTATCAACTCTTGCATGTGGTTCCCGTTGCACCGGCATGCCGGCAGCGTTCATCTTGTCATTGAGGCGGTATTATCGCCGAACGGCGCCGGGCCAGGCCCCCGATCGCCGCCCGTGCACTACAATGGCGGCCCGCCTTTCCTGCCGAGAGATTCGATGAGCACCACCGACCTGCCCTTCCGCGCCACCACAGCCGAAGCCTGCGCCTGGCTCGAAACGCAGACCGGCACGCCATGGACGCTGGCGCGCCTGCTCGAACACGAACTCACACCCTATGTCTGGCTGGACTACGACCCCGCGTACCCGGAACTGTTCGGCGACGCCAACGGCGGCTATGCGGCGCCGATCTTCTTCGAGGGCGATATCGCCCGGCTCGCGGCGGGCAGCGAGGATGTGCTGATCACGATGACGAAGGACGCCTACAAGATCGTGGCCCGGTTGCCGGAACCGGGCTTTCGCCGGCCGCTCGACCAGTTGCGCTTCCAGAAGAAGGATGTGGAGCGCCTGGCCGGCAAGCTGAAACACGCGGCGGCGGAAGCGACCAGGCCAGCGCCGGCGGCCAGCGAATCGCAGCAGGGCATCGGCAAGGCCGACGTGCTGGCAGCCTTTGGGCGCCTCGTACGGCTGGACATGGAAAAGTCGCTCGACGACGCGATCGGCATCTTCGGCGACGATGGCGCGCGCGTAAAGGCCAGCGCCAGGAAATCCAAGCGCAACGCCGTATGGAATCCGGTCACGCTGGCGCTGGGGCTGCACGATGTGTATGGCGTGCCGCTCGGCCCGTTGAAGCGCGCGTTCGCGTCGCACGATTTCCTGCGTCCCTGGCAGGACGACTGGAACCAGTCGCTTTATTTGTTGGGTAAATGAGTGGGCAACGGATTGGGCAAATCAGTTGCTGGCAACTGAGCGCCAGGTGATCCCGAACGCGCCAGCACCCGGCGCAACTGCGCCGCCTGGTAGGCGCCGAAGGTATCGCTGAACAGGCAGCGGATCAGCGGATCGTCGGTGACGTCGGCCTGCGCCAGCGCGCTGTCGGTATCGGCATCGAAGACGGCGTCGTTGATGCGCAGGTACATCGACGTCAGCGATTCGCCCTCCTCCAGCGCGGCCCACAGCCGGGCGGCGGGAATCTCGGTGGTCCAGCCGGGCGGCGTGACGCCGTCGTCGGGCGTGGCCGGGCCGCCGGGCTCCAGCCGGTAGCGGAAGTGCGTGGCGACGCCCGCGTGATCGTAGACCGACAGCTGCCAGGTGCGCGGCTCGTCGAAGTACTCCGATGCCGGTTCCACCGTACCATATTTGTCCGGCAGCCCTATGCGGCAAAAGTCGAGCACACGCGCATGCTGCCCTGCCGTCAGCGGCGCGAAATGCCGCGCGATGTCGCTGGTCGGCGGCGGCGCGGCATTGCCCTGATAGGCGTAATCCACATTCCCCTCGCCGATGGGCAGTACCCAGTCGAGCGGCGGCGCCGGCTGCAGCGACACGGCATCCAGCGCCACCGAGACCGAGGGATCGAGCCGCACCACCGTGGTGGCGGGCAGCGCCGCCGTGACTTCCTGCGCAAACCGCGCATACGAGATCGGGAAGAACGCGCGGTTGTACCACGACCATGGCTCCTGCTGGAACTGGCAGGAACTGGGCACGACATAGCGCGGCGCCAGCGCGCGCAGCTGGGGTATCCACTCTTCCGGCAGTGACGGCGGCGCGGCGGCGAAGCGCGACGGCGCCAGCACCTCGAGCTCGCGCATCGTCTGGAATGGCCACAGCACCATGTCCCACGGCCCCTGCGCCACCAGCGGCGCCAGCGTGGTGTCGTCGATCCACGAATCGACGACATTGAGCACGTTCAGCCCCGCCGCCTTCACCTGGAACATCGAGTCCACGTCCGCGTCCATCGCTTCGCGGGGCACCACCTGGAATGCGCCGACGTCGACCGGGACATCCAGGCGCAACGGCGTCACGCTGGTAAAACCCAGCTGGCGCACCATGTCGAACAGCTCGTCGAAAAGGCAGTAGATGTACAGCGGCGTGGCGCGGTCCAGCAGGTCGAGGCTGTCGAACGAGCAGTGATCGTCGTGGAAATGCGAAATGAATACCGCGTCGAACCGCTGGCGGCGAATGCCGTCCACGTCGAAGCGCACGGCGGGGAAAGCGTGGCAGTTGCGGCTGAATGGATTTTCAAAGATGGGATCGAAGGCGATGCGCGTGCCGCCGCAGGCAAACACGTAGCCGGCGTGGAGGATGCGGGAAATGGTCAGTGCTGGCTGGGTCATCGGTATGGGAAGAAGGTCGCGTCGCGGTCCGGCATTTTACGCTCCTTGCCCTTGGCGGCGCAGCGGGTACACTAGCGGGTTCCCATTTGCACCGCATGAATGAACTGATGAAGATTTCCCAACGCGCGCAAGCCGTCGACCCGTTTTTCGCCATGGAGTTCGGCAAGCGCGCCGCAGCCCTGGCCGAGCTTGGCCATGACGTGATCCGCTTGAGCCTCGGCGAGCCCGATTTCGGCGCTCCGGCCGCCGTGCTCCGCGCCGCCGCCGCCGCGGCCGAAGATGGCGCCCTCCCCTACACCGCCGCGCTGGGCCTGCCGGCCCTGCGGGCCGCGATTGCCGGGTTCTACCTGCGCGAGCATGGCCTCACGCTGTCCCCGGAACGCATCATCGTGACGGCCGGCGCCTCGGCCGCACTGCTGCTGGTGACGGCCGCACTGGTCGATCCGGGCGACCAGGTCATCGTCGGCGATCCCTCGTATCCCTGCAACCGCCAGTTCCTCAGCAGCTTCGGCGCCGACGTCAGGCTGGTGGCGACGAATGCGGCAAGCCGCTTCCAGCTGGACGCGGCCAGCGTGCGCGCCCACTGGACGGCGCACACGCGCGGCGTGATGGTGGCGACACCGTCGAACCCGACGGGCACCTCGGTGCTGCCGGAAGAACTGGACGCCATCTGCGCGTGGGCACGCGAGCATGACGCCTGGCGGATCGTCGACGAGATCTACCTGAACCTGGGCGACCGCGATGCCGCCGGCCATGCGCCGCGCACGGTGCTGGCGTCGGACGACGACGCCATCGTCATCAACAGCTTCTCCAAGTATTTCGGCATGACGGGCTGGCGGCTCGGCTGGTGCGTGGTTCCCGAGGCACTGGTGCCGACGATGGAACGGCTGGCCCAGAACTACTATATCTGCCCGTCGACCATCGCCCAGCAGGCGGCACTGGCGTGCTTCACGCCCGAATCGCTGGCCGTCTGCGAGGAACGCCGCGTGGAATTCGCACGCCGTCGCGAACTCGTGCTCGACGGCCTCGCGCGCATCGGCCTGCCGGTGCCCGTGCCGCCGGATGGCGCCTTCTATGTGTACTTCGACGTGCGCGATACGGGATTGACGTCCTGGCAATTCTGCGAACGGGTCTTGCAGGAAGTGCACGTGGCGCTCACGCCGGGCAAGGATTTCGGGCATTGCGAAGCGGACTTCTACGTGCGGTTATCCTATGCGGCCAGCACCGCGCAACTCCAGGAAGCGATCGAGCGGCTCGGCCGGTTCATGGCATGCCTGCGGACGGAGCGCGGCATGGCCGCCGGTGAATCTGGCCGATAAGTCGCGTTGTCAGCTTTCGGACAGGCACTGGTGGTGTATGCAATCCACCACTTGCCGGATAATCTCATCAATAAATATATCCTAGCGGCAATTTTTCACCCAGGACTGCGTTAGAATACGGATCGCCCGCTGCCGATGTGCTGGCAGCGCAGAGTCCCCGAACGATTTTTTACGCCGACCACCCAAGCTCCGTGTGTTGTTGGGACTTCAAAACGCTTGTTACAAGACTTTTGATGTACAACCAGTCCAGCCAGTGGCGCACCGCGCCGGCTGGCTGCCGGAGATGCCCGTGCCGTCCCTCGACCTGTCCACACCCAGCCTCACGATCGACCGCCGGCGCGCCGAATTCGACGACCCGGCGGTCGAGGACCGTTTCATCCATCACCTGCTACCGCAACGCAATGCCCAGTTGAAGGGCAGCCTGCTGTTCGCCGCGGCGTTCTACGTGCTGTTTGGCGTGACCGACCTGGCCACGCTGGGCGACACGAACGTCGCATGGTTCCTCGTGGGCCTGCGCGTGTTGGTGGCTGGCGTGGCACTGGGTGGTCACTACGCCATTACCCGCCGCCCCGGATCGGTCCGCGTTTCCATCGCGGCCGCCTGTGCGCTGCTCGTCGCGGCATTGGGCGTCTTCATGGTGGTGGCCTGGTTCCAGCCGGAAGCGCTGCCGTGGAACACGATGTCGCAGGCCCTCATCCTGATGGCCGTCTACGTCAACTTCCCGAACCGCTTCATGTATTCGGTGGCGATCGGGGTCGGTTCCAGCGTGGTGTTCGGCACGATGCTTGCCGTGCAGGGCTTCCTGAAAGCCGACGACCTGCTGACGCTCGTGCTGCTGCTGATCCTCGCCAATGCGCTCGGCTATATCGCCGCGATCCGGTTCAACCTCGCGCAACGGCAACAGTACCGTTCCGCCGTGCTCGAGCGGCAGCAGGCCGACCGCGACCCGCTGACCGGCTGCTACAACCGCCGCGTGCTGCACAAGGGCCTGCTCGATGCGGAACTGGCCCGCGCCCGCCGCTACGGTACCGCCCTCTCCGTGATCCTGTGCGACATCGACCATTTCAAGCGGATCAACGATACGCATGGTCACACGGCGGGCGACCTGATACTGGCCGACTTCGCCGGCATGCTGATGGCGATGACGCGCGAGACGGTCGACCGCGTGGTGCGCTACGGCGGCGAGGAGTTCCTGCTGGTGCTGCCGGAAACCGACCTCGCTGGCGCCCATGCGCTGGCCGAACGCATCCGCCTTGCCTTCGCGTGCGCCATCAGCCGCGTGGAGTCCGGCAAGGCCGTGTCGGCGACGGCCAGCTTCGGCATTGCCACCGTGCCAGTCATGCACACGGAGCCGCCCGTATCGGCCGGAAAGCTGATCGACGCCGCCGATGCCCAGCTCTACGCGGCCAAGCGTGGCGGGCGCAACGCTATACGGGGTGGCGAAGTCGAACCGCGCGTCCTGCGCGCGGGCAGCTGAAAACCGGCTGGCGGTCACTTTACCCTGCGATCGGCTGGCACGCCCGTTACAGGTTTTCTTCCGCACGCAAACGCGCCAGCGCAGCGACATACCGCGCCATGCGCGCCGCATCGTGCTCGCCAAAGGACGCCAGCCTGGAACCGTCGAGATTCTCGAGCAGGTCCGCGATTTTTACGCGCCGGGCCAGGCGATCGGTGCTGACGCGGGAAATGAACGCTTCATAGGCTTCCCCTTCCCGCTTCGTGAGGCATTCCACCGCGCGTATGACCTCGTCCGGGATACCTTGCCGGCGCAGGTCGGCACCTGTTATGTCGGTATCTTCGAGCACGTCATGCAAGACCGCGACCATCTGCTCCGTTTCGTTCGTGCACCGGTGCATGACGCGAAGCGGGTGCAGGATGTAGGGCTTGCCGGCTTTGTCCTTCTGCCCCGCATGGGCAGCCACGGCAAGTGCGATTGCTTTTTCCAGGTCGGCCATCTTTGTTTTTCCTATAACGGTCGAAAAGGTTGATGAGGCCGTTCAGGGCGAACCGGGCTGGATCATGAGCTCAATAGTCGCCGACGGGTTGCAAGATGGCGCCGCTATTCCCGTTGCCAAGAAAGATCGCAGCCAAGGACTTGTGACATACCACCATGGCATCTTGCGTCGCGCCCATCTGGAACAGTCTTCGCTGGCGGAGCGGCATGACGTCGAACAAGCTGGCATTCAGGGCATAGCGACGGACACTGTAGAAGTCATTTGCCCCGATCGTTGCGGGTGGCGTGTCGAATGTCGACCGCATCCGATCCCAGCAATCCAGGCGACGCGTGAATCCGATGAACCAGTAATCCTCGTGCGAGAGGCCGTCATCACCGATATAGACCGCCGGATGGCTATGCATGTCGGGGACCCCACATTCGAGCAGGCGCTCGTGAAGATGGCTCCTCACAAGAAAATTGCTGCTCTCGAACAGGATGTCGGCTGGCTCATCCTTTATCCCCGCCCTTTGAAAATCGTCTTTGAGAGCGTTTGTGAAGACCAGCGGTTGCGTGGTCTGCGGCAAGGCCCTGTTGCGAAAGGTTATTCCGTTTGTCCGCCCGTCCGGCCGCAGATAGGGAAGGCATTCGTTTGCATCATCGCTGCGGATGAAAAAATATTCGTTATCGTAGTCGCTCATCAATTTCCTCGCAGAATTACGCCCTCTCCCGGACGCCTTTCAGCACTGCCCCGCCCTTTGAGGTTCCCCGAAATATCGGTACCAGCGACCGGTGGCACATCACGTGCGACTCCACGGTGCCACCGAGCTGAAACAGCAGCCATTGCTGGAGAGGTATCGCCTCCAGTACAGCGGCGCACAGGCTGTAGGCGAACACCATGGCCTGCTCGATGGCCCGGTCGAAGTCGGGCGGCAGGTCGCGCACCGCATCGTGAGATACCTCATGCAGCAACTCGGGGATCGGCCCGAACAGCTCGGCCAGCGCTTCGCCCGCGCGGGACGGCAAGTTGTTTACGCCCACGCTGACCACGCGCAGGATCGTGTAGCCGGCCGCTTCGCCCAGCCGCTGCAAGGGCGCGCCGGTGACGGTGAGCCGCGTGCCGGGGCGCAGCGTGCGCACCGTGGAGCGGCCGCGCCATAGCTGGCTGCGTGCCTCGCGCGCTTCCATCTGCAGGTCAGCGTAACGCTGCGCCTGGTCGCCATCGGCATAGGCGTACTGGCCCGGCACGTCGAACGATTCGAGCGGCGGCAGCTTCGAACCGTTCGACAGGTGCGATGGCGAACTGGCCGCCACCGCCTTCTTGGCCTTGTAGTCGTAGCTGAGCACCGTGCTGCTGGAGGCCAGCACACTGCGCATCGACGCCAGCGCCTGCACGGTGTCGCTCTGCTCGCGCGCGTGGGCGCCGTGGAAGCGCACACCGAGGCCGACGCTGGACGGGTCGTCCGGTACACCACTCGTGCTGGTGCTGTCCGCGAACAGCACCATCAGCGGGCCGTCGTCATCGTGCTCGAAGCGCCAGGACAGCCCCTCTTCGGCCAGCAGGCGCTCGACGAACGCCAGGTCGGTTTCACGGTACTGGCAGCAGTAGCTACGTGGCGGTATGTCGTTCAGGAACGGCATGACCTCGTCGCTCCAGCGCCAGCGCGCGGCCGGGGCATGCGCATCGAAGACGGCATCGACGATGTCGGTCACACCCATGTCTTGCCACACGCGGCTGTTGCGGGCATGCGCCAGGCGCCAGATCCAGTGGGAGATGCGCAAGCGGTAGCGCGCCACGCCGCCTTCGCTGCCCAGCTGCGCGAATGCGCTGATCTCGCCGGCAAAGTTGGTGCGCGTGCCGTTGCCAAGCTGACCTACAGGGCTGGCTGGCCCAGCAGCGATGGCAAGGCGATATGGGCACTGGTGAAAATGGCGATCACATCGCATGCGCCAATGCCCTGCACTAGATCACGATTATTTTTCAGCGATTGACTTTGCACGAGCCGTCGTTATTCCCCAAATATTGGAAGGAGACTGACTTTCCGGTCTTTGCGCTCGTGTAACGAACATATCTCCCTTGTCTAATACCGGCACCTGTTTGGCCAAACGCATACTCGCCGGTCACCTTTGTATCTACGATTTCAGTCCTAAAGTCTTCAAAATTCCCTAGTTCAGGCGAATCCCTATCAGTAGGAACGTGTTTGCGAAAAACTAGAGGAATAATTTCTTTCGTATCGTTGTATTGTACGAATGAACCTACTTCTTTTTTTAAGTCTGCATCCACATAACGTTGAAATATCATTCTTATGAGCCTACCATCCTTCCCAGGCGAGACGCGGGAGTAGCATTCCGTTTCGACCTGGATTTCAGCATGTGCAGCGGCACCACCCAAAAAGGCGGCAACGAGAAAAAAAAATTCTTATCATTATAGATTCCGTTACGCCGCACCCCTCGGAGAGCTGAGGTATGCCTATTTTATATCGTAGCACAAAAGTACCGTCTGATCCAGGGAAATAAAAATAACCTTCTCAATACTCGGGGATCCGGCACAAACTGTAGATTTTTCAAATATTAAACTAATATATTTCGCAGAGCTTACAATTTTCACAAAATCAAACCAAAACGCCAAGAATGACCCGCTGCGGCGATATTGCATCGCTTCATCTCGCGCAATATGTTCTTTTCCTTCGAGCGAAGTCGGGTGCTGCTTTATCTATGCCAGCGTGTGAGGACCACGCACACTTTCAATCGTAATAGTTTTTATGGACACGGTTCCCGCAATGCCCTTTTGACCGGAGAGCTTTTGGCTGTTGATAGAATATTTCACTGGCGAAGCCACGGCATCAAATGCTTGTTAGATCGAACAAACTACGCCCAGCCATAAAACAATCAAGACACGCGCCATTTTCATAGAACTATCTTTTTAATTCGCTCGGTAAATCATTCTTTCGTCCAGGGCCGAGTGCCCACCGTTAATAGCGAAAGTCACGCTACGAATATCACCCTTATCCATTGCAGCCACCGTTTGCTTCTTAAACCTCGCAATATACTAACAGCCAGCATCAATGGAATAATGTTCCTCTAGAAGCTTCGCGGGATTATCGATACGCGGGAACCTTTTTACACTCTAATTTCCCATCTGCCATCGAAATCTCTCACTTCTACCAACCAACCTTTGAAAGCCCAATATTTTGCGTAGTTATAGTGACCTGTGAGCTGCTTAAAGCCTCGCACCTTGAACCTTGCTGCCCTTGCAGTTCGATGCAAGAATGAGTCAACCAGTAATGGGCCGCACCATGGGCCCGTTCCGGAAAAGCTTGAGCAAGTCAACGTGGCATACTACGAAACCATTAGTGTCGCCCCCCATTCGGAATAACAATCGCTCGCGCAACGGAATTTTCTCAAGTATATTCGGGTCGAGCGAATATCGCCGTACGCTAAATCTCGGCTCCGGACCTGATCCGCGCGGAGTCGGATTATACTTGGAGGTAGTGCGATCCCAGCAATCAATAAACCCATCGAAGCCTACGTACCAATAGTCCTCGTGCCAGCACCCTTTATCATCAATGTAAATTGAAGGGTGCATCCAGACATTTGGCAAATCAAGCTCCAAGAGCCTCTGCCGGATCCTGTTGCTCGCAATAAACGTGGCCCCGTCAAACATCACATCGGCAATTTCATCTACAATACGCGCAGCTTTGAAATCGTTACTAAACCCATTTGTGAAGACAAGCGGCGCCGAACCCATCAGCGGCCTAATATATTGATAACGACGCTCGACAGTATTGGTATCAGGCGTTAAAAACGGTGCACGCTTATTTTCCTCATCATATCGCAAAAAATAATAGTCTTCGTTATAATTCGTCATGTTATGAACCAGGCTTCAAAATATACGGAGTGCGAAGGACATAATGGATATTCTCTTTCTGCTGGCCTTCACCCTGATTTTTTGTGTGATTGCGGTGAACAGGACATTCGTCAAGCAAATCCTTCTTTTTAACCGAAATCGAATCGACACCACGACAACCCGCCTTACTCTCAGGATCATAATTCGCCCAAACCTCACTAAGTTTGGCTTCGCGCGGATCATTCTGTATCAGATCAGCAATTTCCTCGCTAAGATCATCCATTGCTTTACAGATTAATTCTTTAACATCAGTTCCCGGTATTCCGCATTTTCTCTCGATGCCTGGCATATCCCTTTGAATCTTCATAGCAACCATCACATGATAAGCTGCGGGTTTTTCCTCATCATTATCGACAGGATCTACCGCCGTGTGATCACCTCGATGTGGCTGAACTTGGAGAAGACAGGCTCCTTGCAGGGTGCTAGGGATAAAGACTAAATTCTTAATTGCATTGATATTGTAACCAAAATCCGCCATGCGGTCACCAAGATTACTGAGACGTGCCCCCTTCTCTGAAATCAGATGATGAGCCTGCATTTTAAGTTGTTGATTTCGCGGATGAGCAGGACTCATTGTTACGCGCTTCAAAGCTTGAAGATAATTACTGCTTCTTTTATTTATCGTTCCATTGCGAGGTAGATTTGGCTGACTTGACATTATCGTGTGCGTGCAATATTTTTTGCTTTTATAGAGTATGTAAAAATCGTTATTTTTTGGCTAGGTATAAACCCGTCGCGCGCAATGTTTATACTTTTAACGTCGCCATCCGCAGTCGGGGACTAACGCCGGCCTACGGGTAAAACCCGCGAATATGTAGCAATCCGCATTATCCGTAGCAATACTTCGGATTTTGCGCAAAGCGACGAGTAAGTCGAGATCGCGGCCGTCTCTGCATCAGTCATTGGTAGATGACAGTACCCCGCCGATTACGTGGAGTCGGGTGATTCGTACTGCCGCAGATTCGACAGCGTTTATCGCGCCGAATGCTCTGCTTTTTCGCCAACAATGTAGTTTCAGTATTCCCTCTCACAACCAGGCCCCTGGATCTGGCACTGATTAACTTGGGACCTAACTGATGAATCTGTTCGACAGCACTCTGCAGATCCTCCACCGCCCGGACGAAGGCCGCGATAGCAACCTTGGCGCGCTGGAATTTGCGGCTCGCGCCTGACAACTTAGCGCCCGTCATCGCTAGCCGCGCCAGCAGCGAGGCAATACGTGCTGCCGCAGCAGCTCCCGCGCTCAGCAAGGCAGTGGCGACCAGCAACACCAATTCGATGATCAGGTACACGGCGCCTTTGCCGCCGATATACGCGATGAAATTGGGTGGAATTGCTTCGATCATCAGCCCCGCATAGGCGATGTATGACAGCGTGGTTTCGTTATCAGCCAGGATTTCCAGCACGATAGCAAAGCGCTGATCACCCCGGATTGCCTTCGCCAGTTCGGGATCGATATCCATCAGCTCGTTCTCCACGAACGCCTGGATCGGCTTTGGATCGCCCTCGGCAATCAGCACGGGCAAGTTCATGATCGCGGCACGATGCTGGTACAGCTTGCGCGCCTTTTCCGCGCTGCCCGCCACCATGCGTGCGGTGCGCCTCGCTTCGGCTTCCAGCGCTTGCAGCCTGGCTGCCTGTTCCTGCATGGTGCCAGTCACTGCGCCTTCGATCGACTGCTGCCACCATGCCCAGTTGTAGATAGTCTTGTCAGGGTCAGCCACCAGCCGATTGACGTCGCGCGCCAGGTCGTTGTACTGCTGGCGGCTGTAGATCGCCAGGCGATCAATGCAACCGCCGGAGAATTCCTCGATCTGTTTGCCCAACTGCTGCCAATACTGTTTCTCGAACATCTCGGCCTGGTCACTGAGCCAGGTCGAGCCGCCGTCGGCAGCGCCTTCGACCACACCCTCGGCAATCGACATCGCGGGATTCGCATCCCAGCGTTGCTGGAACTCGGCCATTGCGTCGTTCAGCGTCAGATAGGCCGCATGCAGGGTTTGTACGATGTTGCCACGCTCCTGGACGATTTCTCGCTCGGTCACAGTCGGCTTTGCGGTCACAATGACTGAGCCGCTTTTAGGCGCCGCCAGGCGCAGGTCTTCCTCGGATCTCTTTTCCATATCTCACTTCAACGGGTTGACCGTAGCAGCCTTGCTGATCACGGTGCCTGCCACAGCGAATTGCAGGTCCTCCAGCGGCCACGGCGTGGCCCACGCATCGTCATACTCCGCATGCAGTTCCGTCCAGGTATTTTTCTCATTGGGCAGAACCGGCATGGTGTAATCTGTGCTGGCGGCTGCGTTAAAGCTCTTCTTCCCCGCATGAATCGTAATCTTCCCTGGGCACTGCACCGTAATATTCCCACCTTCGATCGTAATATTCGCCCCATCCGCCGTCGACAGGCTGATACTCTTCGCTGCAGCCCAATCCACATGCGCATTGGCACTGACAATATTCACTTCATCCCTTGCCTGCACTTTCAACATATCGGCCTGTGCCTGCAGCTCGATCGCATCCTTGGCGGCGATCATCTGCAATCCGACCCCACCCTCGCCTGCCTTGACGGCACCAGCCAACACGCCGATGGCCTGCCCGCTATGCAAGCGCACCTGCCCACCGGTCACGAACTGGCTATCCTGCCCGCTCATCAAACTGACAGTCTCGCCATTCGACAGCTGCACGGCCTGCCCGGCGGTCACGCTCAATCCCGCCCTGGCGGAAACAGCCACGACGGCATCGTTCGCATGCGGCACCTTGCCATCCTGCGGACTGGTATTCCTGGCTGAAGCATCGGCCCGGGCGTCATCGAAACTCTCCGACGCAACCATCCCCGATACCGCTGCCAGCATCGCGGCCAGCGGCGCGGCCTTGTCATCGACCACGCTGGAAGAAGCCTTCGCAGCGCCCAGGTGAGAAGCCAGCCCCACCGTCTCGTGCGTCACAGCCGCCTTGCTGAACGTCTCGCCCAGCTTGACCGCCTGCTTCAACAGCGCAATCCCCGCCGCGTTTTCGCCAGCCGGATCGCGCGAGGAGGCACCATGCGCCACCTTATAGCTGGACACCAGCAACCCGGCGCCACCCCGCACGGCGCCATACGCGTCGGTACGCAATTCGGCGCCCTGCCCGCGCAGCGAGCCGCGGTAGTTGTCCGCAGCGTGAATCAAATGCCCCAGATTGAGCTCGGTCGCCGCGGACGTGGTGCGCAACTGCACACGCCCCTGCGCATCGGTGTCGTCGAACAACAGCTGGTTATAACCAAACCCGCCAAACTCCTTGGTGCGCACGCCCCATTGCGCGGCGGCGTTGCGATGCCCGGCCAGGCCGGCGGAAGCGCCGTGCCACACAGGCGCATTGCCGCCAGCCAGGTTGCCCTGCGCGGAAATGCCGTGATCGTGCGCCGGCTGGAACAGCGCAGCGCCATCGCCCGACGAAGGCGGCTCGCCACCCGGTGTCGGCGCAATGCCGCCTTCACCCTGGCCGTTATAGACCGCGCCCACGACGATCGGCCGGTCGATATCGTTCTCGATGAACTGCACGACCACTTCCTGGCCGATACGAGGTAAAAACTGGCTGCCGATGCCGCCGCCGGCAAGCCGCTGCGCCACGCGCACCCAGCACGTGGCGTCACCGCTGTCCTGCCAGTGGTAGCGGATGCGCACGCGGCCCAGCGCGTCGCAATACAGTTCATCGGCGCCGGATGGCGTGTCGGCGCCTTCCGGCCCGACGACGATCGCCGTTTGCGCGCCGTGTGCCGTCGGCTTGGGATGCGCGCGACCGTCGCTACCCACGAGGACGGGGCGCCAGGGGACATCGCTGGCCACCGCGTCGAAGTAGTTGGCGTAACCGCCCTTGCGCGCCTGCTCGATGGCCAGGTCGAAGTCGGGCGGCAGGTCGCGCGCCGCATCGTGAGATACCTCATGCAGCAACTCGGGGATCGGCCCGAACAGCTCGGCCAGCGCTTCGCCCGCGCGGGACGGCAGGTTGTTCACGCCCACGCTGACCACGCGCAGGATCGTGTAGCCGGCCGCTTTGCCCAGCCGCTGCAAGGGCGCGCCGGTGACGGTGAGCCGCGTGCCGGCGCGCAGCGTGCGCACCGTGGAGCGGCCGCGCCACAGCTGGCTGCGTGCCTCGCGCGATTCCATCTGCAGGTTGGCGTAACGCTGCGCCTGGTCGCCATCGGCATAGGCGTACTGGCCCGGCACGTCGAACGATTCCAAGGGCGGCAGCTTCGAACCATTCGACTGGTGCGATGGAGAACTTGCCGCCACCGCCTTCTTGGCCTTGTAGTCGTAGCTGAGCACCGTGCTGCTGGAGGCCAGCACACTGCGCATCGACGCCAGCGCCTGCACGGTGTCGCTCTGCTCGCGCGCGTGGGCGCCGTGGAAGCGCACACCGAGGCCGGCGCTGGACGGGTCGTCCGGTACACCACTCGTGCTGGTGCTGTCCGCGAACAGCACCATCAGCGGACCGTCGTCATCGTGCTCGAAGCGCCAGGACAGGCCCTCTTCGGCCAGCAGGCGTTCGACGAAGGCCAGGTCGGTTTCGCGGTACTGGCAGCAGTAGCTGCGTGGCGGCACGTCGTTCAGGAACGGCATGACCTCGTCGCTCCAGCGCCAGCGGGCGGCCGGCGCATGCGCATCGAAGACGGCATCGACGATGTCGGTCACGCCCATGTCTTGCCACACGCGGCTGTTGCGGGCATGCGCCAGGCGCCAGATCCAGTGGGAGATGCGCACGCGGTAGCGCGCCAGGCCGCCTTCGCTGCCCAGCTGCGCGAATGCGCTGATCTCGCCGGCAAAGCTGGTGCGCGTGCCGTCGGCCAGGCTGACCCGCAGGCTGGCCGGCTGGCCCAGCAACGACGGCAAGGCGATATGGGCACTGGTGGAAACGGCGATCACATCGCGCGCGCCGACTCCCTGTATCAGGTCATCGGCCACGAACGCTTCGACCAGCAGGCCGCCCGCGCCCAGGTCCAGGGCGTCATCATTCACTTCCAGCGCATACAGCCGGGTGGCGCTGGTAAACAGGGCCAGCGCGGCCCGCACTTCATCGACCAATACCATGCTTAACCCGCCGCCTCGGCCACTTTCAACGTTTTGCATTCGGCCTTGGCCTTGCTGCTGCCTTCGCACACGCGCTCGCGGCATTTGTCGGCGTCGGCCGCGCTGCCGCGCGTGCCGCAACGCTTGTATTCCGTCGCGGTCTTGCTGGAGGGGCCCGGGGACGCCTTCGAATGCGCCAGCAGCGCGGCCAGCAAGGCAACGTCGCTGTCCACCTTCGGCTCGGGCTTGGCGGCCGGCTTTTTCTTCGACGCCGCCGCGACCGCGGTTTTTTTGTCGCGGGCGGGTGCCTTGTCCTTGCGCGCCACCTTCGTGGCGTCGGCCTTTTTCTTCACCGCCGCTTTTTGCGGGGCATGCCTTGCCTTGTCCGCATCGGCCTTGTCGAGGAATGCCGCCAGTTCATCCTTTTCCCCGGCCGCGACCGGCGGCTTGGGCGCGCTCTTGCTGTCCGCAACGAGTGCCGCCGTGCCGGCTACCGCGGCTGCCGCGGCAATGGGGGCCGCCGCGTCGGGAACATTGTCGAGGATCGTTGCGGCGCTGACCTCCTGCGCCGGGGCTGGCTCGGGCACCTCCGGCGCGACGGCAGGTGCGGGCGCCGGTGCAGCCGCCAATGCCGGCGCGGATGCCGTTACCGGTACCGCAGCCACGTGCGTGGCAGCGCCACTATCCTCCATGCCGGACCACACCAGGGCGCTGCCGCCCAGCGCGGCGACGGCAACGAGACCGGCGATGACGCCAGTCCTGCGACCCGCCTTGCGCGGCGCACGCGCACCAGTTGCGGGGCCCGCGCGACCGTCCAGCTTGTTCAGGATGCCCTGGTCGTCGCCTGGCGGCGGCCCTTCCGAAAGAAGGCTCGGCCGGCCGGTGCGGCGCTGTTCATCACTTTCCTGCAAAATGCACTCCCGTATTATTTTAACTATAACTTTACGCGATTATAAAAAGTCCGGGGCAAAATTTGTATCGAAAAGTGCGCAAAAACAATACGACAAACGCAAAACTCTGCATGCCCTTATCAATAAGGTAAGTTATACTCTCGAGCAATGAATTTTCCGCGCCAGCGACAATCACTGGTCCAAGGACGAACCCAACGTGTTGTTTCTCGCCGTCGCACTGTACTTCCTGCTGGCCTGCCTCATCAGCTGGCTGGTGCTGTTTCCATCGGGCCGCACCCTGGTGCTGCGGGCGCTGGCCGGCACGGGAAATCGCCTGCAGCGCGGTTGGCGCGCGGCGGCGCAGCGCGAAAGCCGGCGCCTGGATGCGATCGGGCGATCGTCCGGCGCGTCGCTGCGCGAGGTCGGCGATTTCATGCGGCGGCATTACCTGCTGTGCCTGGGCGGCGCGCTGCTGCTGGCGGTGCCGCCGCTGGTGGCGTGGATGAGCGCCGGCCATGCGCAGCTGAGCGACTACGAGGAATCGCCGCGTAGCGTCAACACGCAGGTGGCGGCGCTGCTCGAGGGCGAGCAGCTCGTGCCGCCGCCGCCGCTGCCGCCCTTGGCGTTCGCCAGCGCGGAAGTGCAGCAGGAGCGGCCGATGATCGTGTCGGCCAGCCGCGACTGGGCACTGCTCAACGTGGTCTACCAGCAGCGCCTCCTGCATGTGTTCCGGATCATGAAGGAACGTCATGGCTATGACATGGCGATCCTGGAAGGCTACCGCAGCCCGCAGCGCCAGGACATGCTGGCGGCAATGGGCCCGGGCGTGACCAATGCGGCCGCGTTCCAGAGCTGGCACCAGTACGGGCTGGCGGCCGACTGCGCCTTCGTGCGCAACGGCCGCATCGTCATCTCGGAAAAGGATCCGTGGGCGATGCGCGGCTACCAGCTGTATGGCGAGGTGGCCGAATCGATGGGGTTGACCTGGGGCGGGCGCTGGAAAATGCAGGATTTGGGGCATACGGAACTGCGCATGCCCGGCGTGATGAAGCGGCGCTGAATGCCGCGCGAGACAATGAAGCAGACAAGGAAGCGGGAGAACGAAACATGGCAGGACCTGTGATCAGGCTGGGCGACAAGACTTCGCATGGCGGCACCGTCATCGAGGCGTCGGCCATGAGCGACAGCGGCGGCATCGGCATTGCACGCATGGGCGACAAGACGACTTGTCCGATCTCCGGCCACGGCACGACGCCAATCGTCAGCGGTGACCAGACCTGCATCGTGGACGGCAAGCCGGTGGCGCGCCATGGCGACAAGAACGGCTGTGGCGCGACGCTGATCGCGGGCCAGCAAAACACCATCGACCAGCTCTGACCATGGGGGCGTGGATCAAGGGCGGCCTGGCGGCGCTGGTGGCGTTCGTCGCCTGCTGGGGCGGCGCCATTGCGTGGTGGCAGGCCAGCGGCAAGTCGCCATCGAACGGCGAACTGTTTGCCTTCCTGGTGGCGGTGCCGCTGGCACTGGTGGCCGCGGTCGTGGCGGGACGGCGCCTGCTTGCTGCGCGCGCCGAGGCGGCGCCCCCGGCCGCACCGGCGCAAGCCGCAACACCGGCGCCCGCCGTGGCCGGGCCCTCGCTGGCCGTGCTCGCGGTTGCCCTGCGCACGCCGCATGGCGCTGCGCCGGCGGAACTCGCCGAAGCGATCGCCGGCCAGCAGGCACGCGGCGACCTCGATCCCGAATTGCTGGACGATGAAGGCTACCCGGTCATGAGCGCGCGCGCGGACGACCCGATCTCCCCCGATGAGCGCGACGAGATCGCGCAATGGTTCGACGCGCAGGGCATGCTCGATCCCCTGCTCGCCGACGAACAGTGGCGCACGCTCGGTATGGCCACGCAGGTGGCGGCCGAGCTGGCGCAGCATGCCGCCGGCCACCCGCATGCGTTGCCCGACGAAGGCACGGCAGGAACGGCGTCACTGCCCGCGCTGCCGCCTCTCCAGGTACTGCTGGCACTGAGCGCGGCCTGGAGCGAGGCGCAGCGCAATGCCGCCGCGGCGTGGATTCGCCACGTCGTCGAGGCAAGCGGCTGGCCAGCCGACCGGATCAGCATTACCGTCGCGGCGCAGGTGGCCAACGGCGCGGCGGTGTCGAACTGGCTGGTCCAGTTGACGGCGCATGCGGCCGGCACGCCGGCCCTGGCCATGTTGCTGGCCGGCGATTCCCAGATCGGTGAAAGCAGCGTGAACGCGCTGGCCGCCGATGGGCGCCTGTTCCTGGCCACTCGCCAGCAAGGACTGATCCCGGGCGAAGGCGCGGCCGGCCTGCTGCTGGCCGACGTCACGCAGGCTGCCCTGCTTGGCGGCGAGGCAACGCAGCTGCACGCGGTCGCCGCCCAGCGCGACGATTCGGCGGACGTGGCGCGCAAGGCCGATGCCGCGCTGCTGCGCCGGCTGGCCGGCGAAGCTTGCACGCAGGCCGCCATAGCCCCTGCCGCCGTGGCGATGCTGGCGGCCGATACCGGCCACCGCACCAGCCGCATGATGGAATTGATGGACTTGGCGAACGACCATCTCGCCCATCTCGACACGGGCACCGACGTGCTGGCCACCGGCACCGCCTGCGGCCATGCGGGCGCCGTGTCGTTCGTGGCCGCGCTGGCGCTGGCCCACCAGCAGGCGCTCGAGCGCCAGGCGCCCGTGCTTTGCGTGAGCAATGAAGACGCCCGCCATCGCAGCGCCGTGCTGGTGCGCCCGCAGGCGCTACAATCCTGAGCGCGCCGATGCCACCCCATGCGATGCCACCCGATGCGATGCCACCTCGTGCGGCTGCAAACCCATTCGCTGTTCTTTAATCGAGTTTTACGATGATGCACTCAATCTGGCAGTTCCTGACCACCCGCACCAGCCTCACGGTACTGGGCTATCTCGCCCTGGCTGCGCTGCTGTGGATCTCTTCCCGGCTGCTTGGCCTGCCGCCGGCATGGGCCGGGGGCTGTTCCTGCTGGCCGTGATCGCCGGCGCCGCGCTGTGGGGCTGGCGCTGGTGGCACGACCGCCATGCGGCCGCCGAGCTGGGCGGGATGCTCGAGCAGCAGGCCATTGCGGCAGCGCCGAGGGCCAATGCCACGCAGCGCCAGGAACACGAGGCCATCAAACAGGGCATGCTCGATGCCATCGCAACGATCAAGGGTTCGAAGCTGGGTCACCTGTCCGGTGACGCGGCGCTGTACGAACTGCCCTGGTACATGGTGATCGGCAACCCGGCCGCCGGCAAGAGCACGGCGATCGCCAGCTCGGGCCTGCAGTTCCCGTTTGCCGATTCGAAGATCGTGCAGGGCGTGGGCGGCACCCGCAACTGCGACTGGTTCTTCACCACCGACGGTGTGCTGATCGACACGGCCGGCCGCTATTCGGTGGCCGACGAGGACCGCGCCGAATGGTTCGGCTTCCTGTCGCTGCTGAAGAAATACCGCAAGAAGGCGCCGATCAATGGCGTCATCATCGCCGTCAGCGTGGCCGAACTCACCGGCAACCGCCCCGAGTTCGCGATCAACCTGGCCAAGAACCTGCGCCAGCGCGTGCAGGAACTGACGGAAAAACTCGAAGTGCACGCGCCGGTCTACGTGGTGTTCACCAAGGCCGACCTGATCACGGGCTTCTCCGAATTCTTCCAGGACAGCGAGCGGGGCGAGCGTGACCGGGTGTGGGGCGCCACCCTGCCCTACAACCAGCATGCCACGGGCCAGCAGGTGCTGGACCAGTTCGACACCCGCTTCGACGAGCTGTATGAAGGCCTGAAAGACCTGAGCTCGGCCAATATGGCGCTGCAGTGGCGCGAGCGCATGCCGCCGGGCGTGTTCACCTTCCCGCTGGAGTTCTCGACGATCAAGGCGCCGCTGCGCGCATTCATCGCCACCCTGTTCGAGGAAAACCCGTTCCAGTTCAAGCCCGTGTTCCGCGGCTTCTACTTCACCAGCGCGCTGCAGGAAGGCGCGCCGGTCTCGGCGTCGTCGAAACGCGTGGCGCAGCGCTTCGACATCCGCCTGCAGGCAGACCATCACGAGGAAGCACAGCAGCAGCAGGGCTACTTCCTGCTCAACCTGTTCCGCAAGGTGATCTTCGCCGACAAGGACCTGGTGGCGCAGTACGCCAGCCCCGCCAAGACGCGCATGCGCTACGCCGCCTTCTTTGCCGCCACCGCGTTCGCCGGCCTGGCGCTGGGCGGCTGGAGCTGGTCGTACGTGAACAACCGCCAGCTGGCCGCCAATGTCGCAGCCGACCTGGCCCAGGCCGTGCGCGTGCAGGACAGGCGGCTCGACCTGCAGTCCCGCTTCGAGGCCCTGCAGATCCTGCAGGACCGCATCGAGCAGCTGGAAAGCTACCGCGAGAAACGCCCGCTGTCGCTCAGCCTGGGCCTGTACCAGGGCGACCAGCTGGAACGCAAGCTGCGCGAGGAATACTTCAGCGGCGTGCGCGCCGTGATGCTGAAACCCGTCGGCGAAGCGCTGGAAGGCTACCTGGCGGAAGTGAACCGCAACGCGGCCCAGCTGCAGCCGGCCACCCGCACCGCCGCGGGCAACACTGTCGCCACTGCCGCGGCCACGGCGGAAGCGCCGGCCGCCGGCCAGCAGTTCAAGGATTCGTCGCCCACCAGCAGCGAGGATGCCTACAACGCCCTCAAGACCTACCTGATGCTGGCCGACCCGGCACGCGCCGAGGGCGCCCACTTGAACGACCAGCTGACGCGCTTCTGGCGCAACTGGCTCGACGCCAACCGCGGCACCATGTCGCGCGAGCAGCTGATCCGCGGCGCCGAGCGCATCATCACGTTCTACCTCGCGCAGATCCAGGATACTTCGTGGCCGCGCCTGGAACCGAAGCTGGCTCTCGTGGAACAGACCCGCGAGAACCTGAAACGCGTAGTGCGCGGCATGCCGGCCCGCGAACGCGTGTATGCCGACGTCAAGGCCCGCGCCGCCACGCGCTTCCCCACCATGACGGTGGCGCGCATCGTGGGCGAGCAGGACAAGGAACTGGTACTGGGCAGCTACGCGATCCCCGGCACTTTTACTCGCGAAGCCTGGAAGGGTTCGTGCGCGATGCCTTCCGCGATGCCGCCAACCGCGAACTGCAAAGCGCCGACTGGGTGCTGCGCACGTCGGCCAAGGATGACCTCACGCTGGAAGGCAGCCCCGAACAGATCCAGAAAAGCCTGGTGGAACTGTACAAGACGGAATATGCGCGCGAATGGCAGCGCTTCCTGCAGGGCGTGACCATCCGCGACCTGGCCGGCTTCGACGCCGCCGCCGCCGCGATGAACCGCCTGGGCGACCCGCAGATCTCGCCGATCAGCAAGTTGATCAGCACCGTGTACGAGCAGACGTCGTGGGACAACCCCACGCTCGCCGATGCGGGCATCGACCGCGCCAAGCGCGGCGTGATGGACTGGTTCCGCGAAACGATCCTGCGCCAGACGCCGTCGCGCATCAACGTCAGCATCCAGGCGCCGGGTACCGTGAAGAATACCGCGCTGCCGCTGGGTCCCGTGGGCCGCGAATTCGCCGGCGTGGCGCGCATGGTGGTGACCAAGGACAACGACGCCTCGCTGATGCGCGGCTACATGAACCACCTGTCCAAGCTGCGCAGCCGCTTCAACACGATCAAGAACCAGGGCGACCCGGGCCCCGGCGCCAAGCAGCTGATGCAGCAGACGCTGGACGGCACGGGCTCCGAACTGGCCGACGCGCTGAAGTACGTGGACGAGCAGATGCTGACCGGCATGACCGACACGCAGAAGCAGGCCGTGCGCCCGCTGCTGGTACGGCCGCTGATGCAGAGCTTCGCGGTGATCGTCAAGCCGACCGAGACGGAGATCGACAAGGTCTGGGCGGCGCAGGTGCTCACGCCGTTCCGCCAGAACCTCGCACCGAAGTATCCGTTCTCGGTCGAATCGAAGCTCGAGGCAAGCAACGCCGAGATCGGCCAGGTCTTCGGCCCGGCGGGCGCGGTGGCGAAATTCTTCGACACGACCATCGGCCCGCTGGTGGTGCGCCGCGGCGATACGCTCAGCGCCAGGACCTGGGCGGACATGGGCATCAACCTCGCCCCGGCGGTGCTGACCAGCTTCCCGGGCTGGGTCGCACCGCTGTCGGAAGGCGGCGTGGCCAACGCGGCCGCGACGGCGGCCAGCAGCAGCGAGCCGCAGACCATGTTCGACCTGCAGGCCCTGAACGCGAACGGCGCCACCGAGTTCACCATCGAGATCGATGGCCAGGCGCTGCGCTGGCGTGGCCAGCCCCAGCCCTGGGTGCACATGGTGTGGCCGAACGCAACCGGCACGCCGGGCACGCGCATCACCGCCATCACGCCGCAGGGCAATACGGTGGTGCTGTTGAACGAGCCGGGCCGCGAAGGGCTGCGCAAGATGGTGGAAAGCGCGAAGCGCAACCGCCGCGACAATGGCGTGTTCGAACTGAGCTGGAACAACGCCGGCGTGACCGTGACGGCGAACCTGAAGATCATGGGCACCACGAATCCGGCCCCGGCCCCGCTGCCGCATCGGCGCAGTCGGGCCAGGGCTTCCGGCGCCTGCGCCTGCCGGAAACGATCATCGTGCCGTCGCCGGTCATTTCGGCCGCGGCATCCACCACCGCAGGAGGTGCGCAATGAGCCGTCCCGTGATCCCCGCCGGCGCCACCGCCGTCGGCTACTTCGGCAAGATCCCCAGCCGCGGCGATTTCGTCAAGGGCAGCGACAACCCTGCCCTGATCAAGCTGCTGGACGACTGGCTGGCCAAGGCGATGGACCTGATGAGCGCCGACGCGCGCTGGAAGCTGTCCTATGACGCCGTCGAGCCGCTCAATTTCGCCATCATCGGCCCGCGCCGGCGCCATGCGATCGCCGGCCACATCGTGGCCAGCAGCGACCAGTCGCAGCGGCGCTTCCCGTTCCTGATGATGGGTACCCTGGAAGTGCCCGAGCCGGGCACCTTCGTGGGCGAGGCGCCGCTGGTGCTGAACCGCCTGTGGAGCCGCCTGGAAGCGCTCAGCCACGGCGTGGTGCATGCGCAGGATGCCAGCGCTCCGCTGCAGGCCGCGGCCGGCCAGGTGATCGAGCTGGATTTGCGCGCGGCCGCCTATGGCGCCGCGTTCGCCGACTTCCTCGAGTTGCAGACCGTGGGCGGCCTGCAGGCGCAGCTGGCGCAGGGCGGCTTCGAGGGCTCGTTGCGGCAAGTGCTGCTGGCGCTCGGCATGCTGCTGCAGCCGGTGCTGGCCAGCAGTTCCAGCCGCCTGGAAAAAAGCCTGGTGCTGCCGCTCCCGGTCGACCCGATGTACCGCAGCCTCGCGGCGGCGTTCTGGATGCACCTGGTGGCGCCGTTCCTGGCGCGCGCCGATTTCGAGCTGGCGCTGTTTATTACCCGCCTGGCCGGGCGGCCGGCCCTGGTGCTGGGCTTCTCCGGCGCGTCGGCGTACACGCTGCAGGCGATCATGGACCCGCAGGCGGGCCTCGACCGGCACATCGCCTTCGATGACCTGGACTGGGTGGAAGACCAGGTGAACGACGACTACGCCGTGAAACAGCTGTCGGTCTACCTGTCGCAACCCGACCTGTCCCTCAAGTCCGCGTTCGATTCCCTGTGCACGGCCTTCATTGGAACCTGATGATGTTGAAGATGCTTCCCCTGCTTTTAGCTTTTCCCCTGGCCCTCGCCGCCGGCACTGTACACGCGCAGGCTGCCGCGCCCGAACCCGGCCAGGTGCTGGCCGCCGGCACCGTGCCCGACGAAGCCACCCGGGCTGCCGTTCTCGCGCGCCTGCGTGAAATCTATGGTGCCGACCGCGTGGTCGACCAGATCGCCGTCGGCCAGGTCGCCACGCCGGCCAACTGGAACGACTACGTGCAAAAGCTCCTCACGCCCGAACTGAAGCAGATCAGCCGCGGCCAGCTCAAGATCGACGGCACCACGGTCAGCCTGCGCGGCGAAGTCGCCAACGAGGCGCGGCGCCAGAAGATCGCCAGCGACGTGGCCACCAGCCTCAATCCCACGTACACCGTCAACAACGGCTTGCGCGTGTCGAGCGCCGACCAGGGCATCCTGGACAGCACGCTGGCCAACCGCACGGTGGAATTCGAGGTCGGCAAGGCCACGCTGACGCCGGCCGGGCGCGCCATCCTCGACGAGATGCTTCGCGCCATGCAGAAGCTTCGCCAGCGCAAGATCGAGATCATCGGCCATACCGACAACCAGGGCCTGCGCACGACCAACCAGGGCCTGAGCCAGGCGCGCGCCGAAGCGGTGAAAGCCTACCTCGCGGCCAACGGCATCAACGGCGACCTGCTGACCGCCACCGGCCAGGGCGCCGACCGCCCCATCGCCAGCAACGACACCGTCGAAGGGCGCGCCCGCAACCGCCGCATCGAATTCCGCATCGCGCAGTAAGCGCGGCCACACAAGAACAGGAACCAGAGCATGTTTTCAGCCGAGCAGTTACTCCAGCCGATCAGCGCCGACCAGCCGGGCGGCATCGACCTGTCCTTTTCTCCCGAACTGGACGCCATCGCCCACGCCCGCACCTTCGACGACCCGTCGCTCGACCAGGGCGAATGGGTCACCACGCTGAAGGAAGCCGACTGGGAATTCGTGGTGCACCGCTGCGCCGCCCTGCTCGAGACCTCCAGCAAGGACCTGCGCGTGGCCGCCTGGCTCACCGAGGCGGCCGCCAAGGAGCACCACCTGCGCGGCCTGACCGAAGGCTTGCGCGTGCTGGCCGGGCTGTTCGAACGGTTCTGGGACCAGGGCCTGTACCCGGAAGCGGACGACGGCGACCAGGAGCGCCGCATCGGCACCCTGAGCTGGCTGCTGGGCCGCATCAAGCCGTTGCTGCGCGAGATGCCGATCACAGATGGCAACGGCGGCCCCTTCACGCCGATCGACTTCGAGAGCGCGCGGCGCCAGGGCGGCGACGACAACCGCCGCCTGGCCGAACTGGAAGCGGCCAAACGCGCCACGTCGCCGGCCTTCCGCCGCGCCTTCGCGGCCGATGCCCAGGCGTGCATGGACGCGCTGGTGGAACTGGAACGCGCGGCCGACGAGCGCCTCGGCAACGACGCGCCGGGCTTCGTGGGCGCGCGCGACGCGGTGCGCGACATGCAGGCCCTCGTGCCGCCCCCGCCGAGGACGCGGCGCCGGTTGCCGCCGATACCGCCACGTCACTGGCCCCGGGTGAACAACAGGCGATGGCGGCCGTGCACGGCGGCTCGCCCGGTGGTCCGCCGGGCGCCATCCACACGCGCGAGCAGGCCATCACCCAGTTGCGCACGATCGCCGAATTCTTCCGCCGCACGGAGCCGCACAGCCCCGTGTCCTACTATGCCGAGAAGGCTGCCAAGGCGGGCGAGCAGGACCTGCACACGTGGCTGCGCTCCGTGGTCAAGGATTCGGCTTCGCTGGCACACATCGAGGAATTGCTGGGCGTGCAGCCGGCGTCGGACTGACACAGCCGCGGCAGGCCGCCGCCCACAAGCCCATTGACCAGCAATTACTGAACATTCCGTCATGTCCGTCACCAGCGATACACAATTGGTCCAGGCCGTTTTATCGGCCCTGGCCGGGTTCACGCAATCGAGCCGCCTGCTGCGCCTAAAAACACCACTGGGGGCCGACGTGCTGCTGGCCGAATCGCTGCACGGCGAGGAAGGCATCGACGGCGGCTTTCGCCTGCAGGTTGCCGCGCTGTCGCAGGATGCCGCGCTGCGCCTGAAGTCATTGCTCGGCCAGCCGGCCCTGCTCCAGCTGCAGACCGCGCCGGGCCAGTCCGAGCGCACCTTCCATGGCCACGTGACCGCCGCCGAACTGTGCGGCGCCAACGGCGGGCTGGCGCGCTACCGCCTGACCATCGAACCGTGGACCGCCTTCCTCGCGCTGGGCCGCGACAGCCGCATATTCCAGGACCGGTCGGTGCCCGACATCATCGACGCGGTGTTCGAGTCATATCACGGCAAGGGCGCGCTGGCGCCGGCCTGGCGCATCGAGGCCGACCGCGCGCTGTATCCGGTGCGCAGCCTGGTGACGCAGTACCAGGAAAGCGACTGGGCATTCGTGCAGCGGCTGATGCGCGAGGAAGGCCTGTTCGCATTCTTCGAGCACAGTGGCGACGCCGCCAGCGCCACGCTCGGCACCCACACGCTGGTGATCGCCGACAGCAACGACGCGTTCGGGCCGAACCCGCAGGAGACAGTCCGCTTCACCCAGCCCGGTGCAGTCATGGCCGCCGACAGCATCGACCGTTGGCGCACCGAGACGCGCCTGCTGACCAACGCGATCGAACTGCGCAGCTGGGATTACCGGGCCCGCGCCACGCGCGCGGTGGGGGTCTCGGCCGCCACCGATATCGAACTGCGCAGCAGCGACATTCCCGGCGCCTATGCGTACCCGAACGAAAAGCACGGCGAGCGTATCGCCGAGCGCCAGTTGCAGGCTCTCGAAGCAAGCAGGGAAGTCCACGTGGGTGCCGGCACCGTGCGCACCCTCGCACCCGGGACCACTCTTACCCTGTCGGGTCATGCCACGCATGACGGCAATCGTTTCCTGGTCGTGCGGGTGCGCCACCTTGCCCACAACAACCTGCAGGCCGATACGGCATCGCAACTGGTGCGGCGGCTGGGCGAAGATCCCGTTGCGGTATTGAATACGCAGGCACTCGCGCACAGCCTGCACGCCACCGGCAGGCGCATCGCCGAACGGCCCGTGTACCGCAACAGCTTCGACGCCATCCGCGCCGACATTCCCTACAGGAGCAGCCGGGCCGATGGCCAGGGCCATCTGCTGCATCCGCGCCCGACCGTGCAAGGCCAGCAGACCGCGATTGTCGTGGGCCCGCCGGGTGTACCGGTTCACACGGACCGCGACCATCGCATCAAGGTGCAGTTCCACTGGCAGCGCGGCATCGCCAGCCACAGCCGTCTCGACCATCCCGCACCCGAAGGTCACGCCGGCGCCCCCGCCGACGATCAAGCCGGCACATGGGTGCGCGTTGCCACGCCCCTCGCGCCGGTCGCCGGCGCCAACTGGGGCGCCAATGCCCTGCCCCGCGTGGGCCAGGAAGTGCTGGTCGATTTCATCGACGGCAATATCGACCGGCCGATCGTGATTGGCGCCGTGTACAACGGCAAGGGCGACAGGGACGCGCAAGGCAACGGCGTGGCACGTGGCACAGGGGCGGCAACCGGCAATGCGGCGGCGTGGTTTCCGGGCGAAAGCGGCGCGCACGCGCACGCCGCGGTACTGTCCGGCTTCAAGAGCCAGGCAATGCGGGACAGCGCCGGCGGCACCGGCGCCTACAGCCAGCTGGTGTTCGACGACAGCCCTGGCCAGCCGCGCGTCGCCTTGCAGCAGCACGCGAAGGCGCACGAAGGCACGGCCGAACTGAACCTCGGCCACCTGCGCCACCAGGCCGACAACCAGCGCCTCGATCCGGCCGGCTTCGGCGCGGAACTCAAGGCTGAGCACAGCGTGGCACTGCGCGCCGCTCGCGGCATGCTGCTGGCGACGGATACGGCAAGCGCTGGCTCGTCCGCGCTGGATTCCGGCCCGGCGCTGTCGCAGGTGGAGCAAAGCCAGCAGTTACTCAAGTCGCTTGCGAAAACCGCGCAGAAGCACAACGCCCGGCTGCCGCGGGAACCGGCACCGGACGAACTGCCGGCGGTCGCCGCGCTGGGCGCCTCTGGCGAGGTTCTGCAGGCCACCGCCACGGGCGGCCAGGGCAACCAGGGCGGCGCCGGCACCGCGGCCGCTTACAGCGCGCCGCATCTGCAGCTATCGTCGCCATCGGGCATCGCCGCCTTGACGCCCGCCTCCACCGTGGTCAGCGCCGGCGGCGTCACGAGCCTGGGCGCGGGGCAGGACATCAACCTTGCTTCGCAGGGCAATATCTTTCACGTCGTGAAGGCCGGGATCAGCCTGTTCACTTATGGCAAAGCCCAGGCCGCGTCGAAACCGAACCAGGAAACGGGCATCCGGCTGCACGCGGCCAGTGGCAAGGTGAGCAGCCAGAGCCAGTCCGGCCCGACCCGGATCACGGCGGACAAGGCGATCACCGTGGCCAGCGTGGCGAAGAGTGTCAGCGTGGCGGCCAAGGAGCACGTGCTGCTGACCGCACAGGGCGCTTCGCTGAGGCTGTCGGGCGGGAATATCGAGGTGCATGGGCCGGGGACCATGGCGTTCAAGGCGAGCAAGAAGGAGCTGGCGGGGCCAGCTCAAGCGGCCCCGTTATCACTGAGTCTTCCAAAGCCTGACACGCTGGTTGACCAGGATTTGGCTCGTTTCAGTCAGCAGTTCGACCTGTCACACCTGGCATATAACGAAGACGGGTTCTTCTCTTCCGAAAACAAACCGTACAGCGTTTACACGCGGGATGGAAAGTTCCTTACCTCTGGCACCACTAACGATGATGGCCTAACAGGGCGCATCTATACAGATGAATCCACCGACCTTATCGTACTTATAGGTGAAAGCAACTGGCATCTGGAAGAGCACTTTGAGTACGATGACAACATTGATGAAGTAGTCCTACATGTAAAAGACGGAGATGAGGAATGAGAGACGTTCACCCTGTGGCTCCAGGTGAGACGCTAACCCGCATAGGACAAATTAATGGCCGATCAGTCAAGTTCCTGTTGTCAATTAATGACATACCGAATCCCAACCGATTACGCATTGGCCAGAAAATTTACCTAAAGAAAGAACTCGTTCTAGGAGTGCGCTTCCTTCTGCAGGATGGCCAGAGGGACCCCATCAGGGATCTTGGTTATCAAATCTATTTCAACAAGAAAGTTGCGCGTGGACGAACCGGACCGGAAGGATTGACACAGCAAATATTCACCGACGCGATCAAGGATGAGGTTGTCATTTACGTCGAGCGCCTGGACAAGTCGTGGAAGCCTGTGGGAAAGATACTCTCCGGACCGCGAAACAAGCTCGTCAGCGTCACAACTGACCGTTTGAAGCTTGACGGAAAAGCGTTGCCACATCCGCAGGAACCAGTAAATAAGCCTCTCTCGCCAAAAGAACCCGTTAAACCAGCATTCGACCCAAAGAAGCCGCAGTCGCCGGCTACTCAGCCATTGCCTGGTCCAAAAACGACTCCGACCACTACGCCGGATGGAAAACCTCTTACCATTGTCGAAGGCGAGATCCCAAATGTCGACTTCCTGGACGTTTACGATGGCACGGTGATGACAGAGGCCGACTATGAATGGGCGGCGAAAGAGCTTGGAGTCGAACTGGCTGCAATCAAGGCTTTCGCCAAAGTCGAGTCGGGTGGCGCCGGATTTCTTGCGGTCGGGAAGCGAACGGTTCCAAAGATACTCTATGAACGGCACAAATTCTCCGCAGCAACAAAGCATCAATATAGCTCCAAATATCCCGACATCTCTCTGCCCACAGCTTACTACAATGCAAAGGCACGTTATGTTAAAGCAGATGCGGCTTACAAGAAGAAGAGGAATGTGCCTGACGATGTCGACTACTATCGCCCCGTAAGCAAAAAAGATAGCGCCGCGACCAAAGCAGCTGCACTATCATTGGAACAGCTATTGAAGAGTGGTGCTGCTACCAAAGAAAAAGACAAATATATCGCGGGGGCCGGGAGTTATAAACGCCTATTGAAGGCTTATCAGCTCGACCAGGATGCAGCAATCGAAAGCTGTTCATGGGGCGCCTTCCAGATCATGGGCGAATACTGGAAAACAATGCGTTACGAGTCGGCCAAGGACTTTTCGCGCAAGGTATCCCGATCGCCACGAGAGCAGATGCGCTCCTTCATTCTGTATATAAAGTACGTATCTCCGAAAATTGTCACGCACTTGAAAAACCTCGACTGGGCGGCCGTAGCTGCCGCCTATAATGGACCGCGTTATAAGGATAATGCATATGATGTCAAATTGGCCGAAGAATACAAAAAATTCAAGGGTAAATAAATTGCGGCAGTTTAGCTTATCAGCCATTATCATGGCGACGGCATTTGCTTCCTCTTGCACTGCCGCGCCCAATGTCATCTCAGCGAGCAGTCCTTTTTCAGAAAATCCCTTTATTGCAGTCGGAGTAAATCCGACAACGAAAGTTGTCACAGGATATTTTTCAGCACTATTGACTTCTCCAGGAAAAACCGACGAGTGTAAATTCGCGTTTCATGGAAAAATGGCATCGGATGGAAAAGTCAGAGTTACGGTTAGAGACGCAGTGCCAGCAAACATTGGCGAGAAAAATACAGTACAGAACGACTTTGCTGTTCTCATCTCTACCAAAGGCAGCATTGGAATCGAACTTCCGGTATCCATGGCGCCGGGGGACTGTGACTGGGTCCTTGAGTCGGTCGGTGCTCCTCGGATCACGAACAGCGGGAATAGGTACATTATGTCAGTAGATACCGGACCAGCAGGAGATTGGATCGGAGTCATTACAGTTCGCAGTAAGCGTGCTTTTTTCCACAACTCGCCGAACGATAGCACAGTTCGAAAGGCATTCCTTGTAGCGGGAGATGTTGCCTATGTAACTGAAGAAAGAAACGGCTGGTATCATGTCAAATACACTCACGGTAAAAAAGAAACCGCCGGCTGGATGAAGGTATCCGACACTATCCAGTTTTAATAAATCTCGACATTAATAAATCCGTCATGGCGCCACAATTTCCGGTACGCAGCAATCTGCGGTCCCTGTCGCGAGCGCGGGTAAGCCAGCGCCCGCCCGCTCCGCCTTGCCCGATTGTTTGAGACGAAACCGTCCGCTATCGCAGCTTATGACCGCCTGTGCTAAAACATGAAAAAATTGATCTATGCGTCGACGCTCTGCATGTTGGCTAAGTGCTGTTTCGCGCTCGGGGCTCCAGTAGTGGGCCTGCTGGAACAGTATCCGGTCATGGCTGATGGAATGAACGTCACCGCGCGACCGACGTATATCTTTACCAATCAGAAACTGGACGCCCCGACCGTTTTCAGCGGATTGGTTGGAGTGAGTAATCGGCTTAGCGTTTTGTGTTGCTTTGAGGTAACCAATATCAAGCCAATCGATATGAAGACCGAGTTTTCGAAATATGCATCCGACGAGGATTTCACCGATCACCTGAAGAAAGTTGCAGGGCATAGCCATGTCTACGTTGCCAGCCCCTTGAGCGACAAGAAAAAGTGGTCTCCCTTGATGCAAACCGTAGTAAAAATTGCGGATAATCCTGCTGACGGATCGCCCTTTTCCGCGGCAGTCGTTCAGGGCACCTTCGAGAAGGCGTCAACCCCGGCAACGTTCACCATGGCGGGAAACAAGGTTTCCCTGCGAACCCGAATCGATAAAAGGGATAACGTTCGCTATTCGTTCGAAATTGGGAACAAGGTATATACGTTCAAGGAACCCCTTGGCCCACATTAAAATCGCGACTAGGTATCCCTGCAGGGATAGCAAAGCGAATTACGACAACCATTAGACGCACGCTAGCGAAAGAAGTTAACACTGCAATGACCATTCGATCGAACAAATGGCTAGCCCGGCTCGGTGCAGCACTGGCATTGCTCGCGTCCACAGCCGGATGGTCGCAAGCGGGCGAACCGCTCAATGCTGCCAGTTACATCCGGGAACGAGGCTGGACCGTGGTCGGTTCACCCCTGCCCCGCTCGCCGAACGCCGACCTGGTCCCGCTGCAGTATTACGAAAAGTCGGCGTACGCGCCATCGTGCGGCCTGCTGGGAAGGGCTGCGAACGGCAAGCCGCAGCTAGTGGAGCTGGCAGGCCCGGGCGAAGGTAGCGACTGGCCGCAATGCATGGACATCGAATCGATGACGGCAGTCAGGCTGGGCGACCGTGATTACGTCGCCGTGGTCTACCTCGTGCGCGATACGCGGGAGGATTTTTACCGCTACGTCGAGTATGTTCATGCGGACCCGCGAAGGGTCATGTTGCCGATACCGACCTGACGTCGGGACTGAAGGGCGGCCTGCGCCGACCGGAGGCGGACGTCGTTGCCCTTGGCCAGGCCAAGTGGGAAGCAAGGCGCTTTGCGCCGGCGCAGCTCCAGGACGATCACTTCATCGCAACCCCGCAGTCATGGTTCGCGGTCCTGGAAGACAGGAAGGCAAGGCAATGCCGCTTGCTGTCGCGGGCCGGCGCGGCGCCGGTCGCATCGGGACTGCAGCAATGCAAGGCAGTACTGGCGACCACGCGCCTTGAAAAGCGCGGTGCCGTGTACTACCTCGCCATGTTCGAATTGGCGAGCGGCAAGCGCCACGTCGCCATCGTGCCGGTAACGCCCGACGGGCAGATCGCGTCCGGCAATGCACTGGCCGATATCGTCAACGCCAGCGCGGCGAAGGATATCCGCTCTGCCAGGGCCGCGCTGGCCAGGGCGCTGCCTTAGCGACGCCCCGGGTCGATATCGTCACTCGATCGTGTAGCTGAACTGCCCCTCTTCGCTGGCGCTCACGCTGATCTTGCTGATCGAGGCCCCTTCGGCCATCTTCGCCAGTACCGACTCCGCCACTTCCGGCAGCAGCGTGCCATTGAGGATGTTGTCCACGTTGCGTGCGCCCGAATCGACTTCGGTGCAGCGCGCCAGTACGGCTTCCACCAGCGCCTCGTCGTACGAGAACTCGGCCTTGTGGTTGACGGCGATGCGACGGGCGATCCGGTCCAGCTTCAGCTCGATGATCTCGACCAGCACATCGTCGGCCAGCGGATAGTACGGCACCACCTTCAGGCGGCCGAGGAAGGCCGGCTTGAACTGCTTCATCAGGTGCGGGCGGATCAGTTCTTCCAGCGCACCCGGCGCCGGCAGCTCTTCCTCGCTCTTGTTCAGGCAAGCCTGCATCATCGTGCTCGAGGCCACGTTCGACGTGAGGATGATGATGGTGTTCTTGAAGTCGATCTCGCGGCCTTCGGCATCGTCCATCACGCCCTTGTCGAAGACCTGGAAGAACAGCTCCAGCACGTCCGGGTGGGCCTTTTCCACTTCGTCGAGCAGCACCACGCTGTACGGATTACGCCGCACGGCCTCGGTCAGCACGCCGCCTTCGCCGTAGCCCACGTAGCCCGGTGGCGAGCCTTTCAGGCCCGAGACGCTGTGCGCTTCCTGGTATTCGCTCATGTTGATGGTGATGAGCTTGCGCTCGCCGCCGTACAGCACGTCGGCCAGCGCCAGCGCCGTCTCGGTCTTGCCGATGCCGGAAGGGCCGACGAACAGGAACACGCCCTTCGGCTTGTTCGGGTCGTCCAGGTTGGCGCGCGCCGTGCGCACGCGCTGCGCCACGGCTTCGATCGCATGCGACTGGCCCAGCACGCGCTCTTCCAGCAGGTCGCGCAGCTTGAGCACCGTGTTGATCTCGTCCTTCACCATCTTGCCGAGCGGGATGCCGGTCCAGCCGGCGACGATTTCCGCCACCACGTGGCCATCGACCTGCACCGGCACCATCGGCGTTTCGCCTTGCAGCGCGCGCAGTTCGGCCACCAGCGCCTGCACGTCATTGCCGGCGCTGGCATAGCCCTCGCCCGCTTCTTCCAGGCCGCGGCGTTCCTGCATGATCCGTTCCGTCAGCGCTTTTTCCTGTTCCCAGCGCGCCGTCAGGCTCGCATGCTCGTCGGCGGCCGCGGCCCGCGCCGCCGCCAGTTCCTCGAGCCGCGCGCCATGCCCGCTGCCGGAACTCTGCTCGCGCCGCAGCGCTTGCGCCTCGGCATCGATGCGCTCCAGCTTGCGCGCGAGGTTTTCAATCAGGGCCGGCGTGGCGTTCTGGCCCAGCGCCACCTTGGCGCAGGCCGTATCGAGCACGCTGATGGCCTTGTCCGGCAGCTGGCGGCCGCTGATGTAGCGGTGCGACAGCCGGACCGCTTCCGTGATCGCCTCGTCGTAGACGCGCACGCCGAAGTGCTTTTCCATCAGCGGCGCCATGCCGCGCAGCATGGCGCAGGCCAGTTCCTCGCTGGGCTCTTCCACCTTGATGACCTGGAACCGCCGCGCCAGCGCCGCGTCTTTCTCGAAATACTTCTTGTACTCGCTCCACGTGGTGGCCGCGATGGTGCGCAATTCGCCGCGCGCCAGCGCCGGTTTCAGCAGGTTGGCCGCATCGTTCTGGCCCGCCTGGCCGCCGGCGCCGATCATCGTGTGCGCCTCGTCGATGAACAGGATGATCGCGTGCGGGCTTTTCTTCACTTCGTCGATTACGTTCTTCAGGCGGTTCTCGAACTCGCCCTTCACGGAAGCGCCGGCCTGCAGCAGGCCCATGTCCAGCGTGTGGATTTCCACGCCCTTGAGCACGTCCGGCACGTCGCCTTCGGCGATGCGCAGCGCCAGCCCTTCGACAACGGCGGTCTTGCCCACGCCTGCCTCGCCGGTGAGGATCGGGTTGTTCTGGCGGCGGCGCATCAGGATATCGATGGCCTGGCGGATTTCCGTGTCGCGGCCGATCACCGGGTCGACCTTACCGTCACGCGCGCGCTGGGTGAGGTTCGTGGTGAACTGGTCGAGTGCCGGCGTCTTCGTCTGCGCGGCGCCCGCCAGCTCGCCCACCGGGTCGCTGCCCTGCGGCTGCGCCGCGGAGCGGGTGGGCGGCGCAACGGCTTCCTGCGAGCCGGCGGCGATCTTGTCGAGGTTGTGCTTGATCTGGTCGACGTCGAACTTGTCGAACAGTTTCGAGCCGCGGTAGGCCAGCTGCGACAGTTCGGCATCGGTCAGCAGCGCCTGCAGCAGGTGGCCGCTGCGGATCTCGGCCGGGCGACCGTCCGGGATGTCGAGCGAGGCGATCAGCCAGGCGTGCTCGAACAGCTTGGGCAGCCGTGCCGAGAACACGGGCGTGCGCGAGTTGCCGGTCTTCAGACGGGCCAGCTCGGCCTGCAGGTCCGCTTCCAGCATGCCTGTACCGATGCCGCTCTGGCGGGCGATCACGGCAAAGTCGCTCTTCGGCTGCTCCAGCAGCGCCAGGAACAGGTGTTCCAGGTCGACTTCGAACTGGCCCATCGACACGCACAGGCCGGCGGCGCGGGTGGCGGCCGTGCGGCAGGTGTCGTTCAACTTGCCGATCAGCGTCTTGAGATTCAGGCTCATGCAGGTGGTCCCTTGTTGGTCAGGTGTTGGATGAAAAATTCACTACTTGCTTGTTCAGGCACGCGCCTCAAAGCGCGTGCACGTCGTAGCGCACGTCGTCGCGGTTGCGCGGGGTGTCGCCGGTCACGAGGAACGTGTCCCATCCCAGCCGGCCGCCGCTGCGGTCATCGGCCAGCGACGCACCCTGCACTTCACGGGCGCACAGCACCAGCTGCACCTCGTATTCGAGGCTCACGCCGGTCATCATCGACAGCATGCTCGCGAGCGCACGGGCCGCCTCGCCTCCCGGCAGGAATGCGTCGAAGCGCGCGCGCTTGAGCGGGCCGATCACGATGCGCAGGCGCAGGTCGCGCTGCCAGATGCGCGCGCCGGCCATGGCGCCCCCACCCAGCATGGCGTTGGCCATGCCCAGCCGGCATTGCTGCGCCTCGGGCATGTCGTACCAGCGGCCGATGAACTGCTCGGTCTTTACCGGCACGGCGAAATACTCGGACAGCACGCGGGCGATCTGCGCGCTCGATGCCGGCCGGTGGCGCATCGCCGTGGCGAAGTACGCCACCGATTCGTCCAGCAGGCCGCCATGCGTGCCATCGGCGAAGCGGCTGCGCAGCGAAGGCTGGCCGAGCCCGGCGAGCGAGAGCAGCAGCGGCAGGAAGCCATCCTTGCCGTCGAGCTGGTACTTCAGTTCCAGCCGGTACTTGCGCCAGGCTTCATAGAACAGCGCCAGCGAGCGGTTCGAGAAGGTATCGAGGAATGCGCGCGGGCCATCGTCGCGCGTGGTGATCGCGTGCGCGGCGATGCGCTCGGTGTAGTGCGCCGGCAGCGCGCCCATATTGCCCAGCAGGCCCATGAAAGCGGGCGTGATGCGCACGTAGCGCAGCGTGGCGCTTTTCAGCGCCTCGGCAAGCGCATGCCGGTCCAGCCCGACATCGCGCGGCTCGACTTCGATGCCTTCCAGCTGGCTGGCCGGGAAAGCCAGCGAGGTGGAATTGGTGAAGCGCAGGAAGTTGGCCACCGCCCCGTCGCGCACCTTGCCATGACGCTTGAGCCAGAGCTCCAGCATGCGCACGGCCTGGAAGTACTCGAAACGGTACGGCTGGGCGAACAGGCGCTCGATTACAGCAGGCTCAAATCGCCGCTGCGCGGGCTGCATTTCAATAATTCTTCTCCGGTTTTGGATGACACGATCACGAGTTGGGTAAAGCTGTTCGCATGCACGTACAGCCCCAGGAAACACTCGATCACGTGGGCGAACGCGTGGATGCCGCTGCCGACGAAGGCTTCCTCGTCGACCGTGAGGCGCACCTCCATGCCGCGCACCAGGCAGGCGAACGGATTGCCGGGCAACCAGGCGTTGGCCGGCTTGTGCGCCACGTTGGCGATGCCGCCGATCTGGCGCTGCGATGCGGGCGAACGCGGCAGATCATACATGGCCAGCATTTCGCGGAACGCTTCCACGCCGCCATCGGTGAGCGACAGGTGGTTCAGCGACAGGTGCGAAATCAGGCGCCAGTGGGCCCCCGCGCCGCGGCCGAAATGCTGCGAGCGCGTGGGCTTGCGCAGGAAGCTGATGGCAGACACGCGCGAGCCGCCCTCCATGAACAGGTCGCCGCCAGGCAGGCCGTAGGTGAGCGAGGCCGGCAGGTCGCGGTTGGTGCAGGTCAGCTCCAGGCTCAGCGTGTCGGTCTCGATCGCGGCCGGATCGAAGTCGATGTCGACGATGGAGATTTCGGTCTCGTAGCCGGGGCTCCGGTCGGCGACGACATCGTCGCGCCGTGCCACGTAGTAATGGCCATTCTTCTCCGGCGTCTGGCCATGCCGCAGCGAATAGAAAGGCCGGAATTCCACCACCGATTCCCCTGCGGGGTCTGGCGCACCAGCTTGACCGAATCGATCGCGTAGACCTCGTAGGCAAAGGCGCGGCGGGCGTCGGCCAGCACCGGGTAGCTGGCCTTGGCGTGGGTCAGCCGGATCGGTTCGCCGCGTTTCTCGAACAGGTTGACCACGGGCGTGCAGCCCAGCAGCAGGTTGTTCGTCGACAGGCCGCCGAGCATGCGCGCGATATCCGAATCCGAGCGCAGGCCCGACAGGGCCAGGTGCAGCGTCAGTTCGCGGGTACCCGACGGGATCAGCGCCGTCAGCGCTGCCAGGTCGATGTCGACGAAGTTGAATTTCTCGGGGAAGCAGAAGAACTCGGTCAGCAGGCGGTAGGCGACATGCGAGCGCGCCGAGAAATCGATCAGCGCATCGTCCTCGTCGAAACCGGCCGGGGCCAGCGGGATGGCGCCGAGCTGGATCCAGCGCCCGCTGCCGCCCTCCTCTACGTACGCCGCCAGCGTGCGCATGAACAGGGCGTCGCGCAGCGCGGCGCAGAACGACGGCTCGCCATCGATGAACACGCGCAGCTTGCCGCATTTGAGCTGGCCCAGCGCCACTTGCGCGGCCGTGGCCGAGAGCGTGATGCTGATGCTGGACGTGACGCCCTGGGGCAGGCGCACCGTGTCCGGCGCGTCGATGATGGGCGCGAAGACGGCCCCGCTCAGCGCGATCGGCGCGATCGTCACCGGGTAGGCCGTGCGGAACGTGCAGGCCGAGCCCTTGACCTTGCGGGTGGCCAGGCGGGTGCCGCGCGGTATCTCCGCCGCGGCGGTCAGCTGCGCGGCCTGGCTGGCGTAATCCATGTGCACGATTGAGCACGATGGAAACGGCCGCAGGTAATGCGGGTACAGCACCTCGAGCAAGGCCTCGGTGAACTGCGGATAATCGTCGTCGAGCCGCTTGGCGATGCGCGAGTTCATCAGCGCGAACGCCTGGATCATGCGCTCGATATGGGGATCCTCGCAGACCTCGCCGCCGATCAGCAGGCGGCCGGCGATCTTCGGGTAGCGCTCGGAGAATTCACGGGAATAGCGGCGCAGGAACCCCAGTTCGCGCTCGTAGTACGGTAATAACTGTTCCAACTCATGCTCCTGCCGATCCTGGCCGGCGTGCCTTGCTGATCGTGTATTGCTGGCTTGAAGGTTGCAGGATGGCGTCGAAATTGACCGGTTCCTGCGCCGTGTTGACGATCAGGAGCGCGGTGATGGCGAAATTGAGGCAATTGACTGCATCCTCGCGCAGGTCCAGCGTGGCCCGCACGTTGCGCAGGCGCGGTTCATGGCGGGCGATGGCCTCTTCGAGACAGGCGCAGATGTAGGCGCGGTCGTCGAAGCTGGACAGGGAACGGCCGGCAAAATCCTGCAGGCCGTAGCTCACCAGCGAGCGGCCGCACTCCGGGAACTGCTGCAGCAGTTCATCCGGCAGTGCGATGCGGGTGTTGAGCAACGCTTCGAGATCGCGGGCGACCGTTTCCTTGAGGTCTTCGATCGACAACCGCGTTACCGTTGCGTGCGAGGCGCCATGGGCGGGCGCGTCCATCAGCCGGTCGAACAGGCCTGGCGTGTAGCCTTGCATGGGCGCCTCGATGGTAAAACTTAAGCGACCTTGTTGGTCGACAGGTCCCAGCCGCCGGAGGTGTTACCACCCGAGCCGCCGCCGACTTTCTGCTGCGTGTACTTCCACTTGACCTTGGAGTACTTCAGCTTCACGTCTTCGGTCAGGATGTCGCCTGGTTCGACCGAAGGCGCCACGCTGGAGATCAGCACGTTTTCCAGTTCGATCTCGAAGTACTTCACGCGTTCGCCCTGGCCATCGGCGCGCAGGAATTCGAACTTTGCCTTCGGCAGGGTTTTGCCCGACGAGCAATTCTGCAGCAGCAGCGGGGTTGCCAGGTCGGCCAGCTTCGAGATCACGATGTCGCGGTGCTCGGTACGCTCGGCGGTGTGGCCGCCACCGGTCGATGCCGTTGCCGATTTCGGCTGCAGCACTTCCCAGTTCACGGATTTCACCTCGATCCAGTCCTTGTGGCTGGAGTCGGCGGATTCGCCTTTGATGCCGTCGATTTGCAGGTAGACGTCGATTGCCATTATTTTCCTTTCGATGGATGTTGGATATTACGGTTTGGTCGTTGGAAGCTCCGCGACCAGTCGGAGTGAAACGGAAAGCTCGTCGAGCTGGAAGTGCGGGCGCAGGAACGACACGGCGCGGAACACGCCCGGGCGGCCCGGCACTTCCGATACCTGCACCGACGCTTCACGCAGCGGGAACTGGGCCTTCTGTTCCTGGCTGGCGTTGTCGTCCAGCAGCACGTATTGGGTGAGCCAGCGGTTGAGGAAGTCCTCGACGTTGGAGGCGGCCGAGAAGCTGCCGATCTTGTCGCGCATCATGGCCTTCATGTAGTGGGCGATGCGCGAGACGGCGAAGATGTACTGCAGCTGCGACGACAGCACCGCGTTGGCGTTGGCCGCGTCGGATGCGTACTTGCGCGCCTTCTGCGCCGACTGCGCGCCGAAGAAGGCGGCGTAGTCGGTGTTCTTGCAGTGGACCAGGGAGATGAAGCCCAGGTCCGACAGTTCCTTCTCGCGCCGGTCGGTAATGGCGATCTCGGTCGGGCACTTCAGCGCCACTTCGCCTTCGTCGGTCTTGAAGGTGTGGGTCGGCAGGTCTTCGACCAGGCCGCCGCCTTCCACGCCACGGATCGCGGCGCACCAGCCGTAGTCCTCGAACGCGGCCGTCAGCTTGCTGGCGAACGCATAGGCGGCGTTGCACCACAGGTATTTCTGGTGGTCGGTGCCGTCCACGTCCTCGACGAAGTTGAAGCCTTCGGTGATGGCGCCATCGGCCGGGTTGTACGGCAGGCGGCCCAGGAAGCGCGGCAGGGTCAGGCCCACGTAGCGCGAATCCTCGGATTCGCGGAAGGCCTTCCACTTGTAGTACTCCATCGTGTCGAACAGCTTGGACAGGTCGCGCGGGCGACCCAGCTCGCTGTAGCTGTCCAGGCCGAACAGCTCCGGCGACGCGGCGCTGATGAACGGCGCATGCGCGGCCGCGGCCACGTGCGACATCTGTTCGATGAAGTACATGTCTTCCGGCTGGCGGGTGATTTCGTAGTCGCCGATCAGGGCGCCGAACGGCGCGCCGCCGAAGGTGCCGAATTCTTCTTCATAGACCTTCTTGAACATCGTGCTCTGGTCGAACTCGATCGCGCTCTGGAAATCCTTGACCAGTTCCTTCTTGGTCGCGTTGAGCATCTTGATCTTGATGTTCTGACCCGTGGCGCTGTTCTTGACCAGGTAGTGCAGGCCGGTCCAGCTGGATTCCAGCTTCTGGAACTGCGGCGCGTGCATCACGGCCGACAGCTGTTTCGAGATCATGCTGTCCAGTTCCGCCACGCGCGCGTCGATGGTGGCGGCCAGGTTGTCGGACACCACCACGGTGCCTTCCATGACCTGGCTGACCAGTTCGGAGATCAGGTCCTTGGCGCGTTCATGTTCGGTGCTGGAGCGGGCAACGCGGCTTTCTTCGACAATCTGGTCGAGCAGCGCGGTTTCTTCGGTGGCGGCAGCCGCGCCGCCGGCGTTCAGTTGTGCAGACATGGTCATTCTTTCCGGGCGTTGGCTTGCTGGCCCAGCTCGGCCAGTTTCTCGGTGCTGTTCAACACTTCGTTGAGCAGGTCTTCCAGCTTGTCGTTGCCGGCCAGCTTGTTGCGCAGGTCGGCCAGCTTGGTGCGCGCTTCCAGCAGCTTGCGCAGCGGCTCCACCTGCTCGACCACCGCCTCGGGGCGGAAATCGTCGAGCGACGTGAACTTCAGGTCCACGGCGAAAGTGCTGTCGTCGCCCGCCAGCGTGTTTTCCACTTGGTAGGTTGCGCGCGGTTCCACGCCCTTGAGGACTTCGTCGAAATTGTCGCGGTCGACATTGACGAAGGCGCGCTCCTTGAGGCGCTTCTGCTCGACTTCCGAGTTACCGCCGAAATCGCCGACCACGCCCATCACGAAGGGCAGCTCCTTGCTGTCGATGGAATCGCCGATTTCAACGTCGTAAGTCATCTGCACCCGTGGAGGCCGGACTTTCTGCAGGCGCTTTTGCACACTTTCTGATTTAGACATGAGTAATCCTTTGTAGATGAGTCGCGATGTGGCCAACTGCTGGGCTGACTATGGCCGTTACTAATAGTCGTTACTAATAAGAAATCCAATATAGATACTATTGGTGTAATACGGTATTTACTTCAATGCATCGAATGGATTGGCACGGGCACTGCTTCCGGACGGCTGCTTGGTTGTCTTGGCTTTCTTGTTCGTGCGTACCTGGCGCTGGTCGCGCACAGCCGGCGGTTCCACCGGCGCCACGATCAGCGTTTCTTCGCCCAGGCTTGCGCGCAGTATCTTGGCCAGCCCTTGCGATTCCGTCTTGATCGAGCCGGACAGGTTGTTCTGCCGGCTCAGGTCATTCAATGCGCGCGTCGACAGGCGCAGCCCGCTGATGGCGATGATGCTGTTGGCCTTCTGGTCGTTGGGATCGCGCACCAGCACTTCCAGCGCGGCCTGGATGGCGTCGCCATACTGTTCGGCTTCATAGCGCGTCTGCGCGATACTCAACCATGGGGCCTTGTCCGTTGGATAGGCGGCAGCACTCTGCTTCCATAGCGCAATGGCCTGCTCCTTGTTGCCGGTGGTGGCAGCCTTGGTGGCTTCGGCGAGCATATCCTGCAACTGCGGCGTCGGCGGTACCACGGGTGCCGTGCTGCAGGCGGAGAGCGCCGCAACCAGGGCGGCAGCCACGCCGATGCGCGGCAGAAGAGTACTGATGGTCATACTAAATCCTCTTGAGTGTAACGAGAAGTTATTGCATTAAGTTTAATTTTGAGCGGACAGGCGGCACAATAACAGAAAATCAAACTGAACAAAACCCAATTGAAAATCACACATTCTCACTTTCTGGTACGCGCGCACGCTTGAATAATCACACTCTCCCTGTTGAGCCGGGAAAGATGTTATTGTTCCGCCAATTCGAGAAGCAGGTCAACAGGCACGACTTGCCACCAGGAAGGTAACCGGTTAGAACAAGCGGATAACAAAGCATGACAAGTAAAGTTTTATGGGGAGAGGGGCTGTTCCTGCGCCCGCAGCACTTCCAGCAGCAAGACCAGTACCACGAGCACCGGCTCCATCACAGCCTGCGGGCAGTGCATCCGTACGCCTGGGGCGTCAACCACTTGCGCGTCGATACCGATGCGCTGGCCAACAACGTGCTGCGCGTGCTCGACCTGTCGCTGCGCTTCCAGGACGGCGAGCTGGTCGAGGCGCCCGCCGTGGATGCGCTGCCGCCCAGCGTCGACCTGTCGACCATGCTGCAGAACCAGCAGAGCGTGACCTTCTATGCCGCCCTGCCCGCCTTCAAGCCGTTCGGCGGCAACTTCTGCCCGCCGGGCCAGGTCATTGACAGTGCCCGCTACGTGCAGGACAACCGCGATACGCCGGACCTGTACACGCAAGCCGCGCAGGCCCAGCTGGCCTACCTGAAGAAGTCGGTCCGGCTGGTGTCCGAATACGAGCCGCGCGACTCGTACACGAGCTTCCCGCTGCTGCGCCTGCGTCGCCTGGCCACGGGCGGCTTCGAACTCGATCCCGATTTCATTCCGCCGGCCCTGTCGGTGCAGAGCGCGCCGGCGCTGGCCCAGCAACTGCGCCGCCTGCTCGACGCCCTGCAGGCCAAGGTCAGCGCGCTGTACGGCCACCACCGCGAGCCGAGCCGCAACGTGATCGAATACCGCTCCGGCGACATGTCGTCGTTCTGGCTGCTGCACACGGCCAGCTCGGCCTATGCCTCGCTGACGCACTACTTCCACCACCCGGCCCTGCATCCCGAACGCCTGTTCGAGCAGTTGCTCGGCCTGGCCGGCGCGCTGATGACGTTCTCGAAAAGCTGGACCCTGGCCGACCTGCCCGCCTACCAGCACCACGAGCCGGGCCCCGGCTTTGCCAGGCTGCACCTGATCATCCGCGAGCTGATCGACACCGTGATCTCGTCGAAGTACTTCGCGATCGCGCTCGAGGAGATCCGGCCGTCCTATCACCTGGGCAAGCTCGATTCGGGCAAGATCGACGACAAGACGGCGTTCTACCTGGCCGTTTCGGCAGCCATGCCGGCGATGGAGCTGGTCGACGTGGTGCCGGTGCGCTTCAAGGTCGGCGCCCCCGACGACGTCGAGAAGTTCGTGCTGTCGGCCATGCCGGGCGTGCGCCTGCAGCATGCGCCGCAGGTGCCGGCCGCGATCCCCGTGCGCCCCGATACGGTCTACTTCACGCTGGAATCGAAGGGGCAGATGTACGAACGCATGATCAAGGCGCAGTCGATCTCGATCTATGTGCCGATGGGCATGAATGAACTGAAGCTCGAACTGGTCGCCGTCGCTTCCTGACCGCAGTAACTTACCGACTCTGATTTTGCCCCGCATTGCCAAGGATTTGCCCGCCTGATGAACACCATGACCGCCCCTTCCCTGATGGACGCCGCGGCGCCCGCGACCAACGCGAGCGCCGCCCCGCAAACCCTGCTCGACCTGATGTACGACGGCTTCTACGCGCTGTTCATGCTCAAGAACGGCAACGCCCCGCAGCACGACGCCGACTTTGCCGCCCGCATGGTGCAGTTCCTCGACGAGTTCGGGCGCAACGCGAAAAAGCAGGGCGCCTCGGCCGACGACATCGATGCCGCCAAATACGCGTTCTGCGCCGCCGTCGATGAAATCATCCTCAAGAGCGGCTTTTCGATCCGCGACGCGTGGGCGAGAAAGCCGTTGCAGCTGGCGCTGTTCGGCGAACAGCTGGCCGGCGAAAACTTCTTCCACCGCCTCGAGGCCCTGCGCACACGCGGCAGCGCGCACCTGCAGGCGCTGGAAGTGTTCCATATGTGCCTTCTGCTGGGCTTCCAGGGCCGCTATATCCTGGAAGGCTCGGAAAAGCTGAACTACCTCACCTCGCGCCTGGGCGACGAGATCGCCCACATGAAGGGCAAGCGCGGTGGTTTCGCGCCGCATGCGGAACGCCCCGACCAGATCGTCAACAAGCTGCGCAGCGATTTCCCGCTGTGGGTACTGGCGACCGTGTTCACGCTGATCTGCGCGCTCGGCTACATCGGCCTGCGCACCTCGCTCGGCAAGAACACCGGGCAGCAGATGGCTGCCTACAACGACGTCGTCAAGATGGCGCCGCGCGCCGCGAACCTGACCATTACCCTGCCCTGATGGACCTGCAGTCGATGGTAGCGGCGCTTGGCCGCTTTGGTACCGGGCTGTCCCAGCACGCCCGGCTGGTCACGCTTGCCAGCGCGCAGGAGGGCAGCCTGCCCGAAGCGCTGATGGCCGAACGTTTCGCCGGGCGGGAGGCGGTCAGCGAACTGTATGCATTCGACGTGGACGCGCTGAGCACCTCCACGGACCTGGAACTCGATGGCTTCATCGGCGAGGAGCTCACGGTCACCGTGCTGCAGCCGGACGATTCGCGCCGCGCATGGCACGGCATCTGCACGCGCGCCGAATGGCTCGGTGCCGACGGCGGCGTGGCGCGCTACCGCCTGCGCCTGGAGCCGGCACTGGCGCTGCTGCGCCTGCGCTGCGACAGCTACATCTTCCAGGACATGACGGCGCTCGACATCGTCACCGAACTCTTCGAAGACTATCCGCAGCTGCGCTTCGAATTCGACGTGACGCAGGAACTGGCCATGCGCCCCGTCTGCACGCAATACCGCGAAAGCGACTACGACTTCTTTGCGCGCCTGATGGCATCCGAAGGCCTGTCGTGGCGCTTCGAGCATGACGGAGCGGAAGCATCCGGCGACGGCCAGGCACGCCACAAGCTGGTGATCTTCGACAGCCTCGCCGCGGCGCCCGCGACGCCCGGCAACCCGGCAATCCGTTTCCACGGCGTGCGCGCCACCGACACCGACGACGCGATCGACGCCTTCACTGCCCGCCGCCAGGTGCAGGCCAACGCGGTATCGATCAGCAGCTGGGATCCGGAACAGGTGATGGCACCGTCCGCCGAGCAGCAATCGGTGCTCGACGCCGGCGAAGTCCCGCCAATGCCCGTGTTCGACGGCAGCGGCGAATGCATCGCCAGCAGCGATGCCGAGCTTCACAGCCTGTTGATGCTGCACGCGCTGGAGCGGGACAACAAGCTGTTCACGGGGGAAGGCGCGGTACGCCGCCTGGCGGCGGGCCATGCGTTCCAGCTCACGCAGCACGACCGTTATGCCGTCGGCGACAATGCCTTCAAGGTGCTGTGGGTGGAGCACGAGGCACGCAACAACTTCGAACCCGCGCTCGCCGGCGGCCGCCCCGGCGTGGAGCCGGGCACCTACCGCAACCGCTTCTGCTGCGTGCGCGAAGCCGTGCCGCTCGTGCCCGTGGCAACCGCCCTGCCCCATGCCCACACGGCGCTGGGGCCGCAGACGGCACTTGTCGTCGGCACGCCCGATGCGGCAGCGACGACCACGCGCGACCATCAGGTGCGGGTGCAGTTCGCATGGCAGCGAGGCGCCAGTCCCAACGCCGGTGGCCTCGGTCACGACATGGACGAACAAGGCAGCGCCCCGGGCGACGACCGCTCCGGCACGTGGGTGCGCGTGGCCGAAGCGCTGGCCGGCCCGAACTGGGGCAGCCAGTTCACGCCGCGCATCGGCACCGAGGTGTTAGTGGATTTCTTCGAAAACGACATCGACCGGCCTGTCATCGTCGCGCAGCTGTACACGGGCGCCGATGCGCCGCCCTTCGCCGCCGGCGTCGACTCGGGCGCCAACCACGCGGGCACGATTTCCGGTATCCACACGCGAGGCTTCGATGGCGGCGGTTACAACCAGTGGCAGCTGGACGACACGCAGGGCCAGTTGCGGATGCGGCTTGCCACGTCGAGCGCAGCATCCCAACTGAATCTCGGCTATCTGATCGCACAGTCACCCGGCTCGGCGCAGCGGGGCAGCTATCGCGGCAGCGGTTTCGAATTGCGCACCGACGCCTGGGCCGTGGTGCGTGGCGGCGAAGGCGTGTTGCTCACCACCGCCGCACGACCCGGCCAGGCCGCCGGTGTCACATCGACCCAGATGGATGCCGCCGAGGCGCTATCGTCGCTGCAGGCCGCGCAGACGCTGGATACGGCGCTGCTCGACTCGGCCAGTGCCCAGCAGGCGCTGACCAGCGAGGCGGCGGTGAAGGCCCGGAAAGACATGCTGGCATTGCTCGATCCCGAACAAAAGGGTAAGCATGACGGTGCGGTCAATGGCCAGCCGGCGCTCAAGCCCCAGGCCGGCTCGCGCGAGCCCGATGCCGGCTTCCCCGTCGAAAAGTTCGGTGCCCCGCTGGTGGTGATGGATTCGGCGTCCAGCATCAACTGGGCAACGCCGGCATCGACGGTGCTGTTCGCGGGGCAGCAGCTGCACTGGACGTCGCAGTCGGACCTGCACATGGCGGCCGGGCATACCGTGTCTTCCGTATCGGCCGAAGCGACCTCGCTGTACACGTACGAGGGCGGCATCCAGGCGCTTGCCGGCAACGGACCGGTGTCGCTTCAGGCACATACCGACCAGCTTGAGATCCTGGCGGACAAGGAAGTGACTGTCATTTCCGTGAGCGACAGCATCGAGATCAAGGCCAGCAAGAAGATCGTGCTGCAGGCGGGGCAGTCTTCCATCACGCTGGAGGGTGGGGATATTACGTTTGCTTGCCCGGGGAATTTTACGGTGAAGGGTGGGAAGCATGTGTTTGCTGAAGGAAACAATAAGCAGGCGTCAATCCCTCCTCTTCCATCGAAATCTATTAAAGAAAATGTCTTGGAAAGCCTGAAGCAATCGCCAGTACCTGGTGCATCTCAGGTGGTAATCTTAACAAATAGCGCTGGCCACGTCTTGAAAAACAGGCCTTACCGTATCTGGCTCAACAACACAACATATATTGATGGAATAACCGACAGGAACGGTGCGACTGAATTGCTACTGGCAGACAAAGCAAAGGTTTTTGAAATTCAGATTTTAAAACGTCACACTATTCATGAAAACGCATAAAATCATCAAAGGTGAAACCATGGCATCAATTGCCAAGCGGTTTTCCGTAGATATTGCAGATCTTGCCTCTGCTAATAACATTACTGATATCAATAAAATACGTGAAGGTAAATGGCTGCAAATACCTGACAAAAAATTAAAGCAACAGCCTGAGACAACTAAAGTACATCCAATACCTAAAGAAAAAGTAGCACAAGCCGACGAAAAACCGATATCTGAACTATGGGAAGATACGCTTTTCCGAGGTCGCGAAATAGCAGAGAAATGGTTGACTGAGCTGCTTGCGCGGCTGCGTGCTGCGGAGGCCGATGAATACATTCAGGATACCCATAAGGTTCCATTGACTAGTGACAAGGTTCCACCTACACATACTCCCGAACTTCCTAAGAAACCCAATTCTGAAAGCAAGAAAAAGGTTACTGATGTAAAGAAAGTACTGAAAGAAAAATTGGGCAAAGAACCTCATGTACTGACATTCAATGGAGTTCGACTGACAGAGAATGAGAAAAAACAAATTCTGGCCTCTGTCGCAACATGCGAGATGAATTCAGATGGGTTTGGAAGTATTAACTCTGACCAAGAATTTGTGGGAAGAAAAAATGGGAAAAAGGGAATAGAGACAACCTACTCTAGGATTGTCCATATCGGTCTTTCTTACGGGGTCATTCAGTACACACAGGATTCCGGCAGCTTGGGCGACCTTTTAAAGTGCCTACGCGCAAAAAACCCATCATTATTTGCTGAGATCTTCGGTGCGGGATACCCAGAATTCTCCGATGCGCTTATCCAGCTTACAACAACCGGAAGACCAGATCTTGCTCAAAACACACAAATTCCATTAAGCGGGCAAGCATATTGGAATCAAATACATAACACGCCTGCAGGCAACGAATTGAAGATGCTCGCTAATTCACAGTCTGGCTCTCATTTGCCAACGGCAAGGGAAATCCGTGGAAAACGAGTACAACCCATTGCTCCAAGCATTGGTCATCCACCAATCGATTTATGGAAAGGCGAATGGCGGGACAGATTTTTGTCTGCCGGTAAAGTGGTTGACTTTCAAGAGGCTCAATTAGAATACGGTGTAAGAAACTTCATCAATCCAATGCTTTCACTGGCGAAACATAATAACGTGCGTTCCGCCTTAGCGCTGGCGTTTATTGCGGCTTGCAATATTCGCGGTGGCGTAGGGAGTAAGCTTTCCAAGCTGACCTATAGAGTCGCAAAAGAATTGGGACTTGCGCTTCCATTCGTTTCTTCTGAAGATGAACTCGCATGTATGCAGGCAATCGCTGAGGCACATGGTTCAATCGGCGCGGTATCGGTGCATGAGGATGAATCCAGGCGTGCAAAGCGGTTGATAGACGACGAACTGGGCTTTTTAGCAGAGGATTTATATGATATTTCGACATATGCTTAGCATTTACCAACTTGCCGCGGTCGGCTTACTGTTTTTTTCACTCGCAAGCGCTTCTATGTCTGCGCCTCAGCAGTGCAATGACGATTGCGTGCTGCGCAATAGGATAGATGCACAAGACTGCAAGCTAGATAAAACTCCTCTAGCGCGCTGCGAAAGTTACAGTGAATTCATAAAAATCGATGAGAGACTGAATAACGAATATCGTCGACTAATGAATCGGATCTCAGCATCGCAGAAGAAAGATTTACGAGCCGCACAGAGAAACTGGATAGCTTTTCGTGATGAACAGTGTGAAGTTGAGGAAGTTGATGCAAAGTGCGTACATGGCATGTGCTCAGGGGTAGCCCACGACAGCTGCATTTTAGACCTAACTTTACGTCGCACCAAAGAGCTTCGCATTCTTTCAGAAGATCTACAAACTGCTGAGAAACGGGGCTTTTCCTTTTCAAGGGATAGAACTGATCAGGACATTGGTGAACAGCAATAATCGCAATTTTTTCTCTGGGAATTTTAGATATAATAGTGCAATATCATGACCGATATTAAGCCAAGAGATCTGCGGTTCAACTCAGAGGAATAGCCTCCTTCCAAACAGACTATGTCGCTCGTTAAATCTGCATTCTCGTATGGCGCGCTTGTGGGGATCGCATTAAGCGTATGCAGCGGACTCCGCGCAGAAAATAAAACACTCTGCAAGAAGACCGAAGTCTCGTTATTTTCTTGCGGACTTTCCAACTCGAAAGTCGTATCTATCTGCGCCTCAGAGAATGGCGCTTCGAATTATTTAGAATATCGATATGGAACAGCCTCAAAAGTAGAACTTTCCTATAAGGCGGATGCGGAAGATAAAAAAAATGTCTTTCACCGCGCGGAAATAACCTATGCGAACAATGCGGAAGATACAATCTGGTTCCATAATGGTCCGTTCATGTACAGCATTTTCATGCCAGCGCGGGGAATTCCTGGAATTGAGGTTTCTCGAAACAAAGACGTTATTGCTCGACACGAGTGTGCCGATGGCTGGCGTGGCGCGTGGCGCAAGCCAAGCAAAGATTCACCCCTCATAATTGACCATGGATCAGGCGATAGCACCAAGTTTGAGAGCCTCTGGTAGTTCAACTCGAAACACATTGACGGACCTGCGTGGAGCCCGTGAAGGTGAAGCTTCGATGCGCCGGGACATCGGAGTATGCTGTCAATATCAGCATCCTCCCGTCGAAGTTCGGGCCAGGTCCGTTTGTAACGGAAGCGATGTTGACACTTGAAGACGCCCCATCCGACTACCCGTTGGACATTGACCTGTTATCTGACCGTCCGCTGACGGGTACGGTGTTCATGCCTTGGCTGGAGCTACAAAATGCCGGAAACGACGCGGCCCGGGCATGGCCGATGGCTCTTCGTCGGCTGGCATACGGAACTAACGTGTCGCTAACGTCGGAAACCGTCCTGTTCAACTCAGCGCCTGGGAAAAAAGCGAAGGTTCTGCCCAGAGGATCGACCTGGTCGATCGTACTTGTTCGATGGCGCCGATCGCACCCGGCACGGCCTGCAACGTGACTTTCCGTATTACGCCTGGCGCTTTGCTATCGAGAAAACACGTGTTCTGGGGAGCTACCGGCATCGATGGTCGCGGCTATTTCACGATCCATGCGAACGTCGAAGACGACAACTCCGTGCCCGATGTCACCCTGCAGAACCAGTAAGCAAAACGGCATTGCGGCGGCCTTGCATACCTGCCGGGCGCTCGGCTGGGCCTGTCTGAAGCCTGAAACCTCATTGAAACGATCAAACGGTTGACACAATGATTTACGCAATCCGAGCCGTGCCGATTCTACTGCTCGCAATTGGATGCACGCCTCCTCCGCCAGCAGAGTTGAAGCTGAGAGACGTAATCGATCACTCGTATCACTACGATGTATATTTTGATTCGAATATCGATCTCCTGAGCATCCCCTCCGGCAACCGTTACCAAAAGCCTTTTTCGACAAATTTGATTTGCTCGGTCGCAGATACGCAGGATTTCAGTCCGGAACAGGATTTGGAAAACCCTGCAAGTGGCATTGTTAATTTAGTAAGCGTGCAGGAATCAGGCGCAAGAGGTAAATATCTGTTCAAAGCACATTTGGTATTTTCCCACATCGTTCCTGACACCACCCAAGCTAAATCGATCTCGTCGAACTCCGAGGTGGAAGAATTACTGGCATCACATACCCGAATTGCCTGCAAGGTCCGCACACTGCTATACTATGGGCCAGCCTATTATAGCAATATGATCCATATATCTGTCGATCACGTAAAAGAATTGGCAAGCAAAACGGCGCTTGAGGAAAGAAAATTCGACTTGCAAGAATACCGCCAGCGTAAAAGGCATCCATGAGCCAAAACTTCAGCGCAACGCGCATCTTCCAAACGGCCTTTATCGGCCGGTGGCAATATCTTATCTTCCTCTTGACTTTAGGGCTTGTCGGGTGCCCGACTGCGGGCAGCAGGATGTCATCGAACCTCGAAGAGATTCGTGAGCAAATCGCACTCGACATTCCGGCTTCCAGCGGACGATGGGAATTTTTCGAGACGCCGGAATATAGGGGCGGGCTACCTGCCCCCACGGACTATGTCACCCTTGTGGTAGAACTGGATAACGTCGCACCGGAATGGATAGCGGCGCGGGCGCAAAAAGCCGACATGCTATGGGTCGTGCCCGAAGTTTCACGCCCCTGGCTCTCGGCTGCATCGAAGGCTCTACTCGCACGCGCGAAATTGGGAAAGATAGCACTTGCCGGCGGTGACAACTGTCACCGTTATTCGACGCAGGTACGAAAATCCGGCAGCGTCGTCGAGGGATTCACCTGCGCGCATGGCAGCAGTGTCCTTGTCTACCTTACCGTGACCCAGCCTCAAACATGATGTGATTGGAACAGGCGATGTTCTCAAGTCCGATCGCACCACCCACTTCTGTAAGCGGTCAGTGTGTCAACCGACCCATCAGCAGCGGCGGCTTCGCCAAGGTTTCGTCAGTTTCCGGCACACCCTTCTTCGAGAATGAAGAACATCTACCATCTCATCCGGCTTCTCCCCACATTGCTCCTTGCTGCGGGATGCGATTCGCACCCGCCACCCAGGCTGCAGCTCGTGGACGTCGTCAACGCTCCTCATCCTTATGAGGTGTATTTCGATGCCGACGTCAATGTTCTGGAGCTGCACGAGGGCAAACGCTATCAGTCGGTGACTTCCAGGATGTTTGTTTGCTCGCTCGAAAAGGAACCCGCATTTGAACCCGAATCCGATTCGCGCAGCCCGGCACGGGGCCTGGTAGAGCTTGTCGGGGAGCGCGTCGACGGCGGCAAGAAGGTCTTCCGATTCAAAACGCGGCTGCTCTTCGACAAGGTCATTGGCCCCGGCCAGATGCACTCGATCATGTCGAACGATGAAGTCAATGCATTGCTGGCCCCGCACTCGCGGATTGCGTGCAAGGTGCGCGTGCTGGTATTCCTGGGGCATGTGTGCTTGAGCGAGATGCTCTACATTCCCACCAGCCTATTCAAGCTGTCGTCCGATGAATCGTCGCAACGCAGGCAAGCCGGGTCGTTGGCGCCCGGTGAACGATGACGAACATGCGCCAACGCCGCCCATGTCAGCACCGCCTGGCGAGTATCGTGCTCGGTACCGCCCTATCCCTGTGCGGCCACGCCGCGGGCGGCTATACGGGCGCCGATACCAGAGCTGATACAGGCATCGGCAAGCCGCATGCCGTGGACGCCCGCTACCTGGCCAGCCACGCAATAGCGGTCGACGGCAAGCTTGCCGGCGCCTGGCGCATCGGCGACCGTGACGGAGAACACATCCTCGTGCTGGTCCGGAAAGCCGGCCCCTCCCCTTCCGAACCGCATTCCGGTCGGATCGAAAAGATCGATCTCGCGGCGCATTTCTACAAGCGGCCCGGATCCGGAACATGGCAACAGGAATGGACGATCCGCGATGGCAGCGATTGCCCTGGCCTCGATGTGGCCGGCGGTTTCTTCACAGAACACGTCGCTTTCACGGACCTGAACAGGGATGGTCGCGCCGAAGTAACCGTGCCTTACCGCCTGTTCTGCGGCGGCGGCATCGATCCGCACACGGTGAAGGTGATCCTGCGTGAAGGCACGACGAAGCTGGCCATTCGCGGCGAATCGGTCGTACGCCATCCTGGGCAGGCGCCCTTGGCGGCGCGCACCAGCACGACAAAGCGCTACTCGCGCCGGAACGGGCAGCCTACAAGCGGCATATGGATGCGGTGTGGCGGAATGTATCGGACCGCTCGCGCAAGTAGCCAGCGCAACGCAGCTTGCGGATTCCTCCGAGCCGCATCCGGCAGGCCGTTGCGCGCGCACCCCACCATTCCGTCACACCCGCCACATCACGGCTGCGGATCCCAGCCGGCACCGTTACCAAACGCCGCGAACACCTTTGCACGCGTCGAGAATCCCGCTTCCACGTCGCTGGCACTGAGCTGGAAGCCGCCGACGCGGCCAGCAAGGTTGACCGGCGCGCCGGCCAGGTCGGTGGTGCCGTATTCGCGCCAGCCGGAGGTGGCGTTCGGTTCGACCGGGTTGGGCGCCGGCTGGCCGTTCACACCGAGGCCGGCCCAGCCCACCGGGGCAACGTGCCGGTCCATGCGGCAGTTGATGAAGGCGATGTTGTCCCAGCTCGACGTGCCGCCCGGGCTGCGCGCCAGGTAGGTCGCGCCGTCCGGCACGTCGCCATGCAGCGGGCCCGGGCCGGGGCCATGGGTCAGCGTGCTGTTGAGGAACACAAAGCCCTTGTCGGTGGCCGTCGGCACGCGCGCCTGCAGCACGTAGCCGCCGCCCGTGGCGCTGGTGGTGTCGCCCACCGAGCGGATCTCGCTTTCCTCGAACAGCGCGGCGCGGCTGCCGCCCCAGATGAAGTCCACGTTGCCCGCCACGAGCGTGCGGTAGAACCACGACCAGCCTTTCAGGTTCAGCGTGTCCTGCTCGCTGTGGAAGGCTGCGTCCTTCGCCACCAGCCGGCCGCCATCGCTGTTGAAGTACAGCGTTTCGGCCTGGGCCGAGATCGATGGCGAGCGCAGTGTCGTGTTGTTGAAGGTCAGCGTTTCGAGGCTGAGCATGTCGGCCGCTTCGACCAGCATGATCGAGCGTCCGCCGCGGGCGCCGCTGGTGCTGGCCCCCTGGCTCGAACCGGTACCCGAGTTCAGCGAATCGTTGTTGGTGTAGCGGATCACCGTGCCGTCGCGGCTCTCGCCCACGATGCGCACATTGTCCTTGTTGCGCAGGTAGAGCAGCTCCCGATAGGCGCCGTTCTTCACGCGGATGGTGACCGGTTCTTCCTTGGCGAAATAGCGCATCGCATGGTTGAGCGCTCCCTGCACCGTGCGGAAATCCGCAACGCCATCGTCGTCGACCGTGACGGTGTCGCCTGCCGGCGCGTCGCCGCGGGTGGTGAACGACCAGCCACCCAGCCTGCCGATACCGGCGAACGGCACGCCGCCCAGCGTGGTGCCGGTGAACACGCCGTCCGACACGGCAACGTAGTACTCGGTGCCGTACTCGAGCTTGTTGCTGTGCAGCTTGATCGTTGCGGCATTGCCCTCGATCGTGATCGGCGTCGTGTTCACCTTGCGCACCATGTCCTGGCCTGCATAGCCGATCGTGTCGGTTTCGCCCGTCAGGCGCACCACGTCGACCAGCGCATCGTCGGCGCTGCGGAACACGCGGATGCTGCCGCCGCTGCCCAGCACGGGCGGCTTGTCGAACACCAGCTTGAGCGACAGGTCGACCGGCTCGCTGCCGGCCTGCACGGCAGGATAGGTGGCGTTGTCGAGCTGGTAGGTCTGCGTCGGCTGCACGAAGCGCGGCGCGATGGTGGCGGCGATCGTGCGCGTCAGCAGCGGATCGGAGCCGGACGTGAACACGATGTTCGCCGTGCCGGAACCGACCGCGGTGATCGTGGCGAGGTTGCCGTCGAGGGCCACCGAGGCCACCGCCGGGTTGCTCGATACCGCTGAGTAGCTGTCGGTGGTGCTGTCCGGCGCGCGGGCATTGACCTGCACTTGCAGCGGCACGTCGCCCGCTTCCGCGATATACGTGGTGACGGCCGGTTCGAGCGTGAGCTGCGCGGGTTTCAGGGCCGGGTCGCCAATGCGCACATCGTCGATCTGGAACGACTTGTTGGCCGTGTACAGGCCCACCAGGCCGCGCGCGGCAAACGCCGTGTCGGTGACCGAGCCGAGGTTTTCACCATCGAGGTAGACGGTCAGCGTGCTGCCGATCATCTCGAAACGCACCGTGTAGAACGGACCATCGATGGAAATGGGCTTGCGCACCTGTTTCGGGCGGCTCAGCGAACCGGCGAACATCTTCGCGATCTCGACCTGCGTGCTGGCGGTGCTGTTCTGCACGTTCAGGCCGCCGCCATACCAGTTCTGCGAATCGACATAGCGCGTCACCAGGTACAGGTGCTTGTTGCCGGTGGTGCCGTTCGTCATCGGGCGGATGCGCGCCTCGACGAAATAATCGCCGGACGGCACCTTGTCCAGCGCGGCCGGCTTGATGAGCGCAAGCACGCCGCCCGTGGAGGCGGCCGTGTACTGCAACACCTTGTTGGCGCTGCCGGCCACTTCATCCTGCACGCGGAAGCTGCCGTTCGGGCCGGGCGCGGGCAGCAGGTCCCATTTCGCCGCAGTACCACCCTGGAAGTCGTCGCAGAAGTACAGGCCGGAAGCCGGGCACACGAGGCTCGGGCCGGTATCGATCGTGGTGCTGCCGGTACCGGTGACCGCGGTTTTCAGCTTGCCCCCGCCTGCCTGCGCCAGCGCATTCGCCTTGACCAGCGCCACCGGCCGCGGGCTGTAGGCATACGGCGGTGTCCAGCTGACGGCGGCGGAAACGCCGCAGGTGCCCAGCACCGCCGCGTTCAGCAACGAGCCGCTGTCCTTGAACGCGCCGGCGATGGCGCCGGAAAAGTCTTTCACGACGTCCGGGCAGGCCCGCGCGCCCGCCACTTCGAACACGTTGTTGTTCGACAGGATCTTGGCCGCGGTGCCCACGCCCACGGCATAGCTCACCGGGTACACGGCATGCGAGCGGGAGCCGGCATAGTAATTGTTGAACAGGTGGACCTGGCCGAAACGCACGCGCGGTGCGCGGCTGGCCACGTCGCGGAACACGTTGTTGCTGAAGGTGACGCGCAGCTTGCCTTCGTCGCCGGTCGCGCCGTCGCTGCCGCCGACCAGGTTGTTCTTGTTGTGCTTCTCGAACAGGTTGTACGACACGGTCACGTAGTCGGAGCCGTTGGTGATGTCGAGCGCGCCGTCGTGGCACTGCCTCACGTGGCCATTCTCGATGGGCAGCAGATCGTCCGTCACCGGCGCATCCGTGAAGCTCACGTGGTCGACCCACACGTGGCTCGAACCCGAGATGCCGATGGCGTCGAATGCCGAATTCCAGTTGCCGGACGAGCCATCGGTCGGATCCCACACGGGGCCCACGTCGCAGGGATTGGCCACCTTCAGGTTGCGGATGATGACCTGCGAAACGTTGGACACGACGATGTGGCCATTGACGATGCCGGCACCGGCATCGGCGCCGATCAGTGTGGTGTTGCTCTTGAGGCGGATGGCGCCGCGCGCGGCCTGGTCGGCGCTGCTGGCGTAGGGCTGGCCCTCGCTCATGTCGATTGCGCCGGCCACCTTGATGATCTTGGCCTCGGCGCCGCCGTTGTAGATCGCCGCGAGCAGCTGCGCGCGGTTGCCGACGGTGTAGATCTGCGCGGCCGGAGCGCTGGAACCGCCCTTTGTGCCGCCGCCCTGGCTGGCCCACCCGTCGGATGGCGCGTGCTGGCGCGCCGGGTCGACGGGATCGGCGGTGCGGCCGGGCACGGCGCACGACAGGAATGCGGCGCACAGCGCCGCCTTGAATGCAAGATGTCGCATGTAATGCTCCTTGATGGAGGAACGGATTGTGGTGCGGGCCGGGCCCGCGGGTGCGCTGCCGTGGTGGCGATCAGCGGCCGCCAGGCGGGCGTCCCGTGCGCATGCGCCGCGTGAAGCCGAGGCCCACGAGGCCGGCGGCCAGCAGCGCGATGCTCGACGGCTCGGGCACCGCCGCGGCGGTGCTCACCTGTGCCGTCACCGAGCCGAACTCGTTCCACTGCACGCCGGCGAGGTCGAGGGCGATGGTGTGCGCATCGACGATCGACAGGCCGGGCATGCCGCTGGCGCCGTCCGTGCCCACGAAGGTGAAGGCGCTGATCGGGCTGGCCAGGCTGGTGCCGAAATCGAAGCGCATGCTGTAGGCGCCGGCCGGGATCGCGCCATTGGCGATCACCGTCAATGCGCCGCCGGCGGAAAAATCGATCCCGAACAGGAAGTCGTCGGTCAGGAATTCGACACCGCTGTTGGTGGGATCGAGCGTGCTGGTGTTCGTGCCCGGACCGGTGACGAAACCGTGGTCCAGGCCGAGCATGCCGGTGGCGCTGCCGTTGTAGGTGGCCGTGATCGTGGCGTTCTGCAGCGGCAGCACGCCCGCATGCGCGGTGCTGATGGCCAGGGCGGCAAGCGCCACGGCCGTGGATAGGTGGTGGGTGTTCAAGCGTGTCTCCGATCTGTTTTTATGATGTCGGGAGCGCCGCGGGGAGCGGTCGCCGTGGAACACCTCGCGTGTCCCGCGCCGCTTCGAGGGTGGCCGGGCCGATGGCGGCCTGGCCTTGGTCGAAGGCGGTCAGTCATACTTGTTGCGGCCGGATGTTGCAATAAAACCAGCTCATCCGGTCAGGCCCATTCTAGATTGGTCAGGCCGATTTGACAATATCTTTGCGTGCGAACGTTGTACTGCCATCCACGTGGCCTGCGCGTCCTATGCGCCGCCTGCAAGAGGCCGGTGACACAATCGAATGCCTGACCGGATTGAGCGCCCATGAAAAAAGTACTGGTAATCGCATTGACCGCCGTCGCCGTGACAGCGGCGATCGTGGCCCCTGTTTCGCTGGCGATCCATGAGGCTGGCCGGCAAGGCTTTCACGGCGAGGCGGCGCAGGCGCTTTGGTACGCACGCGATGTCCTGCACAGGACCAGCAAGACAGCGCAACAGGTCGAAGAAGGCATTGGCGCACTCGTGCTGGCGCATGGGGCTGCTCCCTGCACGCCGCAGAGCATCGACCAGATGCGGGAGATCGATCTGCGGTCGAGCTACGTGCAGGCGATCGGCCACGTTGCCGGCGATGCTTTCGAATGCTCTTCTGTCAGCAACTATGACGAAGGCTTCAATATCGGCCCGGCCGAGCTCGAAACCGCCGGCGGCCTGAAAGTGCGCCGCAACGTGACCTTTCCCATCGCGCCAGGCCACGAATATCTGGTCCTGGAACTGAAAGGTTTCGCCGCGGTGCTGCACAAGGACCTGCCGATCGATACGTCGATGACCCAGCGCGGGGTAGTCCTGGCGGTGAGCCTGCTCGCGCCCCGGATGGTGCTGGTGTCGCACGGCGGTGTCCACACGCGCTGGCTCGACCAGCTGGGGCGGCAGGGGGAAGCGACATTTGTCGATGGCGGCTACACCGTGGCGGTGGTCCGTTCCAGGCGTTTTAATACCGCTGCGCTGGCAGCGATTCCCGCCAGCTACCAGGCGGCACGGTCCCGCGAAATCGCCTGGCGCCTCGTGCCGGCCGGCGCCGGCATGGGCCTCGTGCTGGCCTTCGTCATCGTGATGCTCGCACGCCGTCAACTGGCCCTGCCCGCGGCGATCCGGGCCGGCTTGCGCCGGCACCAGTTCCATGTCGCCTACCAGCCCATCGTCGACCTGGGGACCGGGAAATGGGTCGGTGCCGAAGCGCTCGTGCGCTGGCGCCGGCCGGGTGGCCCGGTGATCAGTCCCGACGAGTTCATCCCGGCTGCCGAACAAAGCGGACTGATCGTGCGCATCACCGACCGCGTGCTCGAGCTGGTCATGAACGAGGCCGGCGCGTTCCTGGCGTCCCATCCGCATTTTCACATCGGTGTCAACCTGTCCTCGGCCGATTTCCACACGGGCGACCTGATCGAACGCCTGCAGGCCGCCACCGGTCGGGCCAGCCTGCCCCCGGGCAGCCTGATGGCCGAGGTCACCGAGCGCGGGCTGCTGGACAAAGACGTGGCCGGCCCGATCCTGTCGGCGCTGCGCGGGCAGGGCTTTCCCATCGCGATCGACGACTTCGGCACCGGCTATTCCAGCCTGTCCTACCTGGAATCCCTGCCGCTCAACTACCTCAAGATCGACCGTTCGTTCACGGAGGCGATCGGCACCGGGGCCGCGACGAGCCAGGTGGTTCCGCACATCATCCGCATGGCCACCGATCTCGGCCTGCAGATGATCGCCGAGGGCGTGGAAAACTCGGTACAGCGCGACTTCCTGCTTGAGCGTGGCGTGCAGTTCGCGCAGGGCTGGCTGTTCGGCAAACCGATGCCGTTCCCGGAATTTGTCGCCATGATGGACGAGCAGGCCGCGGCCGTGCGGGCTGCCCCAACGCCGTCGTAGAAAAGTATGTGCGCAATGTCCCGGACCTGCGGCCCCCCGAGGGTTCAGCCCAACAGCGGCACCAAAGCGGCGGGTGGCAGTTCCCCGGCACCCACGCGGAACTGCCGCATCAGCGTGCTCAATACCTGCGCCTGCTGCCGCAGCAAAGCCGATGCCGTGGCAACCTGCTCCACCAGCGCGACATTGTTCCGGGTATCCTGCTCGAGGGCCGCCACCGCGTCGTTCATCTGGGCGATGCCGTCCGTCTGCGCGTGCGAGGCGCTGCCGATCTGCGCCATGAGCGAGCTCACGCCACCGACCCGGTCGAGCATCCCGGCCATCGTCGCCTGGGCGCCGGCGGCGATCGCGGCCCCCTCCCCGATCGTTGCCACCGATGCCGAGATCAACACCTTGATTTCACGGGCTGCGGTCGCCGAGCGCTGCGCCAGGGCCCGCACTTCGCTGGCCACCACGGCGAAGCCGCGGCCCTGCTCACCGGCGCGAGCGGCCTCGACCGCTGCGTTCAACGCCAGGATATTGGTCTGGAACGCAATGCCGTCAATGACGGCGATGATGTCGACGATCTTGGCCGCCGACCGGCTGATGCCGTCCATCGTGTCCGTCACCTGGGCGATCGCACTGCCGCCCTGCGCCGCGACATCGGCCGCGCCCTGCGCCAGCCGCGCGGCATCGACGGCCTGGGCACCATTGGCGCGCACCGTCGTCGCCAGTGCGTTCAGCGCGGCGGACGTTTCTTCCAGCGTGGCCCCCTGGTGTTCCGTGCGGCGCGACAGGTCGAGGTTGCCGTGGGCGACTTCGGCGGAGGCCGCATCGATCGCCGCCGCGGCATCGCGCACGCCGCTGACGGTGCGGGCCAGGCGCCGCGCCATGTCGTTCAGCGCGTCGAGCAGCTCGCCAAGCTCGTCCTGGCGGGCATGGCCCATGGTGCCGGCAAGGTCGCCCACGGCGGCGCGCTTGGCGAACGCGACAGCGTCCCGCAATGGCACCACGATGCTGCGCGTGAGTGCCAGCGCCAGCACGGCGCCGGCCACCAGCGCGAGCAAGCCAAGGCCGCCGAGCAGCATGCGCATCGCCACGAGTGTGGCATGCGAATCGTCCGACACCTGCCGGGCCGCCCGCGCCTGGTGCGCGAGTAGCGCATCCAGTGCGCCCATGTAGGCCGCCAGGCGCGGCTCGAAACCCGAACCGACGAGCTCATCGACCTGCTGGGTGCGGCCCATGTCCTTCTGCCGGAAGATCTCGTCGCGCACGGCCTCGAAACCCTGCTGCTGCTGCCGCGTGGCGGCGATAAGCGCGACTTCGCTGGCGTCGATCTGGAGGCTTGCCTGCTGTCGCAGCAGGCGCTTCGTCACCGTTTCGCCATCGGCGAGCTGCCGCTTGAACGCGTCGGCCACTTCGAGGCTGTCGCTGCGGGCGATCGACAGCGCGCGCAGGGCGTTGAGCTGCTCGCTGGCGCGCAGCTCGATCGTCAGCCGCTGGCGCGCAAGCTTGTCGTCGACCAGCAGTTCGGCATTGCTGGCCACCTTTTGCAGGGACCAGAGAGAAGTAACTGTTACCAGCCCCAGCATGGCAAGGATGGCGGCAAAGGCGGCAACGACGCGGGAGCCGGTACGACGGCGAAGCAAGTTCAGCATGAGGATTTGTCAGGACGTGGGTGAATGTGTCAACGCGTCGACGGCACTGGCGACCGCGCTCCCGGGCGGTGCTCAGGCATGGTCGGCGCAATCGGTAAAGCGCAGCAGCGGAAATCGCTCCCGCAAGGTATCGAAGAACCACTTGCAGCGGCGGTCCGTGCCCTGCCGTTGCCAGCGGATGGCGATGGAATTGCCCGCAAGCGCGCCCTCGTGCAAGGTGTCGAACAGCGCGAACAGCATCTTTTCGCTGCCCATGTCGACCGTGCTGAGCGCGATGTCGACGTCGAACGCGTCGCGGCTGCGGCGATCGAGGCAAGCCCGCAGGCGGCCAATCAGCGGACCGTAGAATGCGATCGCATCGTCCAGGCAGGAAGCTCCGATCAGCGTCAGCCGGCGACACGCGGTGTCGAGCACGGCGGTCGGCTGGGCAAATGTCGTGGCGCACGGCGCCCCTGCCGCGGGGGATGCGGCAGGCTGACGGGGGAAAGGGAAAAGCGGCAACGGCATTTACGGATCGTGGTCGGGTGTCGAACTGCGGGCATTGTAGGAGGTCGGTGTGACGTCAATGTGACAGACGGCAACATATCATTTTTGCAATTCCTGGGCGGACGGGCGAAATACGTGCGCAAACAGCACGTTTTGATAGCTGGTACACAGTTTGTGAAAACGTTTGCGGCTAGACTATGGATTCGCTGGGGGCCTTGTCGCTGCTCTCCGCGTTGCCGACCTTGCCGGCGCCGCGGGCGCCGGGTGAAGAAAGACCCCCATCGCCTCGATGCCATGAGCAATCGAAGTCCTCGGATCAAAGGAGCAGTGAAAGATGACACCCGACCATGCCCGCCGGGCCACCGACAGCGATGGCGCGCTGCCAGTGTCCGCCAAGTCAGATATTGTCCGCCACGGCATCCTGCTCCGGCATGCCACCGGCACCGTTGCCGCCGTCGAGTACCTGACGGCTCGCGGTATCGACACAGCCGTCATCCGGCGCGTGATGAGCGGGCAAGCGCTGCGCCAGGCGGATCGCATGGCCCTGGCGATGCAGGGCCGGACGGGGATCGGGGGCTGACGCAGCAACCCCGTAACGCCCCTGACACATTCCCTGCGTAGGCTATGTGGACAGCCTGGGTACGCCGCCGTGGCACTCCTGCTGCGATGACGGAGGCCGCGCATGCGCCAGTTACTGATCAACATCCTTGCCGTTACGTGCGGCGCGTGCTTCGGCATCGCCGTGGGCGCGGCCATTCTCGGCATTGCCAGTGTCGCAGTCACATCGCCAGCGATGCCCGACGTGGCATCGCCAGGGCGCTTGCTGGCATTCGTGACCGCGCCCGACGCCATGCCCTACCCGGCAATCCTGCTCGCCCACGCTTCAGGCACGCTGTCGGGCGCCGCGCTGGCGGCATGGCTGGCAGCCAGCCATGCGCTGCTTGCCGCCATGGCCGTCGGCTTCGTGTTCATGACCGCCGGCATCGCCACAGCGCTGTCGCTGCCCGCGCCGGACTGGTTCGACATCATCCACCTGAACCTCGTCTTCGTTCCGATGGCATGGCTCGGCTGGCGACTGGGCCGTCGGCTGAAGCGCGCGCCGCGTGCGGGCCACACCAGGTAAAACCACGTCATCCGACGTAAAAAAGGCGGACTCGACAGAGACAAGACGGGGCATTTTGCTTAAAATGCGAATCTCCCCCATATGGCCACCCCTTCGAGAACGATTCCAGACGTCCCGTAATGCCTCCAGCCCTGTCACGCATTCTCATCTGCCGCACCGATAACATCGGCGACGTCGTGCTGACCCTGCCTCTGGCCGGGTACCTGAAGCAGCTCATCCCGGGCGTCACGGTGGACATGCTGTGCCGCGGCTATGCGGCGCCCGTCGTGCGCTGCTGCGGCGCCATCGACCGTGTGCTCGCGGTCGAGGAAATGGATGCGGACACCCTGTTCGAGGACGGCCGGTACGACACCGTCATCTTCGCCTTTCCCCATCGCGCGCTGGCGCTGGCGGCGCGCCGCGCCAAGGTGCCGAACCGGGTCGGCAGCAGCCACCGCCTGCACCACTGGTGGACCTGCAACCGGCTCGCGCATTTCAGCCGCGTGCGTTCGCGCCTGCACGAGGCGCAGCTCAATTTCGCCTTGCTCAAGCCGCTCGGCATCGACTACCTGCCGTCGCTGGCGGAGATCCTTCCGCTGTACCGCCTGCAAGCGCCGCGCTCACCGGAGATCGCGGCCATGTTCGACGCCGCGACCTTCAACCTGATCCTGCACCCCAAGTCGAATGGCAATGGCCGTGAATGGCCGCTGGAGCGGTACGCCGAACTCGCCGACAGGCTGCGCGGCGATCCCGGCATCGCGATCTGGATCACCGGCAGTCGCGCCGAGGGCGAACTGCTGGCGCGCGATGCCGGCGCACTGCTGGCCAGCCCCAATGTGCGCAACCTGTGCGGCCAGCTCGACCTCGAAGGCCTGGTCGCGCTGATCGGCATGGCCGATGGACTGGTGGCGAGCGGCACCGGGCCGCTGCACGTCGCGGCGGCACTGGGTCGCAACGCGCTTGGCCTGTTCCCGCCCGTGCAGCCGATCGACATCACCCGCTGGGGCGCCCTCGGCACGAACGCGACGTCGCTTGCCGCGGCGCGGCAGTGCGACAGCTGCACCGGCCCGCAGGCATGCGAGTGCATGCAGGCGATCAGCGCCGCGCAGGTGGCGGAGGTGATTTCACGGTGGCGCGACCGCACCGTGGCCTGCCACGCCGGGGCACGGCTGGCGGGCACCGGTTCATGATGCCGAGGTTGCTGGTCACGCTCGATTCCATGCGCTTTGAAAACACTGGCCTGCACACGTTCGGCCGGAGCCTGGGCCGCGAACTCGTGCGCCAGGGCGCGGGCAGTTTCGATACGAGCGCCTACGCGTATCCGCCACAGCACGGGGTGCTGGGCCCGCAGGTCTCCTATGTGGACCACCGCAGGTACCACCGCTGGGTTTTTCCGCAGGGTCGCCGCTACGACGTGGTGCACTTTACCGACCAGTACTGCCGCTTTGGCCCCGACCGCGTGCGCGCCAGGACGGTCATGACCGTGCACGACCTGAACCAGGTGCACGAACAGCCGGCGGGCAGCCGCAAGCTGCAACGATACCTGCGCAGGCTGGCGCGCAAGATCGACGGCGTCGACCGCGTGGTGGCGATTTCGGAATTCGTGAAAACCGACATCCTGCGCTTCTTCCCCGATGCCGCGCACAAGATCTCGGTCATCCACAACGGCGCCGATGCCAGCTTTGCGCCCGATGGCCACGCGCCGCGCTTCGTGCCGGCGGGGCGCTTCCTGTTCACCGTGGGCATGGTGTGCCCGAAGAAGAACTTCCACGTGCTCGTGCCGTTGCTGCGGTCGACGGACCACACGCTGGTGATCGCCGGCGTGATCAAGGAAGACTACCGGCAGAAGATCCTGGCGGAGGCGGCGCGCTTTGGCGTCGCTGGCCAGGTGGCGATCACGGGGCCCGTCAGCCAGGCCGACAAGGACTGGTACTACGCGCATTGCGAGGCCTTCCTGTTTCCCTCGCTGGCCGAAGGCTTCGGGCTGCCGGTCCTCGAAGCCATGCACCACGGCCGCCCCGTGTTCCTGTCGCGCCTGACCAGCCTCCCCGAGGTGGGCGGCGACGTGGCCAGGTATTTCGATCACTTCGATCCGGAACACATGCGCGAAGTCCTCGCCACCGGGCTGGCACGCTTCCAGGGCGATGATGGCGGCGCAACGGGCGCGGCCCGCGCCCGCGCGCATGCCATGCGGTTCACGTGGGAGAAGGCTGCCGCCGCCTACCTCGACCTGTACTGCCAGTGCCTGGCCGCATAGCCCGCGGCGCGCGCCCTCGCCTTCGCTGCGTTCTCTCAGAATATTGACTGCAACGGGCCGATTCCGGCACTACAATTGATCGTTTGGCGATGCGCCCGGCGTTCGGACGCATCGCATGCCGTGGCAACCGACAACCGACCCATTACATGATCATTTCATCCGCGACCGATTTCCGTGCGGCGGCACGCCGCAAGCTGCCCCCGTTCCTCTTCCACTACCTCGATGGCGGCGCCGGCGCCGAGCAGACGCTGGGCGCGAACATGGCCGACCTGCAGGAAGTGAAACTGCGCCAGCGCGTGCTGAAGGGATCGGAACAGCTCGACCTGTCCACGGAATGGTTCGGCATGCGCCATGAACTACCGATCGCGCTGGCCCCGGTGGGCCTCACCGGCATGTATGCGCGGCGCGGCGAAGTGCAGGCGGTGCGCGCGGCGTGCAAGCGCGGCATCCCTTTCATCCAGTCCACCGTGTCCGTGTGCTCGCTGTCGGAGGTCGCCGCCGCCGCGGACAAGCCGATCTGGTTCCAGCTGTATGTGCTGAAGGACCGCAGCTTCATGCGCGACGTGCTGCAGCGCGCGAAGGCGCTGGGCGCTTCCACGCTCGTGTTCACGGTCGACATGCCGGTGCCCGGCGCCCGCTACCGCGACGCGCACAGCGGCATGAGCGGCCCGAACGGCCCCCTGCGGCGCATGCTGCAGGCCATGACGCATCCGCGCTGGGCATGGGACGTGGGCCTGTTCGGCCGCCCCCACGACCTGGGCAACATCTCGGCCTATCGCGGCCATGCCACCGGCCTGGCCGACTACATCGGCTGGCTCGGCGCGAACTTCGATCCGGCGATCGGCTGGCAGGACCTGCAGTGGATCCGCGACGAATGGCAAGGCCCGATGGTCATCAAGGGCATCCTGGACGCGGACGACGCGCGCGACGCGGTGGCCTTCGGCGCCGATGGCATCGTCGTGTCGAACCATGGCGGGCGCCAGCTCGATGGCGCGCTGTCGACCGCCCGCGCCCTGCCGGCAATCGCCGACGCCGTGCGGGGCAAGACGACGATCTTCGCCGATGGCGGCGCGCGCACCGGCACCGACGTGTTCCGGCTGCTGGCGCTGGGCGCCGACGGCGTGCTGCTGGGCCGCGCGTTCGTGTACGCGCTGGCAGCACAGGGCGAGGCCGGCATCGCGAAACTGCTGGCCATCATGGAGAAGGATATCCGGACCAATATGGTGCTGACCGGCGTGAAATCCGTGCGCGAGATCGGGCCGGAAGTACTGGCGCGGTGAATTGGCTGATGGCCGGATGCCGATCACGCAAAAGCACACTGCGATAACCTCTGGCCCCGGTACGACCAGAGGCCTCTTTTTTCGGTTATTTCGGATTGTTTTTCTATAGAGAATTGCGCTTTGATGGATTTGTCGAAAGCGGCCTTGGGCAGACACCCTTTACCCGTTTCGGTCGTCCGTGTTGTTTCTCACTGCATGACTACGCAAACTGCGCCACCTGTCACCGTAACAGTGAATGGTTCAGGTTCAACGTCACCTGGCAATGGCTGCTACGCAGGGTCAGGCGCCCCGATATAGGCAGGTCCCGGCGGTCCGCTATATGTGGCTCCAGCAGGTGCCGGAAATTCACGGCCGGGCGGCGTTGCCTATATGGGACCAGGTGGCCCTTTTCATGCAGATTCCGGCGGCTCTTGCCAAGTCACGAATGATGCAGGCAAACGGTGCCCGGCAATCTATATACCCGTAGCCTCGGAAATGCCCGTGAGTAGATGACCTGACAGGTTGCTGGTTATCAAGTTCACTCAGGGGCGTGCATAGTTTCGGAGTCGGATATGGGGTGAAAGCCGACTGTCACGCAACGCAAGTGGCCCGCAGGTTATGGCAAGCTTTAATGTTGCAAGTAGCCGACCCGTAAGGATACCCCCGGATATTCAAGACAGACATTGTTTGTTCGAGCGATCGGCCAAGATCCATCCGCTTTCGCACCTCATCATTACGCAGGACATCTTGCGCTTATACAACTTTAAATCCAAAAGCTTTGATAGTAAGTTGTGCGCATCGTAAATCACGATTTATCACGATTCGCAAAATTTACTTAAGCTTGCAAAGCGGCATCTGCGTTAAGAATTCCCGACGCCTCCGGCATTATTTACTGTTGAGTATTCACTTGTCTCTTTTTGTACAATGATCGATCCAACGTCACTTTCATGATGACACACCCGCTTCGCGCGAGTACCATCATTTCAAGAACTAAAAAGACAACGAACTAGGCGTGTGCTTCCTTTCAGGAGGAGATATGAAATTCCCGTCCTATGCAGCTCAAACTCAGAGACTGCTCGCATATCAGCACCCTCCTTTGTGCCCCTCTCCTGCACATTAAGAAAAATATTACGCGATCCTGATAAATGCGATCGTTAGGACTTCATTGCTGAACATGGGGTCGGCGTGGCAAGTGCTTGACTCTGCTTTGGCGTCCTCATTCGATGCGACGCCAAACGCCCACATCGGTTGACGGCACATTTTCTTTTCTTGATTGTAGCTCCGAACCTAAGCAACGCTCGCTCAGTTGGGGGGATATCCTATGTCACAACGCCAGAATCTTCGACCAATCAAGGCGCGACTGGCAGCACTGTTTGTGGCTGCATTACAGTCGACACTTTTCACCGGCTGCGCGACGCGCGGGGTAGCACCCGGCACGCCACTCGCCGACATGTCATTGGTAGCAACTACGGAAGCTTCTGCGACGCCGAGGCAGCAAGCAATACAGATCTTCCAAAGCGATTTGCTGACCAGTATTCAAGACACGACGGATAACGGCAAAGCACTTGCGGCATACCAGTCTGGCATCATAATGCTCGATCTGGAGTGCAGTCGTTATCTGGATGCGATTGGAAGTGCCAACCAGTCGGCATCGAACGAGCGGCGGCAATTAAGTCTGGTGGGCGGATTCGCCTCTGCCATTATGGGCCTGACAGGGAGTTCTGCCAAAGAGATATCTGGCGTGGCAACCACATTCAGTTTCGCCGGTTCCAGTATGGAGTCTTTTACCAACGCCTTCCTTTTTTCAGATGCCGCTTCGTCGATAACAAAAATTGTAAAGGAGTCAAGGAGCGCATGGCTCAGTGACATCAATTCCCAGGATCGTTTTGATAAACTTCAAAGTCTGGATGTGATCCACCTATTAGGGGACTACGAGCAAATATGCCGGCCAGCGCAAATTCGATCGTTAATAGACCAATCAATCGACAAGGGAACAATTGTTGCGGAGCGTGTCGCAACTTCAGATGCGGACGTGGTGATGATTTTACAGTCGCTACAATCAGCACTGGGAGAGATGGTCACTGAAGAAGAAGCAATTGTGCTGTACGCGTGGTTAAAGAATCCGGGCCAGCGAACCGCTGGTGCAGCTCTATCGACAACTGAGCCAATCGCATCCCTGTTGGTTAACCGCACATCTCCGGAGCTGGCTGCGCAACTGTCCCGCGGCTTTCTTCCAGTTTTACTGGCGAAATCGACAGTAACCGAAAGGTGGGAAGAAGGCATCAAGAACCTCCTCAACCCCGTGCCGCTTCCTGCGGCACCTGCACCTTCACCTGCATCTGCATCTGCGGGAGCAGGAAATGCCGGAATTACACCTTCTGCATCGGCACCTGCATCACCGACAGCCAATGGGGTTCGCTCAACGCGTCAAAAGCTGCTGATGCGCAGACCAACAATGCCAGTACTTAGGGTTCGGTAAAGTGGGGAATTTTTTTACCAGGTCATTTGAGAACCTGTACGTCCATTGATTTTGCACTATCGATAATATTCAATCGTTTCGCTCTTAAAATAGTGGGAGGAATCATGTCTGTATTAACAAAAAACACTGTCAACGAAAGACGTTACTGCTCGCAACCTAGACGCGAGCCTCCAAAACAGATCTCGGCACTCGGCGATCAAACAAAGACCTTCGCCATTATTACGTCGAGAAAAAAATGGACGGCCGGAACCAATCTGACGTATTTCTGCTTCAGCGATCGTTCCGAAAATGGCCCAGATATCTGGAGAGGATCTGATTCCGATATTGCTGTAGTTCAATCAGCCTTTGAGAGGTGGATGGCGCTAGGTTTGGGAATCTCCTTCAGCAAAGTGGATTCTCCGCTGGAAGCGGTGTTGCGAATTGGTTTCCAGCAGGGAGACGGCTCGTGGTCGCTGGTGGGAACCGACAACCGTACGGAAAAGGATCACGGTAAACGAACGATGAATTTTGGCTGGGCCTTGGACAATAGCTATGGAGAGGACACGGCGCTGCATGAGATAGGTCATGCAATCGGGCTTGAACATGAGCATCAGAATATGAATGCCGGTATTGAATGGAACGAAACCGCTGTGATGGAATACTTCCGCGGCGAGCCGAATTTCTGGAAGGACAAGGATATCGAGTGGAATGTACTTAGGAAACTATCGAAAGCTGACACCAATGGCTCTGCCTGGGACCCCAATTCGATCATGGAGTACTGGTTCGAACCCGGGCTGATTAATAAACCGGAACCATACGCCGATGGACTCCGTCCAGCTGGAGGACTGTCATCGCAGGACATCGAATGGGCTGAAACCTGGTTCCCACGAGGCCATCATGCAGAGCTGACCTTGGGGAAATCCAAACAATTAGAGCTGGCAGTAGGAGAAACGACCAGCTTTTCCTTTACACCTCATAAGTCTGGCTCTTACACTGTCTATACTATCGGCCAATCCGATTCCACATTGGTACTTTTTGAAAAAACTCCGCAAGGAAATACGCAGATTGCTGCCGATGAAGATAGCGGGCAGGAGCGAAATGCGCAAATTAAAGCAGACTTGAAATCTGGAATGGAGTATGTAATAGGGGTAAGATTACATTATAAAACCGAATCGCAAACATTGCGGTTGATCATTGATGAGTCGTAGATCCCAGCCCATGACCTTGAGTACTGAGCGCTTGACGGAGATCCGGCTGGAAGAACAATTCCGTCACGAGGTACGGTGTTCACTGCCTGGATCGAGTAGAGATCCCCCAGCAAGGTCAAAGCTATGGTTACTTTTAAACTCGACATTCGGCATTTGGTTATTATCAGCGATATTCATCACCGGCGCGGGAGGTGGGATAACATATACTCAACAACGTTACACTGAAATCGAAAAACGGAGAGACATCATTGAAAAGCTGGATTTTGAAATCAGTTACAGGTTCAATCAGGCCCTTCTGAAACTTTATGCATTGTCCGATTAACAGGCACCCAGGGTAAATCCCAAGCCTGGCGTGACGGATGCAGATGTCCGGTCGGCCCTTCAGTTACTTCATTTGAAGGAAGTAACCAGCCTCTACCCGGAGTATGAACGGCATGGCCTGCCATCGTTGCTCGCGGAATTGCTGCGTCAAACGAAAGATGAATCTCAGCGCGAAGAGATTGAACAGAAACTGGCGGCTCTTGTCGGACGAAAAATTGAAACCGGCATATTGTGCGAGCTCAACGAATGTGCCGGTACAATCGTTACGGACCTGATGCTCCCACGTCGGAAAAGCGGCGCCTTTTATTTTTTTGACTGCTCTAAAGAGGCGCCCTTCTGCTGAGGCTATCCTCTTGGCGCTGTTCGCGTAAAGTGGTCATTGCTTGAAGGTATGGAACTTTTTGTGAGCGCCGTTGTCGTGGTGCCGCATCAGGCAGACGCTACCGCAACACGCAACCATTGCGCCGGTGCCGTCCACGCCGCCGTATCGAGCACACGCAGCCAGCCCGTGTAGTGGGCCAGATAGCGGCTGGCTACACCGTTGAAGCGGCGCAGCCAGGCCTTGAAGCGGCTGTGCCAGGCATTCACGCCCTGGATGTGGATGGCGCCACGCGCTCGGATGCCCGCCTTGACGTTGACCTCCTCGTGCGTGATGCCCGCCTGCCTGGCGAATGTGGCATAAGCCTTGGCGGCATCGCTGATCAACAGGATGTCCGGCGCCAGCACCGGCTTCAGGTGTTCCGACAGTTGGCTGGCGCTGACCGGGCCGCGGCCTGTCACGAATTCACAGGTTTGCCGTGTGCGGTCACGCGCCACCAGAATGCAGTCGAACTCCTTGCTGATCCCGCGCTTTGACGCCTTGCCACCACGCTTGCGGGGCCGGCGGTCCAGGTGCCGCGAACCTTTTTGTGATTCGAGGTGATACGTTTCGTCGGCTTCGACGATGCCCGAGAGCTTCGGCCGGCCTTCGCGGCGCACGGCGGCAATAAACCGGTGACGCCAGCGGAAGCTGGTGGACTTCGCCACGTCCACGCGCTCGGCGGCCTTGCGCACCGTGGTGGACTCGATGAGGCATTGGAAGTACGGCAACCATTTGTCGCGCAGACGCAGGCGGGCCAGCGGCGTGCCGGTCAGCACATTGAAGCTGCGCCGGCAGGCCACGCAGCGATAGCGTTGCAGGCCGTTCGCATGGCCGCTGCGGTGGCATCGCGTGCCGCCGCATCTGGGACAAGGCCGCTTGCCGGCAGCCTCCTCGATCAGGTGCAGGCACTGGCCAGGTTGCACGACGTTCGCCACGAAGCCTTGCAAAAGAGCGATCTCATCGTCGGAAAGCTGGAGCTGCGCCAGCGCCTTGAACACCACGTGGAACTCCATTGCGCCCATCGTCTCCTCCGCGAATACATGAAGTATCTCAACAGAAGATCAGACCGTGATTCCGCAGGGAAGTTTCCCAGGTTTACGCGCACAGCGCCATCCTCTTTCACCGAAAACGGAACAGATTGATAGCTCTGAGCAAACGCTCGAGTTAGCGTGTCGCGTTTCAGATTGAGGAAGATATGCAGAAATCTATTCACTGCAGCCATGGCCTCATGCCTCTTGTCAAAGTCGCCCCAACCAACACAAATACCGGAGTGACGTCGACCGTGGTTTCGTAATGCCGAGCCTGTCCAACGATCGGCATCCGGGCTTCACAGCGCAACGTCTCTTCCATGTCCCCGCCCTGTACGAAGTCTGCCGTGCACCGAACATACCGCGCGTTGCGGTGGAAGATCCGCTACAAGGCCCAAGTAGATCGCCTCCGGCGTTGTTGGTTCAAGCTGAACTTTGAACGCCTACCCGAACGTTTAGAGCATCCTGGCTGACACCACCCCGTGGGAGGCCGCCATGTTGCTGTGTCTGTCGACCTGCCAACGCGGCGTTCAATGCCCGGCGCCCACCAAGCCATGATCCCCGACAAGGAATCAAATCAACAGGTCAGACGCGCGGCACCAACACAGCCGTTATCGCGCGCACGGTACGTAGCCAGCCCTGTCAACGCGCCGCTAACGCCATCTCATTTTGACTACATCACGTATGTAGTGAAAATAAAACAACAGACCATGCTGTCATCCTCAGTATCGAGAGACTGAGTAGTATTATTACAAGCGCTTGGCTCGGCAGGCAGCTTTATCTGTAGGAGCCTTGGCCCCTCTATATCAATCACAGGGAGACATGATGTACCCGACAAGTAGTTTGATTTCACGTTTTGGCCTGGCGCTTGCCTGCGCGAGCCTTTTCGCCGGTTGCGGCGGCAGTGGCGACGACGCGGCGGATGCGCCGCAGGCGGCCGCGGCGCCCGTCCGCATGGCCGCCGCCACGGAGCGGGCCAGTGCCGCGGCGCCGGTCGCACCCGGCAGCATCCGCATGCATTTCCACCGCATGCAGGGCGACGAAGCCCAGTGGGGCGTGTATTCCTGGGACGGTCCGCAGACTCCGAGCCCGGCCTGGATCTCGGGCCGCTTCATGTTCACGCAGCGCGACGCGTTCGGCGCCTACGTGGACATCCCGCTCGCCGCCGGCAAGACGGCCATTTCCTTCCTCGTCACGGACGGCAACGGCACCAAGAACTGCGGCGCCGACCAGCAGGCTGCCCTGCGTCCGGACGTGATGACCGCCGGCCAGGAAGTGTGGCTGCTCGAAGGCGACTGCACCGTGCACGCCGAACAGCCGGCCCTCACCTACGGCAACCTGGGAAGCGCCAAGGCGCACTGGCTGTCGGGAACCACGCTGGCCTGGCCCGGCGCCCCGGCCAACGCCACCTACCGCCTGTACTACGCGCTCAATGGCGGCATGACGGCCAGCCCGAGCGCCACCACGGGCCTGGCCGGTGCCGACGGCAGCCTGCCCCTCGAGGCGGCCGCGCTGCCGGAAGCCATCCGGCAGAAATTCCCCCACCTGGCCGGTGCCACCGGCCTGCGCCTGGCCGGTGCCGGCGGCGGTGACGCTGCCCGCTTCGACAGCGCCAGGCTGGCCAGCGCCCAGTTCGCCATTGCGCAGATCGCCGCGGACGGCAGCCTGGTGCAGGTCACGTCGCTGCAGCAGGCCGGCATGCTGGACGACCTGTTCGCCACGCGCGCCAGCAACGCGCAACTTGGTGTCACGTTCGACCGCCAGGGCGTGCCCACCTTCCGCGTGTGGGCCCCGACGGCGAAGTCGGTGCGACTGGACGTGTATGCCAGCGCCAGCGCCGCCAATGCGACGTCGGTGCCGATGACGCGCAACGCCGCCAGCGGCGTGTGGTCGTATACGGCGCCAAACGCGTCGTGGACCAACAGCGCTTATTACACGTATACGGTGCAGGTACTGTCGCGCTGGGCGAACAACACGCTGGTCACGAACACGGTGACGGACCCGTATTCGCTCAGCGTGTCCGCCAACAGCACGCGCAGCTTCGTGGCCAACCTGGACAGCCCGGGCCTGAAACCGGCGGGCTGGGACGACCATGCCATTCCCAAGCTCGACTCCCCCACCGACATCGCGCTGTACGAACTGCACATCCGCGATTTCTCCGCGACCGACAACACGGTGCCGGCGGCCCACCGCGGCAAGTACCTGGCGTTCACGGACACGGAAGCGGCGCCGATGCGCCACCTGAAATCGCTGCAGAAGGCCGGCATGACGCACGTGCACCTGCTGCCCAGCTATGACTTCTCCAGCGTCGACGAAGCGGGCTGCGTGACGCCCGTGATTCCGGGCGGCGCCGCGGATGCGACCACGCAGCAGGCCGCGGTGGCCGCCACGCGCGACACCGACTGCTTCAACTGGGGCTATGACCCGGTGCACTACAACACGCCCGAAGGCAGCTACGCCACGGACGCGAAGGACGGCGCCGTGCGCGTGCGCGAGTTCCGGTCGATGGTGCAGGCCCTGCACGAAACCGGCCTGCGCGTGACGATGGACGTGGTGTACAACCACACGAGCCAGTCGCAGCAGGGACCGCTGTCGGTGCTGGACCGCATCGTGCCAGCCTACTACTACCGGCTGGGCGCGGAAGGCAATATCCTGAACGACAGCTGCTGCGCCGACACGGCACAGGAAAACGCCATGATGGCCAAGCTGATGATCGACTCGGTGGCCTTGTGGACGAAGCAGTACAAGATCGACAGCTTCCGCTTCGACATCATGGGCTTCACGCCGCTGGCGCTGATGAAGCGCCTGCAAGTGGCCGCCGACACCGCGGCGGGCCGCCCCATCTACTTGTACGGCGAGGCATGGAACTTCGGCGCCGTGGGCAATGACGCGCGCTTCGTGCAGGCCCGCCAGGCCAATATGTTCGGCACCGGCATCGGCTCGTTCAACGACCGCATCCGCGATACCGTGCGGGGCGGCGGCTGCTGCGACACGGGCAGTGCGCTGGTCACCCAGCAGGGCTTCATCAACGGCGTGTGGCTCGACCCGAACGCCGAGTCCACGCAAACGCGCGACGATGCGCTGCGCCTGGCCGACCTGGCACGCGTGGCCCTCTCCGGCACGCTGCGCGACTACCGCTTCACGGACCGCTTCGGCAACGTGCGCAGCAACGCCGAGATCGACTACTTCGGCCAGCAGGCGGGGTTCGCCGCCAGCCCGGCGGAAACGATCAACTACATCGAAGCGCATGACAACCAGACGCTGTTCGACGTGAACGCACTGAAGCTGCCGCAGGCAACGCCGCTGGCGGACCGCGTGCGGGTGCAGACGCTGGGCGCGGCCATCAACATCCTGTCGCAAGGCGTGCCGTTCTTCCACGCGGGCCAGGAAATCCTCCGTTCGAAGTCGCTGGACCGTGACAGCTACAACGCCGGCGACTGGTTCAACCGCCTCGACTACGGCTACACGTCGAACAACTTCGGCGTGGGCCTGCCGGTGGCGGGCGTGAACGAAGGCAGCTGGCCGGTGATGGCGCCGGTGCTGGCCAATCCGCTCATCGCACCGGATACGCGGGCGATCCTGGCCGCCAAGGCGGGCTTCGAGGAGTTGCTGGCGATCCGCCAGGACAGCACGCTGTTCCGCCTGCGCACGGCACAGGATGTGATCGACCGCCTGAAGTTCCACAACACGGGGCCGAACCAGGTGCCGGGCGTGGTGGCGATGAGCATCTCGGGCACGGAACCGACGAAGTACCCGGGCGCGCAATACAAGCAGGTGGTCGTGGTCATCAACGTGGGCAAGGCGGCCAGCGCCGTCGCCATCCCCGAGCTGAAAGGCCGCAGGCTGCAGCTGCACCGCATCCAGCGCACCGGCAGCGACGCGGTGGTGAAGGCTTCCGCCTATGCGCCGGACACGGGCAGCTTCACGATCCCGGCCCGCACCACGGCCGTGTTCGTGCAGCACGCGAACGACTAAGCATCAGCGCTCCCCGCCGGCGCGGGCCGGCGGGCGCCGAAATGGTCCCAGACGGCCAGCAAGCCCCGCGTGCGCACGAGCTCCCGTGCCGCGTCGGACGGGCTGGCCGGGCAGGCGGCCCACTGGAAGTGCGCCAGGTCGGGTCGCTGCCAGTCGCCGCCCCAGTTGCAGTCGTGCCGCCTGAAAATGGCGGCGACCTGGTGGAACCACGCCTCCCCTTCCGGTGGCGCCCAGAATCCCGTCCGGTGCACGATATCGACGGCCAGCCCGTAGCCATGCCAGCTCTGCAGGTTGGTCGGGGCATTCGTGACCGGAACCTGCGGTGGCCTGACCGTGCGGCCGCGCTGGTAATACAGGGCCTGCAGCGCCTGCGACCGGTAGCCTTCATACAGGATCGCATCGAGCGATGCCGCTTTCGCGTTGCATTCATCCAGCGCCGCGCGCACGGCTTGCGCGAACGCGGGCGCGAGGCGGGCCATGTCCCGGTCGACCATCAGCGCCGAATGGCTGGAACCTGCGCTCATAGCGGTATTTCCTTTTCGTTGACGACGCCGTCGCGCCACGCGTGCGGGACGAAGTCGGCGGCTTCCGGCGGCGGCGCCGCGAGCGCACGGGCTCCTCCACCGCCCGTTGGACCAGTCATGGCCGGTGCCGGCGGCTCTGCCTGGACCGGCGATAGCGACTGGGCCGGTGGCGGCGGCCGCGCGCCCTTGCGGTCTTCGCTGCCTTCCTCGGGCGACTTTTCGTGGGGCTTCACGGTCGAACGGATCACCATGAACCTGTTCAGCACGTCGAACCAGAACGGCGCACCGAGCATCACGCCGATCGCCGTGATCAGCCAGCCGGCGGCGATCCGCGCATAGCTGGGATGTTCCCGGCTGCCCGTGCACGCCGACGCGCGCACGCTCTTGCAGAGCTGGACCGGCCGCATGCCTTCGAAAAATCCCATGCCGCCCAGGTGCACCCAGCCCATCGGCATGCCGATCTCGCGCAGCAGGTCGCGTGCCTTCTCCGCCGCCTGCAGGGCCGGCGCATCAAGCGCCAGGACCGCCGGCGCACCGGTGCCGGCGGTCGGCATCATCCGGTCGACCGATTCGGGCAGCCTGCCGGCGGCCGTCACCACCGCCGACCGGAGCGCCTTGTCGTTGGTCAGCCGTTCCATCACATACAGGGCATCGACGTTGAGCGACACGGCGGCGGCCAGCCCGAGCCCGAACAATATCGCCTGCGTGCGCCGCTTGTACCAGCCGGCTGCGCGGTCCATCGAGCCGTCGAACCAGCGCTGCAGGTCGAGCTGCAACTGGTTCAGGTCTCCTTTCGAGTAATCGATGGCGCTCAGCACGACGCGGCGCAGGATCGGCGAGCCAATCGCCGCCGCCCGCTCGCGCAACAGCTCGACCGTCACCGCATCGCTTGCGGTGTGTTCGGCATCCACGCCGGCCGGGCCACGGCCGACAATGTCGATGAGCGCCTTGGCGAACAGTTCGGACGGGATGTACGACGGCAGGTGGCGGCGGCCGGCACGCGGCATGTTTCGCGCAGCCGCATCGGGTGGCGCATCCCGGCGCAGCAGCGCGCGCAATATCTTCCACCTTGACTCCCACTTCCCCGTGGTGGCCAGCACGGCGGGATCGTAGCTGCCCTGGTACAGCGACGAGATGAGCGGGTGGCCATAGAAATAGGCGGCGACCTGGCCGTCCCTGTCGTCGAGCAGCGTGCGCACGGCCCGCTCGAGGTCCATGGCCCGCCACTTCAGGAATCCCTCGATGTATTCCCGGATGCCTGTGCAGACCAGCGACATCATGAGGAACAGGAAGGCCATGCCGATGGCGACTTCCAGGGTTTCGGAATTGAACATGGCGGACTCCCGGCCACCCGGCGGGCAGCGGACCTTGACCAGACTAGAGTAGTTCCCATGACGGCGGAATACCCATTTGCGAAATCGCAACATCCAGGCGCGAATATACCGCCCGGGCTCTGCTGCAGCCGTCAAAGAGCCATGCGATTGATTTGCATCAAACAACATCTGTCCTGGCCTCCAGAAACCGTTTGACATGCCAACCTACCAGTAGGTAGACTAGAACCATGAAATCAACGACCACCGCCGACGACATCCTTGCCTGCACGCGCTCCCTGATCGCCGCCGGCGGCTACAACGGCTTCAGCTATGCCGACATTGCCGGCGTGGTGGGCATCCGCAAGGCCAGCATCCATCACCATTTCCCCAGCAAGGTGGACCTGGTGCGCACGCTTGTCGCGCAGTACCGCAAGGCCGCGGAAGAAGGCATCGCGAACCTCGAGCACGGCATTTCCGGCCCGCTCGACCAGTTGCGGGCCTATGTCCAGTACTGGAAAACCTGCATCGGCGATGCAACGGCACCGTTCTGCATCTGTGCGCTGCTCGCCGTCGAATTGCCGATGCTGCCCGACGACGTGGCTCTGGAGGTACGCGGCTATTTCCGCTTCCTGTCCGGCTGGATCACGTCCGTATTCGAACGCGGCGTGCGGGAAAAAAACGATCGCGCTGGTCCATCCGCCCCGCGTGGAAGCGGAAGCCTTCATGGCCACCGTGCATGGGGCCATGCTGTCGGCCCGCGCCTATGGGGACGTGACGGCATTCGGCGCGATCATGGACCCGCAATTGCAGCGCATGGCGGCGTGACCCGTGGCACCGGGCCGTTCCGCGGCCTGCGCTTGTCAGGGACGGGGCGTCGGCCGACGGCTGGACTTTCATCGCCCAGGCAGCTCAGTCGCGCGGCAGGATCACCTTTTTTGCGTCACGTTGCCTACCAACTAGTAGGTAGCACCATGAAGTCTCATCTTGTCCGATCAACCTTCCCAAAGGAACCACCATGAACGACACCATCAACGGGAGCGCGACAACGCGATCCGTCACGCCGGACCACCCCGCCATGGCACGCTGGTTGAAGCAATATTATTTTGGCCGCGCGCTGTTCGCATTCGCATGGATCGCCGCCGCCGTTGGCCTGGCGCCGCATTCGCCGGGCATCGCCGCCCTCCTCCTCGTCGCTTACCCGGCCTGGGATGCGCTGGCAAACCTGGCGGATGGCCTGCGCGCCGGCGGCCTTGCCGGCAACCGGTCCCAGGCCCTCAATGCCGGCATCAGCGTGGCGATCGCGATCGCCATTGCCATCGCGCTGCCGAACATGCACCGGGTCCTCGCCGTGTTCGGTGCGTGGGCCATCGTCGCCGGCCTGCTCCAGCTGGCTACCGCGCTGCGGCGCCGGAAAACCCATGGCGCCCAGTGGGCGATGATCGCCAGTGGCGCGCAGTCCGCACTGGCCGGCGCATTCTTCGTCTACCAGGCCGGCCTGCCGGTCACCCCGTCGATCTTCACCGTCACCGGCTATGCCGGCTTCGGGGCGTTCTACTTCCTGGTCGCAGGTGTCGCGTTGACCCTGCGGGGAATCCGGCGCGCGGCGTAGAGGCGTCAGCGCATTGCCGCGACCAGCGCCTCGCGGTCGGTTGCGAGCCGGTCGCCGTCGAGGAATGCCGTGGCCTGCAAGGGAAAGAACTGCAGCGACGTGATGCCCACGCAGCCGAATGCGGCAACGAGGTAGGGAATCAGGAAGTCCGGCTGCTTCGCGTGCGCGCCATGGAACACGCCGCCCGAGGCGATGCCGATGTAGACCGGCTTGTCCGCCAGCAGGCCAGTCTTCTCGCCCGTCGCCGTCACGCCCATCGTCCGCCCCATGCGCAGGATCTGGTCGATCCACGCCTTGAACACCGAGGGTACCGTGAAGTTGTTCATCGGCGTGCCGATGACCAGGGCGTCGGCCCGTTCGATTTCACCGATCAGCTGTTCCGACAGGTGCGTGGCCGTTGCCGCTTCGCCGGACGACAGCGCCGCCGGCGACGACAGCGCTGTGGCATAGGCGGAGGCCGCGTGCGGAACGGGTTCTCGTCCAAGGTCGCGCCGCGTGACGGCGGCGCCAGGGTACCGCTTCAACAGTCGCGCCAGCAGCGCGGCGGACAGGTCGCGGCTGTGCGAGGCGTCCCTCGGGCTGCAATCGATGTGCAGGATATGCTTCATTGCCGCATCCCGATGGCAAGCCGGTTGAATGCGCTCATCAGCGCGATGGCGAAGGTCAGGTCCGAAATCTCCGCATCGCTGAAATGCTCCGTGAGCGGCCCGTAGTCCTCGTCCGGCGCGTGGGTGCGGTCCACGTGCGTCAGCGATTCGGTCCAGGCCAGTGCCGCGCGTTCGCGCGCCGTGTAATGCTCGCCCACGCGCCATCCGGCCAGGCTGTCCAGCTTGGCATCCTGCATGCCGCCCGCGCGCAGGGCCTTCGCGTGCATCTCGAGGCAGAACGCGCAGCCGTTGATCTGCGACATGCGCAGCCAGGCCAGTTCGATCAGCTCCTTGCCGAGGCTGCTTCTTTCCAGCGCCAGCTTTGTCGCGCCGAGCCCCCGGTAGGCTTCGGGAGACAGGGTATGGTAGGGCAATCGTTTTGGGGTACTCATGGCTTCTCTTTGTCTGGTTGCTGGGAAGCCGATAATTTAAGACAATCATGGCCCAGCCGACAGGGCCAAGAATTCAATGAATGACCAGGACATCACGACCTTGCAGCGGCAATGGGCGTTCAGCCGGACCTCGAACGCGCCCATCTACTTGCAGCTGTACCAGCGCTTTCGCGAGGCCATCGCCACGGGCAGGCTGGCGCCCGGACAGCGGGTGCCGTCCGTGCGCAGCCTGGCCAGCGCATTGAACGTGGCCCGGGGAACGGTCGAGATGGCCTACCAGCTGCTGGCAAGCGAAGGGTATTTCGTCGCCCGCGGCGCCGCGGGAACAGTCGTTGCGGCCGGACTGGCCAACGTGCCCGAACCGGGCCAGGCGGCCATCGCACGCCGGCCGCAGGTCGCATCGTCCGGCCCGCAGGAAGGTGTCCAGCCATTCCAGCTCGGCGTACCCGCCCTCGATGCCTTTCCCCGCAAGGCCTGGGCCCGCGTTGCCGGG